>USAE01000027.1 GCA_900552655.1 uncultured Clostridium sp.
ATTAATTATTTTACAGATGCTTCTATACTGGCGGAAGGGAAGAAAGATCTGCCGGTCATTTTGCTTGGCCCTGGAGAGCCTTTTTTGGCGCATAAACCGGATGAATACGTGGAGCTGAAAAAATATTTGCAATTTATTGAGTTTTTAAATAAATTATTTTAAAATCTTCTACCTGTATTAATTTATTTATTTTATCTTGATAAATTTCTTCTATACTGCTTTCCACTTTTTTTAGTTGCTTTTGCATTTCCTGCAATTTTATTTTGTATAAATTGTTTATACTATTTGCCTCTTCTTCTGCTTTATTATAAATTTTTTTAATTTCATCTTCCGAAAATTTTATTTTTTTTGTTTCTTCTTTTATTTTCCCAATTACCACTTCTTCAATTAAGTTTGCTGATATTTGTTTACAATCACATAATCCACTATAATTATTTCTTTTTGAACAAATAAAATAGGTAGCTCTCCATACATTTCCATTTTTTCTTTTTTCTTCTCTACATCTTAAAGTAGCCTTATTACCACACTCTCCACAATACACTAACCCCTTTAATATATGGTCATGTTTTCTTTCTCTTATTTTTGTATATCCATTTAATTTGTCTTGTGCCTTATTCCAAGTTTCTATATTTATAATTGGCTCATGCATATTTTCTAAAATAATATGTTCTTCTTTTTTAGTGCACCTTACTTTTGATATTTTATGGCTTACTTTTTGAAATTTTCTTCCTACCACACTGCCTAAGTATACTTCATTTCTTAAGATCTTCCCTATTTGTGCTCTAAGCCATACATATTTTCCACTAGGGTTTGCACTTTTCTTTTTCATATATGTAGGTATCTGTAAATATACTGCTGGTGGCTCTATTTCTCTTTTATTTAATTCATCTGCAATTTTAATTGTTGACATTCCTTTATTTACATACATATCAAATATCTCTTTTACAATTTTCGAACTATATTCATCTTGGATTAAGTGATTCTTTTTTTCTGCACTCTTTTTATATCCATATGGAGGAATTCCCGCTTGATATTCTCCCTTTTCTATTTTTCTTTGTTTTACACTTTTTATTTTATTAGATATGTCTTGTGCATAGTAATCATTAAAGCTAAGCTTAAATGTTAAAAATTGCAAACCATCTGCTTTCAGAGTATCTACATTATCACCAATTGCTATATACCTAATATTATTTGTTGGCAAATACCTTTCTAAATAATATCCTGTGTCTATGTGGTCTCTTCCAAACCTTGATAAATCTTTTGTAATAATACAATCTATTTTTTCTTCTTCTATATCTTTTAGCATTCTTCGAAATCCTGGTCTATTAAAATTTGTCCCAGTATAGCCATCATCTACATATTCTCCTGCCTCAATTAACTCTTCGTGTTCTTGTATGTAGTTATCTATAATATCTCTTTGGTTTTCTACGCTTTCGCTTTCCCTGTCATCTCCATCTTCACGAGATAGACGTATGTATTTCGCAACTCTTATATTTCTATAACTATTTACCATATTAGTTTTAATCACTCTCCTTCTTTCGGAGTAAACAGCTTATTTAAATTTATTGTATCAGCTCTAAATAAGCTATTTTTGGTTTATAGTTATATATTCTATATATTTTTGCTTTAATAATTCTGCTAGTATCTCTTTTAAGTTTCGCTTTCCATATTGTATTTGAATATTTATGTTTTCACTGTTTTTCATAATAGTTTTTCTCCTTTTTATGTTTTGTTTAATTGTATGAATTTATTTTTTTAAGTATTACTCCTATTGCAAAAAACGGTTTTAAAATGTCAAAGTTCTGCAAAAAAAGCGCACTTAAGATTTTCTAATAAACGTAAATTATATAGAAATCTTAAGTACGCAATACTTTTTAATCTTATTACTTTCTTTTAATTTATATTAATATAATCTCTGAGCCATTTCTAATAGTTGACTCTCCAATAGTTAAATTTATATCAAATGGTTTAGCTGTTTTTCTGTCATACAATACTGGCAATTTTGATGGGCTATATTCCCCATTTGTAAATTCATTTATTGCTTTTACTATTAATTTTATCGTTGTATATATTCTTCTATTTAGAGGAATCCATACATCATATTCTTTTTCTATTGTTGGAACATATAGTTTAACAAGTACTTTATTCATCTTCTTCACCATTTTCCTTCATGCCTAATAATTTAATTAATGTTGGTCTACCTTTTGCAAAACCATAGCCATAGCTTTGTCCACAAGAGCTTAAAAATCTAAATGTTGACGTCATTGGTTTTAACAAATATTGTTCTCCAGAACCATTTCCTAGCCAAATTCCATTATTTTCTTGTGCAAATTTTTTATACCAATCGGAATATGTGTAGTTATTCATTTTAACTGATGATTCCGCTATTATATAATAACATTTTTTTAATGCTTGTGCATTCTTTAAACTTTCAAAAAATAGTTCTTCACTTCCTAATTCGGTTATAAACTTATCTATTCCTATTATAAATATTACAGTATCTTTTATAGTTTTTGAACTATTTAAATTTTTAAATACACTTATATATTTATCCCTATTTGATTCTTCTTTACCTTGTAGCATGTTTTCTGCATCCAATATTACAAAATTAATATTTTTTATTCTTTTTATTATTTCTACTAAATTCATAAAGAATTTATCGAATTCTTGTAGGTTATTAGCAAATATACAATTTATTAGATTGTTTTTTAAATCTACAGTATATGGTTTTATTGTTCTATGCGAAATTCCTATTGGTAATGAAGATATATCTAATATTGCAGATTCCAAATGATTTATAGTTACAAAGTTTGGTACTATAGCAATTTCTTTAGCTCCCACTTTTTCTTCAGAATTTCTTTCTTCTATAGTTTGGCTAACAGTTTCATTCCAAGCTTCTGGTTCACAAATTTTTGCAGTTTGAAATTCAAAATATTTTTTATCTTCTGGGTTTACTAATCCTCTACCAAATAAATGTGATGGTCTTTTCTTTCCTACTCTTTCGAAAATGCTCATATAGTCATCATCTTTATTCATTTGCAAAGCTATTTTTTGTCTAAAGTTTTGTAGCATTCTATATCTTACACCTGTTGTAGAACTTGTTGTAAATACAAAAACCATTCTATATTTTATTCCTTCTCTTAATAATATTTCTAAAATTTCTTCATAGCTATTAGGGTAGTTTTCCACAAAAGATTCATAATTATTTAATACTATAATAAATGTAGGAATTATTTCTTGTGTTGCTTTTGTATATAAATTAAAATCTCCATTATAATCTGATAGTTTTTCTTTTCTTTCTTTTAATTCATTTTGTAACATGTTAAAAAATCTAGCAATTTTTTCACTATCATTTGCAAACATTACATCTCCAACATGCTTAGATTTCTTAAATGCTTTAAGTGTTTCACTACCAAAATCTAGTAAGTATAATTGTGCTACAGCAGAAGAATAATTAGCAATTATGTCATAAATCATAGTACTTATTAATGTTTCTTTGCCACTTGCTGCATTACCATAAATAATTGTATTTCCTCCAAAAGAAAGGTTTAATGTCATTACATTCTGTAATTGTCTAGATGGATCATCATATTCTCCAATCACAGGATTAATTACATCTTCTTCTACTTTTACCTGATATTTTTCTCTAATGGCATCTAAATATATTGTTTCTGGAATTGGGTTTAGCCATAATGGTTCTTCGTGAATATTTTCTTTTTTGGCTAAATCACTTATATATTTAACTATATTAGTTAGCTGTTCTCCCTTACTTGCTGATGTGTTTTTCTTTACATCATCTACTTTTTTTAATATTCTTCCTGTACTAGATATAAATTCTATAGAATTATCATATTCTTTTTTTACTTCGTCGGAAGGATAGTATAATGCTCCGGCCCAACCAGATTGTCCTAATGCTAGGTAATCATCATTACCTACTTTTAAGTAAAATTGACCTGCTCCACTTAGTTTTGCTGCATCTGGTATATCTATTATATCTTTACTGTCTGAAGGTGATTGTACTTTTAAGCATATTCCAAATTTAGAGTTACTTCTAATTTGGTCATTTACAACTCCTCCTGGTTTTTGTGTAGCCAAAATCAAGTGTACACCCAAACTACGACCAATTCTAGCAACACTTATAAGTTCATCCATAAATTCTGGTTCTTGCTGTTTTAATTCGGCAAACTCATCACTAATAATAAATAGATGTGATATTGGTTTTTTTAGTATTCCACTGTGATAATATTTTTGGTATTTATATATATCTATAGTACTTTCCCCTGTTATAAGTCTTGCTTCACTAAATTCTACTTGTCTCCTTTTTAATTCACTTTCTATAGATTCTAGTGATCTTTGCAAGCTACCTTTATCTATATTAGTAATTGTTCCTACTAAATGTGGTAATTGCACATCCGGTCTTTTAAAAGCACCTGCTAATCCACCACCTTTGTAATCTATTAATACAAAAGTTACATCATCTGGGTGATAATTAATTGCTAGTGATAAAATATATGTTATTATAAATTCACTTTTACCAGATCCTGTACTTCCTGCAATAAGGCCATGTGGTCCATGGTATTTTTCGTGAATATCTAAGCATATATGCTTTCCATAACCATCTATTCCAATTGGTGCACTTAAAGAATTAACAGAATCACTTTCTCTCCATCTTTCTAATATATTTAGTTGTTCTATACAGCCTACATTATACATTTCTAAAAATGTATAACTACTAGGTAGTAGCATTTCTTTTTCTTCATTATATTTTATTAATATATTAAATAAAATCTGGCTTATTTGTTCAAAAGAAAAAATTGCAGATGTATTTAGTTTAAAAGGAAGTTTATTTTCATTAAAATTCTCACTTTGGCGCAATACACCATCATTACCACTTATTTCTATAAAGTTTTTACATTCTGTTGGTAGTTTTAAAATGCTGTCTGTTAAAAATAATATACTAAATCCCATATTTTTATCTGATTTTAAAAGTTCGTTAATAACTTCTAAATTTTCTACATTTTTATAATCATCTATAATTATTAAATAATATGGTAAATGTTCTTTATAATTAAAAGTATTATCATTTTTCTTGCTTCTTTTCTTTAATTCATCTGCTAAATATTCTGAAACGATACTTATTTTAGAACTTTCGTCTGCAAAAAAACGCATGTCTTTTGCATTACTCCATACATGTGGTAACATTTTTGCAAAATCCCATTTTCCGTCTGTATTATCTTTTAATAGAAATGCTAACTTTAGTTCGTCATAACTATGAAATGTTATTAATTGCAATAATATATTTTGTATATATCTAAATTTTAATTTTTCATTTTCGTAAATAATTGCAGAAATATTTTTCTTTGTTAACGATAATAATACTGGCGCTTCTTTTAATATTTTTGCTTTTTCTATACACATATTCATTAAATCATAAGTTTCACTAGTTACTCCTATATGGTCTTCTTGTGTATAATTGATAATAAATCCAGATGGCACATCTCCAATTCCTAGTCTTATTGTTAAGAAATCTTTATCTACTATTTGTCTTTCCCAAAGTCTAGAATGATCATATAATATGATATCCATACATTCTTCTAGAGAAACATAAGTTTTATATAATATTGCACGATTTCTATTTAAAAGTTCCTCTATTGAGTTTATTTTATTTGATATATATTTTTTATAATTTGTTATTGTATCTTTTTCATTTAATTCCTTTATCTTTACACTATATCGTCTATTTAAAATAGGAATTAAAACTGATGTAAGTAACATTGTTCCAGACATAAAGAGACTAAATATTGCATTTTTTAGTTCTATTCTTCCTGATTCTAAATTATCTATTGTTTGAACTAAAGTTATAAGTGTCATCATTCCCATAGAAAGAGAAGAACCTAAAACTAGTGCTGCTGGCAATTCTCTATTTTTCTTAGAAACTTCTGGTGAAGCTATTGTTATTCTAGTTTCGTCTATTAAATCTAATATTCTAGGGGTTCTTAAAAAATAATCATTATTTAAATAGTCATTAAAATCTTCTTCATCATAGTCTTTTATTAGTTTATTTGTATACTTACTTACAGAAAAATAATTTTTATTGCATATTACTCTATTAAAAGGATTGTTTATGAATAATTCTTTATCTATTAAAATAATTGTAAGTCCAAATATTGATATTCTATCACCATTTGCCAGCATTCTCGTTGATTTAAAAATAGGTTCATCATTTACATATGTATTAAATTTTGCATCATAGTTTTCTATAGACCATACACCATTTATAAGAAATATTTTAGCTTGGGTTTTACATACTAATGGATTATCATATACTATATGATTTGTATTTTTATCTCGTCCAATAAATATTGTTGATGTATTTTCTATATGTAAATGTGAATAATTATCTACATACACCGGTGAGCAATAAAGTATATATATTTCTGGACTATTTCCTATGGTTACATAATAAAAACTATAATCTTTTAATATTATTCTATCTAATATTTCCTTTCCATCTCTTATAAATTTAATAGAATTCTCCTCTAAAACAATATTTTTATTATTAATTATTCTACATCGATTATTAGTTCTTATTTGCCAAGTATTATTCACGCTTTCTATATTTATTAGTCTTCTAGGTTGTTCATAATTTTTATCATATAACCAATAGTTTCCTATTACTTCTCGTGGTAAAATTAGTTTATTTATTGAATTTTTTCCTATAAGTGTAATTAACATTTTTTTCTCCTTATACTTTACTGATGTTAAAATTTTCCCCATATAAAACCTGGATTTAGAAACCTTCCCTAACGCCCTGATTTTATTTTTCTTATAAAAAATGAAAATAGTAATTCGTCTAATTAGCATTATAAAGAATTACTATTTTCATAAAAGACGAAGTACAATATTTTTTATTCCACTTCATTATTTAAATTTAATTTGTATGTTCTTTTTAATTTCCACCTGTAAGGTTTGTCCAAACATCTGAAGCTGTTTCTTGAATTTTATTAACTGCTGATTTTGCCATATCTTTAGCTCCATCAACTACATCTCCTGCAAAGTCTTTAGCAGCTTCTACTGCGTCTGCAGCTCCTTCTAATGCTTCAATTGTAGTAGCTTGTGCAGTAATTTGATTATCCAATGCATCTCTAAGTGATTCTAAAATTGTATTTACTCTTTTAAAAGCATCTTTTAATTCTCTTATGTTTGTATCACCAGAAATACTGTTCCAATCAGCCTCTAATGATGATGCTGTAGATGAAGCTCTATCTGAAGCAGCTGTTGCTTCTTTAAATCTAGATTCTATAGCTTTTTGACATGCACGTACATTAGCTGATCTAAATCTAAGTTTAGCTCCTTTATTTGTCTTTGGTACATCTGATAATATAATAGCAATTTGATCAGATAAACTGCTAGAAGTACTAGATTGGTTTGCTGCTGCATAAGATCTAGCCTTTGCTGCAATTTCATGTGGTATATCACTTACTGTTACAGTGAATACTTTATTTAAACCTGGTATTGCCATGTTTACAACATTTATGAAATTATCGTATGAATTACCAAACCATACATCACTCATTTGTTGTATTTCGGCAAAAGCTCCTTTTATAGCATTTTGCATATCATTTGCTGAATTTGCAATTTGAGATGCTTTAACAATTATTTGGTCATAGTCGATTTCTTTAATATCTGTTCCTGCCATTTTTCTTCCTCCTTTTATTTTATATTATATTTATAATATATATTTTCATTAACTTATTTGTCAATATAAACATATTAAAACTAATATGTCTTTTTTATTACATTTTTTTTGCTATTTTATTACATTTTTTTATCTTCTAAATATCTTTTTAATTCTATTTAATACTCTTTTAAAGAAGCTTTCTTTATATGGTACTATCTCTACTTTCTTATTTTCTTCTTGTTCTAATTTATTTTCCTTAAATAAATTATCCACTCCATATTTTTCTCTTTTTTCTTTCTCTATAGCAATTTGATTATTCTTTAAAATAACATCTAGTTTTTGTTTCTGTATTTCTGTTGCAAAATATTTTTTAAAATATACTACCAATATAGCATACGCTTTTCTTGATATTTGGCACTCTTCTAATCTTGCATTTGGACTTAAGATATATTTATAAGTTTTATCACAATTTTCTTTCAAAAATTCTATTTCTTCTGTAGGAATTTTTGCAACCTCTTCTTTAGGCAGTCTTTTTAATATTTCTAAAACTTGTGTATACGCCATTTTATATGTTACTTTATCGGTTTGGATCATTTCTATTTGCCTCCCTATTTTTATCTTTTGCAAGCTGTGCTTCTGCTTCCATAACATCTTCTATGCCTATTTTTTCTTTACCTAATGCTAATTTTATTAAATTATCATATTGCTTTTTAGTTGGAATATTTTGCTTATCTATAATATATTCCTCTGCGCCTACTCTTTCCATGGTAGTATTTATCTTTTCTATAAGCTCTACTGTTTTTATTGTATTTTGTGTTTTACTTATAGGTTTCTTTTTGTCACATTTTTCGTACAAGTCTTGTTCCTCTAGTATAATTTGCATTGTTCTTACCAAGTCTTCTGTTCTATCGTCATTTATATCAAAACCTTCTAAATACTCATCAATTGTTTTGGTTATATTATTATATTCATTTTCGAAATCTTCTCTAAAACGTTCATTGCTAATCATTTGTGTAAAAGATTCGTCCTTTTCATCTGGCTTTCTATTAAGTAGCCATCCTGCCATATTAGTTTCATATGTATTTAATAATTCATGTAACTTTTCTGGATTCTTTGTTTCTTCAAAATCTTTTCTAATTTTTTCTAGTCTTTGTATCTGATTGTCTTTTATTTTTTCTTTATTTAAAAGCACTACTGGAATATTCCAATCTGTTGCAGCCTTATAGGCATTTTCTATATTTTTCTCTGTGGAATCTTCAAAAATAATAACATAATCCGGTTTTGTTTCTTTCCTCTCTACCGCAACTTCGCTATATACTCTTCTAGAATTATATGGCATAGATTTAGCTGTTAAATATTTCTTTTGCACTGCACTATATCCAAATTCATTTGAAAATGTATTTATATCTGTATTTCCCATCATTTTAACATTTTTACTATTCACAGAAGTAAAACCATACATTACTCCATTTTCACCTACTGGTGCCATTCCCATAAAGTCTTGGTTTACATATGTCATCGAAATAATATGATTAAATGTGTTATCACTTGTTTTCCATTTTTCTTTTAAATTTTCATGTTCAGCTAGTTTTCCTTCACTTATAAATCCTGCATCCGTACTATGTAATAATAAGTTAAAATCTTCTCCTGGCTCTATTTGTAGTATACTTTTTCCATTGTGTTCTATTATAGTTCGTTTTAATGTACTGTCTAGCTCTTTTTTAGTTTTGGCTAATTCTTCTGTATAACTTAGAGCATATTCTCTTTCTATTTCACTTTTTATTTCTTCTATTTCTTCTATATTTTGATTATGAAATTTAGAAAAATCTAGGGCTTCTACATTTTGAATTTCCAGTACTTTAGTTATACTTTGTATAAATTTTTTTCCTTTCTCGGAATTTAGTTTTTCTATATCCACAGCATACATTTCTAATATTGAATTTGCTTCCTTTATAGAAATGGAAAAATATTTATTAAGATATAAGTTCTTAAGTTTATCTGATTTTGTTTCTCTATTGCTAAAATATTCTTTACTTTCATCATAATTTATAATTTTTTGATATTCATCATTAAATTTTTCTTCTAAATCATTTTCGTAATTTTCAGAATATGGAACCGCTATTATTTTTTCATCTCTTTTAGATTTATTATTCCTTAGTGCTGAATCTATTAAATTTGAAGATACTTTTTCTGTTAATCTATCTACAGTAATTTCATAGCAATTATTTGTAAAATATTTTATTAAACTTCCTGCTAAATTTACACTTTCACTTAGTTCTTGCTTTTGGCTGACTTTATTTGCTACTATTTGCAATAGCTCCGGATTTTCTTTTGATAAAATATCTAATTGTATACTTAAATTTGGAAATTTAAGTGCATATAATACAAATTCTTCTTCAAAATTTTTATATATTTCGTCTTTAAAAATTGCAAAGTTTGTATTGTCCAATGCTTTAGAGTTCTCTTTTAATGCTTTTTCTAGTTTTTCTATTTTTTCATCTGTAAATATTCCTTGTTCATAGCAGTACAAAAAATTTGACATATCTGTATATTTCGTAAAATAATTTAATATTTCTTGGTAATTTTCTCCCTCTACTTTATCTCTTCTTTTTAATATGTCTTCTTTTACTTTTTCTTGTAATGTCTTACCCATTTTAGAAAATTCAAAATTAGATTGAGATACTGGTTTCATAAAAACTTCTGTTGTATTTTCTTCTGTATAAAAAATTTCTCCATTATCCATTTTATCAGAAATTAACTGAATTATTTTATTTCTATCTTCTTCAGTAACTTTGGTATTCCCTATTATGTGCATTAAGTTTTTAATAGAATATTGTCGTAAATTTTCTACATTTTCTTTAGACATTAATTCTAATATTTCTCTATATCTCAATTCTTTATTGCCATTACAATTCTCGAGAATTCCAATTGAAGAGTCTATTATATTTATTCCATAATAGCAAAACCAATCTTGTCTTTCTATAAATCTTTTAGATAATTCTTTCATTTGTTTTTTCCTATACCTTTTTATTAATCCGGGATTAAGGGACGGTCCTTAAAATCCCGGTTTTATTTTTCTTATATATACTTATTCTGATTCGTTTATTTTCATTGTAGGAATAAAATTCTCTGCAAATTTATATTCATCCCTATTTTTTATATATAACATTCCTATTATAGAAAATACTATAGCTCCAATAAAATTAACCATTAAGTCTTTCATTGTATCTTTTAAACCTATATCTAAATTTCCACCAGTAATAACAAATTCTTTCATTTCTCCATTTTCTTCGTACTTTATTATACTTTCTTGAATATTATCTATTTTTATTGGAATATTTTTTCCTGTTTCATTAATTAATACAGATGAAATTGATGATGTAATTCTATCTTTTTGCATATCTGTTCTAGTAAAATTATCTGAACCATATTCAAAAAATTCCCATACTACACCTATTGTCATAGAAAAACAAAATGCTACTAATGCTACAAAGATTGGTGACATTTTTAAGTGAAACTTTGGACTTCTATTTAGTATATCTATAAGTGAAAATCCTATAGCAGCACATAAAAATCCATTTATTGTATGTAGCATAGTATCCCAAAATTTAAATATTCCATAAAAGTTTTGTATCTCTCCTAAAATTTCTGCTGAAAATATGAAAAGTAATATTACTGTTTCTAAGGCATTTGGTAATTTTATATTTAATTTTCTATCTATGATTGAAGGAATTGTAAATAAAATTAGTGTTAGTATTCCCAAAAACACATTTTCAAAATCTCCTCTAAGAGCTTGTGTAACTATCGTTATAATTACTAATATTCTTAATACTATACATACTGTTAAATCTCTTTTTCTAAATGTTCTTTGTTTTTTCATTTTTTCCCCCTATTAATTCTTTTATTTTTTGGATTATAACTATGCCTACTGTTCCTAGTGTTACCGAAATTAAATCTATCATTGTGTCTTTAATAGCGTCTTGCCCAACAAAGCCTTTTGCTACTTGCATATTTTGACCTAAAAAAGTGTCTACAAAAAATTCAAATAGTTCCCAAACAACACCTGTGGCAAGTGAAAAACATACTCCAAATGCAATAATTGTTTTTTTATTTATATTGCTATCTGCTAATGTGTTATTTAACTGTTTTATAACCGTTTCTCCTACAAAGAAAAATATAACTCCAGACAAAGTATGTAACATTGTGTCCCACCATAAAAATTTACCATAAAAACCTAGTGCTGTTCCTAAACATTGTGCCGAAAAAATAAAAAGTATAATTGATATTTTTAAATTATTCTCTAGTTTTATTTTTAGAATTTTTTCTACAAATACATCATAAAAAGTTAATATCATTGTTAAAATTAGAATTCCTATATTTTTATATTCTTTTTTAAAAATTAGAAAAATAGTAATTATAGCAATTAAAATTCTAATAATATTAGCAATTACCTTATATATGTCTTTTTTTTCCTTTTTCATACAATATTCTCCTTGTTTTATATTACTACAAGTATAACATAATCTTTTTTTAGTTACTACATAAAATAAAAATAATTTCGGTGATCTTTTTGGACATTTTTTAGTTCAACTAAAAAGAACTGATTTGTTGCTAAAAAAATAAAAAAGATATTAGAAAATAAAGTAAACATTTTAGTTACATCCTATTTTTTAATATCTTCAAATTAATTACTTAATATTTTTATTTCTAATATAGTCTCCTTTAAATTCATTTTCTAGTATATCCATGTGTAATTTGGAGAAAATCTTACTGATCCTCATACCATTTTGCAAATTCTTGCATTGCCTGTACTGAACCATCAACTTTTCTTCGATTTTCTCTTTCTTCTGAATCCATTTCTGCTAATGTTTTTTCGAATCCCTCTGGTTTAAAAATATACCATAAATCTGACCATTTTTCATCTCTATCTAATCCTTGTATTTTTTCCGATAAATTTCCAGGATGCCTTCCATTTTTATACATAACAAAATTGTTAATCTCTTTTCTTTATTTTAGCACTTTCCAATATCCTGTTTTTCTAGATCCTATTCTTTCAATATATCCTTTTTCTTTTAATTCTTTTATGTTTCTTTTTATTGTTATTTCAGAAATATTTAATTGAATAGCCATATCTTTTTGTCTTATTTTTGGATTTCTTTTTAATATATTTAAAGTATCATTTAAAGTATCATTTAAAGTATCATTTAAAGTATCATTTGCCAAATTTATTAAATCTTTCTCGTCTAATTTTTCGTCTCTTAGTAATGGAATTGTAACTCTAAACATTTCTTTATCTTCAAAAACAGGTGGTTTTCCTGAATATAAATAAGAATTTTTTGTAATTTTTATAAATCCACTACCTAATTCATCTGCATATCCTATTTCTCTAAAAAATTTAGCAATAGTTGGATTTTTGGCAAATGGCGTATAATTTTTTATTGTAAGTAATCCATTTGTTCTAAATGAATTTGGATTTTCACATATTAGTTTATCTTTATATATAATTACTCTACTTGTATGTCCATCTGTTATATCTCTGTGCATAAGCATATTTAAAACAACTTCACGTGCCATTACATTTCTAGGACTTACTCTTCTTGAATTTTCATCTAATGCAAATCTATCCATTGTATATTTCGCTACAAAATCTATTATTCTATCATACATTTCAATTAAATTTGTTTCCACAAAGTCACGGTCATCATATCTATCTAAATCATCTATTCTATATAAAGCATCGGTTCTACAATATGGATTAATATTAGAAATAATTTTATCTTTACCAAATAGCATAACTCCTGCAAGCGTTACTCCTTGTTTACCTGTTTCTCTATCTATCTTATACAAACCTGCACTTTTTAATAATTCTTCATCTGTCATATCCATCCAAATATGTCTTTTTTTCACATTTGAATTAGCTAGTTTTCTTGCTTTTTCAATTAAATCATGTCTTAAATCTTCCTCAATAGAAACATATGGATAAATTGTATCTTCATCAAATATCTTTCTCTTTTTGTTATGAATACTTGCAATTAATGGTATGTTATTTGATATATCAAAATCACCTTCATAATTTCTAATGAATACTTTACCTTTACATTTATGAATTTCTGTTGACTCTTCAATATGTGTATATAAAATCATCTTTCCATCTATTTTTATTTCGTTCAATTCTGACAATATTGTTGGATTAATAATTTCTTTGTTATTGCATTGTGTAGTATAATCCTTTATGATTCTTTCTTTTTTATCTTTATCTATACCAATAATTTCTTTTTTGTCATTTACACCTAAAATAATATAACCACCTGTAGTATTTAAAAATGAACATACTGTCTCAAATATACTTTTAGGTAAGCCATTATTTGCTTCTTTTAATTCTGTATTAACATTTTCGCCCAATAAAATAATATTCTTAATATTCTCTTCCATAACGGCTTTTCTCCTCTCATAATATTCATAGTATACCATAATATCTTATTATTTACTACATTTAAACAAAAAACAATTAGTAAATTTTTATAAATCTACTAATTGTTTTTTACACCTAAATAAATTATTACTCTCATATTATATTTCTCCAATGTTAATTCCGGACATTAAGAATTTAGGTGTATGATTTCCTACTATATGCCCCTCATTAATCATTCTTTTTACCAATTCTTCATTTGTATTTAAATAGTGACCCGTTATAAAAAAAGTAGCCTTCACATTGTTTTCCTTTAAAACATCTAACATCTTTTCTGTATATCCAGCCTCATAACCTTCATCAAATGTTAAATATACATTTTTCTTATCTGCATTTCCAATGTACATACCATCATATTGTTCCATTAACTCTGCATTTTCTTTTCCCACATCTGGTCTTTTGTGTTCTTTTTCTCTTTTTATTCCCCAACCAATCTTTTTATTATTTAGAGCACTTCCACTAGTATATTGAAGCTTATTATTGTTATAAAATGTAAATATTAGTAAAAAAAGTAAAATAATTCCACATAGCGAAAAAAGTAATTTTTTGTCAAAAATTTTCATACTTTTATCCCTCCAATATTATTTTTTCATATTGACATTATCAATTTTTTAGATTATATTGTATTTATTATTGGAAAATATAGGTAATAGTCTTTATTTATATTTTTTTGTCTATTATTGGTAATTCAATATTTTTCTATATAATAGTATATATATTATTTAGGAGGTGAAGATATGTTAAATTTTGTTTTATGCGATGATAACAAAAACATTTTAGACAAATTATCACAAATGTTAAACAACATTTTTATAAATCATGATTATAATGCAAAAATTACCTATACCTGTGATAATTCGAATGATTTATTCAATTGTTTAAATGAAAATACTATTGATGTATTATTTCTAGATATCAATTTGAAGGATAAACTAACTGGATTAGATATTGCTGAGCAAATTAGAAGGAAAAACAAAAAAATATATATTATTTTTACAACAGGTCATTTAGAATATGCTCTGGTCGCCTATAAGTATAAAACATTTGATTATATTCCAAAACCTTTTGTTTCTGAAAGACTTGAATTAACTATATCTAGATTGTTTGAAGATATAAAATCCAATGTATCAAATTTTATTAAAGTCGGTAATTCCCAGATGTTAATTAGAGAAAATGATGTACTTTATATTAAAAAAGATAATATGAAGTTAACTTACCATACTCCATTTCAAGATTATTCATCATATATTGCGTTTAATAAGATAGAAAAAACTTTACCTGATAATTTCGTAAGATGTCACAGATCTTATATTGTTAATATAGATTCAATTAATATAATAGACAGTATTAAAAATTACATATATCTTTCTAATAATAATGATGTCTGCCCTATTGGGCCTAAATATAAAAACAATTTACTGGAGGTTATGAATAACTATGAATACAATACAAAAGATAATGAATATCTTAATGAAGCCTAATGCAACACTAACTAGTATTATTAGTATTCCTTGTACTTTAATCGAAATAATTATATATGTTAATATGTGTTTAGTTCTTTTAAATATAGAAACTACTAAAAAACGAAAATATTTATGTATAGCATTTCTTTTTATTGCTTCCATCGGCTTAGCATTTTTTATTCCCTCACCTTATAATTCAGTTTGTAATACTTTAATGTTTATACTTGCATTTGTATTATTTTTTAAAACTAGTATTTTAGGTGCTTTTATTGGATTTGCAATTCCATTTATGCTAACAGCTCTTTTAGAAATGATTTCTTCACAGATATATACTTTAATATCTAATAAACCTTATGCTGAAGCTATTTCACTACCTTTATATCATATAGCTTTCCTTATGGTAGTATATACATGTTTAACAATTATGTTAGTATTTTTTAAACATTTTAAAATAAATACAACATTATTTACAAATTTAAATAAAAAAGACTATTTTTCCATTTTAAGTACTGTTATACTAGGTTTTGTAACTATATTTTTACAACTATATATAACTGCTTTTTATAATAATATTTTACCAGGATTTATTATTTTGTTAAGTATTATGTGCCTAGTAGCTTATGTTTTTGTTAGCATATTTAATATTATAAAAACAAAACAATTAGAAGTTGCAAATAGAGATATAAAAAATCTTACACTATATAATAATACTTTAAAAATAATGTATGATAATATTCGTGCATTTAAACATGATTTTCACAATATTATGAATGGCATTGGTCGGATATATAACTGCCAATGATATGGAAGGTTTATCAAAATATTATAAGTCATTATTTAATGAATGTAAAAATCTTAATAATTTATCTGCTATTAACCCAGAAATTATTAATAATCCATCTATATATGCAATTTTAGCTGATAAATATAATAAAGCAAATTTAAACAATATTCAATTTGAACTTGGAGTTTTTATAGATTTAAATTCTCTTCATATAGATACCTACGAATTTACTAGAATTTTAGGAATATTGTTAGATAATAGCATAGAAGCTGCACAAGAATGTAGTAAAAAATATATAAATGTACGTTTTTTAATGGATTACAGAAGAAATAGGCAACTTGTAATTGTAGAAAATACATATAATGAAAAGGATATCGATACATTTAAAATTTTTGAAAAATCATATTCAACAAAACCAAATAATACAGGACTTGGACTCTGGAAGGTAAATAAAATATTAAATAAACATGATAATCTTGCAATATTTACAAGTAAAGATGATGAATTATTCAAGCAACAATTAGAAATATATTTACCAAAACCAAGTTTACTAAAAATTTAAAACAAATAAAAAATAAAGTAATAATACTTTATTTTTTATTTCTCTCATTTTTTTGTTGTTTAATTTGGATGTTGATTGTTTTTAGTCTTTTCTTATCATATTAGCAGGCATTTTTGGTTGATGTAATATTCCAACAAAAAAACATGCTGTGTTAGATGATCTTGCATATTTTTCTGCTAATTTTGCTAACATTTTTAACATTTCATTTCCCCCTTTATTTTCTTTATATAGTACGAGGCTAATTCCTCGGTTACTATCCATACACTTCATAACCATACTTATTTTTCGTAACTCTATATGCTAATTTAGTTATTGTTAGTGTTTGAATTAAAATTCCTATAATTATCATATTAGAAATTACTCTATATGGTGTGGTTATTGCAATTGCAAGCTCCGTACCTGCAATTATAAATGACCACATCTTTCGTTTTTTTCTTTCTTTCCTTTGTAATACTGGTACATTTTCTGTATCTGCTGGTGCATATTTAGAAATCATTGCAAAACTAAATATAAAAGTAATTGCTATCATAATAAATTTAACACTATCACTAAAATATAATATTTTAGCTAAATATGCACTTCCAATATACATTGTATTTGTCGCTATAATGCATCCTAAATGTGTATTTAAATGAAAGCCTCCTGAAAACATTCTGTATGGTAAAATTATCATAAAAGAAATTATAGTTAAATCAATTATATTAAGTAACCATGCTAAAATAAATGTAATAAAAAACTTAGGTGTTTCACCAATTAGTAATTGTAGTCCAAAGCTAATTTCTTCTATTCTACTTTCATCATATCCATTAACAGATGTTGTTATCTTGTGTGCTAATGAATCACAAATTGTTTGTATCACATTTATCCCTCATTTCTTTCGTTGATCTGTCTTTATTATAGTCTCTTTTTATTATTTTTGTTCATTTGTTTGGTGAAATGATATGTTTTGCTTGTGAATAATTGTTATTATTTTTTACCTATATAAAATCATATTTTACCAATAGAACTATAGTTTAACTTTCTTGTTTTTTGTTGAAATATGTAAAAATTTTCCTCAAAACTTAGCACTATAAAAAAAAGTCCAATTATAAATTGAACTTTTCTTACTATATATGTGTATCTTTTAATATGTTCCATACTCCATTTGAATTAGGTAAATATTTAAATTGCAACTTTTCTTTTGTTACAGGATGACAAAAACTTAATTTGTATGACCATAAGGCTAACTGCTTACTTCTACTTCTTGTTCCATATTTAGTATCACCACATAAACTATGACCTCTACTAGAAAACTGTACTCTTATTTGATGATGTCTGCCTGTTTTTAAATTAATTTTTACTAAACTCATATTTGTTTTTTCATCATATTTTAAATTCTCATACTCTAGTTCTGCTAATTTAGCATTTTTTGTATTTTCATTTGAAACAAAAGATTTATTATTTTTTTCATCCTTTTTTAGGTAATCTTTCATTTCTCCTTTAGATTGCTCCATTTTTCCTTTTACTACAGCAATATAGTTTTTCTTAACCTGTTTATTTCTAACCTGTTCACTTAATCTAGAAGCCGCTTTAGAAGTTTTAGCAAATACCATAACTCCTCCAACATTTCTATCTAACCTATGAACTAGTCCTAAGTAAACATTTCCTGGTTTATTATATTTGTCTTTTAAATATTTTTTTATAATAGTAAGCATATCTTCATCTTTAGTTTTGTCTTCCTGTGATGGAATTCCAGGTTCTTTAACTACAACAATAATGTGATTATCTTCGTATAATACATTAAGCATTGTTTTCCTCCCATCTACCATATATTCCACAAGGAAGTACAAGTTTAGAATTTGTCATAGGTAATCCTATTTCACCAGATTCAAAACTTCCATTATTTTTTATATTTATTCTTAATATGTTTTCTAATACTTTTGCAGAAATACCAGTAGTATACGAATTTATTAAGAAAAATAAAGGCTTGTCCGATAATACTTTAGTACATAATTTAACTAAATCTGCAATATCTTCTTCAAATCTCCATACTTCTCCTTTTGTTCCTCTACCATATGAAGGTGGATCCATAATAATTGCATCATATTTATTGCCTCTTCTTATTTCTCTATTTACAAATTTTTCTACGTCATCAACTATATAACGAACTGGTCTTTCTTTTAATCCAGATGAATTAACATTTTCTTTTGACCATGCTACCATTCCTTTAGAACTATCTACATGGCATACAGAAGCTCCAGCAGAAAGACATGCTACAGTTGCTCCACCTGTATAGGCAAATAAATTTAATACTTTTACATCTCTTTTACTGCTTTGTATTTTATTAATCATCCAATCCCAATTAACTGCTTGTTCCGGAAAAAGTCCTGTATGTTTAAATCCCATTGGCTTTATATTAAATGTTAAATTTTTATATTTTATTTGCCAGTTTTGTGGAACTTTCTTTTGGAATCTCCAATTGCCACCACCAGTGTTACTTCTACTATATATTCCATGTACATTATTCCATTTATTCTTAAAAGTTTTTTCTTTCCATATTATTTGTGGGTCAGGTCTTACTAAATATATATCTCCCCATCTTTCTAATTTTTCTCCATTTGCCATGTCTAATATTTCATAGTCTTTCCAATTATTTGCTATTTTCATATTCCATCTCCAATTACATATTTGATACTATTTTAAAAAAATTATATATAGCTATTATATTAGCTATACAAAATATTCCACCTATAGAAAATAATAATCCTAAAATATTATTATTCTTTCTTTTCTTCTTATTATTGTATTCTATAGTAAAAATTTCATCTTTTGCATATTCCATATTATATACACCCCTTTATTATATTTATATGTTGGAATGTAATAAAATATGCTTCATTTAGGATATATTTTACCATAATTATTACACTTTTTTCAATATAATATCGGGATTTTGGAACGTTCCTTAAAATCCCGATATAGAAAAACATGTCTTAGCTTTGCAGATTAATAAAAATTTTAATACTTATAATAATGCTTTTGTACAGAAAAAAAGCATACTAAGATTTTCTACCAAATTTAAATTTTAAGAAAATCTTATGTATGCAATAATTCTTTAATACTAAAAACTCGCTTTGTATTAAAATTTTTTTATTATACTTTTGTTATAGATAGTACCTTATATTTGCTTATACCTGCTGGTACTTGAACTTCTACTATTTCGTTTTTCTTTGCTCCTAATAAAGCTGAACCTATAGGAGATTCATTAGATATTTTGTTTTGTGTAATATCTGCCTCTGTTGTTCCAACTATTGTATATTCAACTTCTTCGTCGAATTCCATATCTAGAACTTTTACAGTATTTCCTATTTGTACTTTTTTTGTATCTATTTCTGAATCATCTATAATTTTTGCAAATCTTAATTTTGCTTCTAATTCTGCTATTTTATCTTCATTTGCCGCTTGTGCATTTTTTGCTTCATCATATTCTGAATTTTCTGAAAGATCTCCAAAGCCTAAAGCTACTTTTATTCTTTCTGCTATTTCTGATCTAGTTTCTGTTTTTAGCTTTTCTAGTTCAGCTTCCATTTTTTTATATCCTTCTTCTGTTAGTAGAATTTCCTTGTTGTTATCTCCCATTCTGTCATCCCTCCTGAATAATTTATTACTGCATTATATTAAGCCAATATTTACCTTTTGTCAAGTATTGTTTCTTATTTTTTTATTTATATTCATCAATACAATTAATATTAATTTTTCAAATTATATTTTACTTTTAGTGTTTATTTCATATTCACTAATATCTATTTCTCCTCTATTTCCTATAAAACTTTTTATCTGTAAATTTTCTTTAATTATTATTTTCCTTATATCTTGTATTTTATTCATTATAATATATGATTCATAAATTTCATTTTCTTCAAATTCGCTTTCTTCATCGAAGTTTGCAACTATTGCCCCACTTAATTTTATCGGCATGATTTCATATTCGTTCAAAGCTACTAATAGCTTTGTTTTGTCTGTGCTTTCAGTCATGAATAAAATCTTGTCTGTTGGTTTTAA
>USAE01000028.1 GCA_900552655.1 uncultured Clostridium sp.
GAAATTCCTATAATTTTATAGGAATTTATTTTTTAAATTAAGACAAAATATTGTAATTTCTACGGATATATAATAAAATAGAAATCGGAAAAAAGAAATTATAAATACAAAAGATAAGATAGATAATAAATATATCACAAATTGTAAAAAACTTTTTTAATATACATTACCTAAAATGACAAAAAAAGTTAATACAATATAATAAAATAACAACTATATTAAAGAAGTTATGAGGTGGTAAAGGATGTTTCAAAATATAAGTACAGATTATGTAGAAGAAAGACAAACAAATACGAAAAACTTAAAGGAAAATTTTATTAAACAAAATTTTTCAAAACAATTAATATTAATTTACTTATTATCTTTTATGGTATCTATAGTTCAATTTGGAAATAATATGGCTCCATTTGCTATTGCTATAATTGCGGCGATAACAGCAAATAATATACCAATACTAATTCCTTATATAATAACATGTATAGGAACATTTATAGGGTTTGGTGGTTCAGGTTTACTTACATATATACTAACTAGTTTAGTATTTATGGCTCTTTCAATTTTTGTACTTCCAAAAATGAATGACAAAACGGAACAAAAAAGTTTGATGCCACATCTTATAGTATCAACAATATTAGTACAAGTTGTAAAAATATTGTTTGGACCAATATTAATTTATGACATATTATCAGCAATTTTATTTACAATAATAACAAGTATATTTTATAAAATTTTTAAGAGTTCAATTTCGGTAATAAAAGAGTCTAAAACTAAAAAAGCATTTTCGATAGAAGAAGTAATAGGGACAAGTTTAGTAATCGCAATAGCAATATCAGCATTTGAAGAATTAGCAATATTTGGGTATTCTATAAGAAATATTTTATGTGTTTTAGTAGTACTAGTTTTAGGATGGCAAAATGGAATCTTAATAGGTGCAACATCTGGAGTAACAATAGGCGTAGTAATTGCGATTATACAGAATGGAGATCCGGTACAAATTGCAGCATTTGCAATCTCTGGAATGATAGCAGGATTATTAAACAAAATAGGAAAAATAGGCGTAATAATAGGATTCCTATTAGGAAATATAATTTTAAGTTACGCAACAAATGGAAATACACATTCTATAATAATGGTACAAGAAATTTTAATTGCATCAATAGGATTACTTGCAATGCCAAAGAACATAAAGATTAATATAGAAGATTTTGTAAGTGATGTAAAATACCTACCAAAGATACCAGATAATAGACTAGAACAAAAAGAAGATATGGTATATAAATTAAACAATGTTTCGGATGCAATATCAGAAATGGCGAATACATATAAAGAAGTAGCAGCAACAGTTTTAGAAGAAAATGAAATTGAATATTCTAAAAATAAAGAAATTTTTGTAACAGAATTGGAAAACAATATAAATGACTTAAAAGACAATGTTTTATATGATGATTTAGTAGATGATGAATCACCTATAGTAGATGACATATTTAAAGAATTAACAGAAAAATCAGAAATTACAAGAAAATCATTATTAAATATTTTTGAAGCACATAATAATTATATATTAGGATTTGATGATTCAGAAATAAGTAATAAAATAATGTCTGAAATAGATAAAATGGTAAAAGCTATAAATGCATCATACAGAATTAGTAAAATAAATTTTATTTGGAAAAGAAAAATAGTAGAAAATAAAGAAGCAATGGGAAATCAGTTAGATGGAATATCTAAAACCATATCGAATTTAGCAGAAGATATAAATATGCAAACAAATACTTCCAAAGAAATAGATGAAAAAGAAGAACTAATAAAAATATTAGAGCAAAAGAAAATAGGAGTAAAAGAATTAAATATTACCAAAGAAGAAAATGGAAAAATAGAAATTGGAATATATATTAGTCCTTGCGAAGATTTTAATAGCACAAAGCTAGAAATAGAAGAGTGTAAGTCAGATAAAATAAAGCAGATAATTAATAAATTTTATAAACAAGAATTTGAAGTGCAATTAGTAGATTGCTCAATCCAAAAAACAAATGAAATTTGTTACTTTAAATATATAAGTAAAAATAAGTATAAATTACAAATAGGACTTGCGAAAATAACAAAGGATGGAAGCCCAGTATCTGGTGACACTACATTAAAGATGAAACTACAAGATGGAAAGCAATTAATTGCAATAAGCGATGGAATGGGATCAGGTCCAAATGCAAGAAAAAGTAGTAAAATAGCGGTTCAAATGTTAAAAAGATTACTTATATCTGGATTTAATAAAAAAACATCTTTAGACATGATAAATTCTAGTATGTGTTTAAATTCGGAAGATGATTCATATGCAACTTTAGATATAGCGATATTTGACTTATATGAAGGAAATGTAGAATTTATAAAAAATGGTGCATCTCCTACGTATATAAAGAATAGACATCATGTAGATGTTATAAAAAATATAACCTTGCCAACAGGTATTTTAAACCATATAGAATTAAAAATTTCAGATAGAGATGTAGAAGAAAATGAAATTTTAGTAATGTGTAGTGATGGAATTGCAGAGTCAAATGCAGAGTATGAAAATAAAGAACTATGGTTAAAATACTTATTAGAACAAATGGAAACAAATAACGCACAAAAAATGGCAGATATAATTTTAAAAGAAGCAATAGATAATAACTACGGAACACCAAAGGATGATATGACGGTAGTTGTTTGCAAAATAGAAAAAAACTAAAAATAAAAAAGTTCTCCTAAAAGGAGGACTTTTTTATTTAGTAGAAAATTATGGAATACCTAAGAATTTGCATTTATTATAAAATCTTAGAATCTCTTTTTTGTAGGAAAATAAGGAAGATTTTAGCTTTTATATATGGTAAGTTTAGCATGAAATATTAAGGGGCTTTTTTAGAGTAAAATTTAATATTTAGTTGTAATTTGTCATAAAAATGTGGTATAGTGTATATGTAAAAAAACTTACGGGGGAAATAAAATGAGTAGAGGAAAAAGATATAATGGAGAAGCAAAACTTAACATGAAAAAAGTTTTAGCAGTTATAATTGCACTGCTAGTTATAGTAATGTTTGTTTTTGTTATATATAAATTGGTAACTAATGGAAACGGTGAAAGAATGACGAATGATTATTACTTTACATCTTTCCAAGATAATAAATATGGAGTAATAAATAATAAAGGTGAAGAAGTTGTAGCACCATCTTACCAAGAATATATTGTTATACCAAATAATAAAAAAGATATATTTTTATGTACTTACGATGTAGATTATGCAAAAAACACATATAAAACAAAAGCTTTAAATTCTAAAAATAAAGAAATATTTACAGAATATGAAAATATAGAGCCAATAGCAAATTATGATTTAAATAATGTGATTTCATATGAACAAAATGCAATAAAAGTACAAAAGAATGGAAAATATGGAATGATAGATATTGAAGGCAAAGAAATATCACCATGTGAATATGACGAATTATATTCTTTAAAAAATACAGATAATAGTATATTAATAAAAAAGGAAGATAAAGTAGGATTAGTAGATAGTACTGGAAAAGTGATAATATCTCCAGAATACAAAACAATAAAAGGAATTGGAACAGATTATAAATTAGGATATATAGTGGGAACAGCTGAAAATAAATTTGGAATAGTAGATTGTAATAACCAAAAAGTATTAGATGCAAAATATGAAGAAATAAAGCCATTAACAGAAAACGGCATATATGTAGTAAAAGAAGCAAATTCTTGGAAGTTAGTGCAAAAGAACGGAGAAGAGAAACTTACAGAAGAGCTAAAAAGCGTAAAAGATATAATAAATATAAAAAATGGAAATATTATAATAAAAAATGAAAATAATAAAATGGGAATAATAAACCTTGCAGGTGAAACAGTATTAAAACCAGTATATGAGGATATTAAATTTTCATTTACAGACACATATATAATAAAGCAAAACGATAAGTATGGAATAGCTAAAAAGAACGATGAAATTGTGCTAAATCCAACGTATACGACTATGAATTATATAAATACAGCAGATATTATAGAAGCAAGCGAAGATGGAATAACATCAAGCTTATTAAATAGTAATTTAGAAGTTAAATTAACAGGAATAGTTACAGAGATAAATACTAATAAAGGATATATAAAAGTTAGACAAAATAACGAAGAAAAATACTATAATTTTAGATTTGAAGAAAAGCAAGAAAAAGATATAAATTCTACTCATACATTAATATTAGATAAGAAAAATGACAAATATGGCTATTTAGATAAAAATGGAAAAGTAGTAGTAGATTACAAATATGATGATGCAAAAGAACAAAACGAATATGGATATTGTGCAGTTCAAAAAGATGGAAAATGGGGTGCAATAAACGAAAAAGGTGAAGAAATAGTTGAACCAAAACATGACTTTTCTAATAATTTAATTATAGACTTTATAGGAGAATGGCATTTAGGAAGTATAGATACTAATGCTGTATACTATACAAAATAATTAACAAAAGAGGGAGAATAAATGGAACTAAAGACGAGGTATCAATATACATATTTTATATACCCATATGTAATAGAACAAAATAAATATGAAAAATATTTACAAAATTTATTGGTAAATAAAAAGTGCAAATTAAGAATGTTTGAAAAGCAAAAAGATCTAGATATTTATAATAAATTTTTACCAAAAGTAAGGAAATTTATGTTTCCAACATTTGATTTTTCAGATAACAAAAGAAGGAAATTTAAAGAACTAGATGTTTCTTTACAATCTAAAATTTTAAAGAAACATCCATGTACTATATTTGAATATGATTTGGGTAAAAATGCACAAGGAAAAGCAGGCATAAATGCAGGAATATTTTTTAAAATAGATAAAATAGAAATAATTTGTTTTTATACAGGGGAATGCTTTATAAGCCTTAAAACATCGTTGGAAGACTTAGAACAATTCGACGATGTATTAAATTTTAATTATAAATTTAAAGATATAAAGTCAGAATTTATTTCTATGAAGCAATTTGATAATATTAAAATTCAAGCAAGTGAATTTGCAGACATCTATAAAATAACAGATTTAATAGATGAACTAATTGGTAATTATACAAAGAACATAAATATAGACACGAATAAATTTTTAACATATTCATATTCGTGTATAGACCAAGAACAATGGAATAAAAATAAAAATTTTGAAGAAATAAAGCATCAATTTTATAAATATACAAATGTATTGCCAAGTAATTATAATTTAAATGTGGAATTTGAGAAAATAGATAAAAAAGTAAATATATTAGACAAATGGGAATATATAAAATATGGTTTTTCTAACCAAGCAACAACATTATTTACATCTGGAATAGATACTTTTAATTATACTAAGTTACCATTCTTATATGAAAAGGTATATATTTATATGTATATATTACAATTATATAAAAAGATATACATTCAAAAATTAATAGAAGAATATAAAAAAGCTATAAAAGTAAAAGAATTAAGAAAAGAATTTTTGGATTTCACACACAATATTTGGGTGCAAGAGATTACAACAGATGATATTGGAAAATTATTAACTAATAGTTGGTTAGAAAATTTAGAGTTAGAAAAATTATATGGAAAGCTAAAAAATGAATATGATCTTTTATATAAAGAATTTAATATAGAGAAAACAGCAAAAAGCAATAAAATTATAATGTTGGTATTAGTAATATCACTAATATTAAATATAATAAATTTTGTGGTATTGCTAAACTAATAGGATTTAAGGTATTACTTAAATCCTATTTATTATAAGAAAGATAAAATTGGGATTTTGGGATGGTCATTAAAATTCCGATTTTATTTAAAACAGTTATTTTTTGCAAATTAAAAGTATATGTAAGGAGAAAATTAATTATGATAAAATGTGGAACAGATATAATAGAAGTGGGAAGAATAAAAGAAGCATTAGAAAAAAAAGGATTTAAGGGAAGAGTATATACAGAAAATGAGATTAAATATTGTGAAGATAAAAATATGCAAAAATACCAAAGCTATAGTGGAAGATTTGCAGCAAAAGAAGCAATATTTAAAGCATTAACAGATATTATAGAAAATAAATATAAGATAAAATGGACAGATTTTGAAATACTAAATGATAAAAGTGGAAAACCTTATGTGAATATAAATGCGGAAAATATAAAAAAATTAGAAATTAAAAATATAGAATTAAGCATATCACATTGCAAAGAATATGCAACTGCTGTATGCATAGTAGAATTATAAAAGAAAGGACAAAATATAATGAAATTATTTGATTCGCATTGTCATTTAACAGATGAAAAATTTAACGAAGATAGAGAAGAATTAATAGCAAAATTGCAAAGTGAAGGAGTAGAAAAAATAGTTACAGCGGGGTATAGCTTAGAAAGTAGTAAAGAATCCATAAAACTTGCGAGGGAGTATACCTTTATGTATACAACTATTGGAATTTCTCCCAATGATATTCCAGAAAGTAAAGAGGAAATAGATAAAGAAATAATAGAGCTAAAAGAATTGTACAATAAGGATAAAAAGATTATGGCCGTAGGAGAAATTGGACTAGACTACCATTGGAATATGGAAAATAAAGAATTACAAAAGTATGCTTTTATAAAACAGATAGAGCTTGCAAATGAACTAGATTTGCCAATACAAATTCATACAAGAGAGGCTGTAATGGATACACTAGAAATTTTAAAAAATAACAAAGTAAGTAATGGAGGAATATTTCATTGTTGCCCTCTTAATCGTGAACTTGTAAAAGAAGGACTTAAGTTGGGATTTTATATATCTTTTGCAGGTCCTATTACCTTTAAAAATTCTAGAAATGCAGAAGAAATAATAAAAATGGTACCAGATGATAAATTTTTGGTAGAAACAGATAGTCCATATTTAGCACCAGAGCCAAAAAGGGGAACAAGAAACGATCCTAGAAATGTGAAATATATTATAGAAAAAATAGCAAAAGAAAAAGAAAAAACATTTGAAGAAATTGAAGATATTTCATATGTAAATGCAAAAAGAATATTTAAAATACAATAAAAAAGTGGCGTTATGCCACTTTTCTTATCTTAGCGTTCTAATTGCTTCTATTCTATCTTCTATAGAAGGATGAGTAGAAAACCAATTGTTAGCTTTTTTTTGTTTACCTTTAAAAGGAGTAACAATATACATATTTTCGGTAGAATTATTTGCTTGTTTTAACTTTGATGTATCCGAATCTAATTTTTCTAAAGCAGAAATTAATGCATCTGGATTTCTAGTAAATTCAACTGCTGTTGCATCTGCCATAAATTCGCGCTTCCTAGATATTGCAAGCTTCATTAGTTTTCCAAAAAAAGCGGCTAACATAAGTAAGACAATGCTAATTAAAACCATTAGAGCATTAGAGCCATTATCGTCATCATCAAACCTTCCCCATAAGAAAGCTCTAGAAAAGAAATCTGACAAAATAATAACAAGGCCTACCATAACTGTTAAAACAGCAGATAATCTAATATCATAATTTTTTATATGGCCCATCTCGTGAGCTACAACGCCTTCTAGTTCATAGTAATCTAATTTATCTAATAAGGCAGTAGTTACACAAATTACGGAATGATTAGGATCTCTACCAGTTGCGAAAGCATTAGGTTGATCTGATTCCATTATATATAGTTTTGGCTTAGTAGGTAATCCAGAAGAAACCATTAATGCGTCTAATATGTCTATTAGTCGTTTATTTTCTTCTTCTGTAGCAGGTCTAGCATTATTAATACGTAAAACGATTTTATCGCTGTAATAATAAGAACCCCAGGCAGAAGATATAGAAGCTATAAGTGCAAATACTATAGAAAATACGCCAAAGTCTAAAGCATAACAAATATAATAAATAATTAAAGTTAATATGATTATATAAGCAGATATTATAAAACCTGTCTTCATTTTATTTCTTTTTATATCTTGATACATAATAAAACCTCTTTTAACATAAAAATATAGTTAAAAAGATTTCTTCATACAAAGAAATCTTTAATAATTATAAAAAATATACATTATTTTGAAAAATCAATTTTTACATTTTGCTTTTCTTGTTCATCTTTTACTTCAAATAATTCACTAGCCTTAAAATTGAAAGCTTTTGCTATTAAATTTGAAGGAAACATTTCTAATTTAGTATTGTACATAGTTACAGTGTCGTTGTAGAACTGTCTTGAATAAGCAATTTTATTTTCTGTATTTCTTAATTCATCTTGTAAGCCTAAAAAAGACTCACTAGCCTTTAAGTCTGGATAGTTTTCAGACACAGCCATTATAGTTTTTAAGGCATCTGTTAATTGATTAGATATTTCAGCCTTTTCAGCAACTGTATTAGAAGAAGCCCAGGCAGTTCTAAGTTCAGCAATTTTAGAGAAAGTTTCACTTTCATGAGCCATATATCCTTTTACAGTTTCTTGTAAATTAGGAATTAGATCGAATCTTCTTTTTAATTGTACATCTATTTGGCTCCATGCATTTTGAACTCTTTGGCGTAAGCTTACTAAGTTGTTATACATTGATACGACTATTATACAAATTACAACAAGAATTATAACTATTATTGGTATTGCCATAAATAAATCTCCTCCTTTCCAATATTCTAGCATAATATATTGTTTTGTACAATATACTAGATAAATGTAACATAAAAAAAATATATTCATAAAAAACAGCAATTAGAATATAATATTAGTAAATATTAACAAATTTGGAAGATTTGACAGATAAAAAAATATATAGTATAATGAAACTTGCTTATGGGAAATAGCTCATACTACTATATAAATATTATGGGCAAGCTCAAAGGAGGAAATTATGTTAAAAAATAATGTTGATGAAAAAGCATCAATATCTTTAAAGAGAATAATTGGAATTTGCTTAATATTCTTATTCATATCAGGAATATGTGTATTTGCAGCAAATAAACAAGTAAGAAATGTACAAATCATATTATCAAATGGATGTGAAATGAATGTAGTAACATCAAAAACAAAAGTAGCAGACATATTAGATGAAAAACATATTATATTATTACCAGAAGAAAAAGTAACTCCAGATGCGAATAGTACTATCGGAGCAAATGGTAAAATAATAATAACAGAAAAAACAGCTCAAGAAGAAGTTGCAGAATTAGTATCTGCAGAAACAGAAAATAAGGAAACAAAAGAAGAAAAAACAGAGCTAAATATAGATATGATAGCGCAAGCATACAATCCTATAACAGAACAAATTGTAGTAGAAACAGTAGCAATACCATTCGAAACAGTAACAAAAAATGTATCAGATGGCGCTAAAGAAACAAAGAACCAAGTTTTACAAGAAGGTAAAGAAGGAAAAAGAGAAGTAACATACAGAGTAAAATATCAAAACGAAGTAGAAATAGACAGAAAAGAAATTAATTCTGTAGTTATAGAAGAGCCAGTAAATAAAATTGTTCAAGTAAAAGCAAAACAAACAACCTCAAGAGGTAATGTAGGAAGAACTTATATATCTGGAAGTGTAGCAGAATATCAAGCTTATGCCAGAGCAAGATGTAGTGCATATGGTTGGTCTACAACAGATTTTAATTGTTTAGTTGCACTTTGGAACAGAGAGAGTGGCTGGAACCCTAATGCATACAATTCAAGATCTGGTGCATATGGAATACCACAAGCATTACCAGCAAGCAAAATGGCTACAGCTGGAACAGATTATAGAACAAACTATAAAACTCAAATTAATTGGGGATTAGGTTATATAAAATCAAGATATGGTTCACCATCAGCAGCATGGAATCATTCACAATCTAAAGGTTGGTATTAAAAGTTAGCCAATGGATTACTAATTACAACAGTAATAGTTAATTCATTGGCAATTTTTATAAGAAAATAAAAACGGAATTTTAAGGACTGTCCCCCGATTACGGAGGAATTCCAAATTTTGATTTTAAACTATAAGGAGGAATAAAATGAAATTAATATCATGGAATGTTAATGGCTTAAGAGCAGTTGTAAATAAAGGATTTAGCGAATTTTTTAAAGAGATAGATGCAGATATATTTTCTATTCAAGAAACTAAAATGCAGGAAGATCAATTAGAAGAAAATATTTTAAGTATATTTAAAGAATATCATACATATTGGAATAGTGCAGAGAAAAAAGGATATTCAGGAACAGCCATTTTTACAAAAGAAAAGCCAATAAAAGTAACGTATGGTATAGGAAAAGAAGAACACGATAAAGAGGGAAGAGTAATAACTTTAGAATTTGAAAAGTTCTTCCTAATAAATATATATACTCCAAATTCTAAACGAGAGTTAGAAAGATTAGAATATAGGCAAGAGTGGGAAGATGAAATTAGAAAATATTTGTCAGATTTAAAATTAATAAAACCAGTAATAATGTGTGGAGATTTAAATGTAGCACACAATGAAATTGACTTAAAAAATCCAAAAACTAATAGAAGAAATGCAGGATTTACAGATGAAGAAAGAACAAAGATGACCGAACTTTTAAATGCAGGGTTTATAGATACATTTAGATATAAATATCCAGATTTAGAAGGAAAATATAGTTGGTGGTCTTATATGTTTCATGCAAGGGAAAAGAATGCAGGTTGGAGAATAGACTATTTTATAATTTCTGAAGATTTAAAAGATAATATAGAAGATGCTAAAATTTTATCTGAAATTTATGGAAGTGATCATTGTCCAGTAGAATTAGACATAAATATATAATTAAAACGAAAGGATATATATAATGAAAGAAAACAATTGGCAGAAATGGTTATATTGGTTTAGCTTTGGTGTTGCAATTATAATTGTATATAATATTTTTAATAACTTTGATAATATAAAACAAGTTGTAAGTAATTTTTTTAAAATATTAAGTCCATTTTTGGCAGGAGGATTAATAGCATATATATTATATTTGCCTACTAGAAAAACAGAGAAAATTATAGAAAAAAGCAAGATAAAAGTAATAAAAGATAAAGCAAGGCCTATAAGTGTAATAATAATATATATATTAATTTTAACCATTTTGATTATAGGAACGAAATTTGTTGTACCGAAAATATATGAAAGTGTAATAGAGCTAATTAATAGTTCACAAGGATATATAACAGACATAATAAATAAATTTTCTTCATTACCAGAAGACTCTTTTCTAAAAAAAGACTTTTTAGAACAAGCAATAGCAAAATTAAAGCAAATAGATATTATGCAAGTAATAAATTATTTATCTGGAATATTTAGTGTTGCAACAAGTTTATTAAATGTATTTGTTGCAATAGTAGTTTCGATATATGTTTTAACAGCAAGAGGAAAATTGGTAAGATCTTTAAAAAGATTCATTGTAGCAGTATTTAAAACAAAAACAGCAGAGCAAATAATTAAATATTTTGAAAATTCTAATGAATACTTTTTTAAATTTTTATCAAGCCAAGTTTTAGATGGAATAGTTGTAGGAGTGCTAACATCTATTGCTATGTCTATTTTAGGTGTGAAATATGCAGTTTTATTAGGTTTCTTTATAGGATTATTTAACCTTATACCATATTTTGGAGCAATATTTGCAGTAGCAATTTCTGCAGTTATAACATTGGTTACTGGAGGGATAGCACAAGCAATATGGATGCTAATAATAGTAATTATATTACAACAAATAGATGCAAATATAATTAACCCCAAAATAGTGGGAGGCTCATTAAAATTAAGTCCACTACTAGTTATATTTGCAGTTGCAGTAGGAGGAGCGTACTTTGGAGTATTAGGAATGTTCTTAGGACCACCTGTTGCAGCTATAATAAAGCTAATAGTTTCAGATTTTATAGATTATAAATTAGAAAATAAAAGAAAAGAAATGGAAGCATAAAATCTTAAAGGATATAAATTATTAATATAATATTAATAATTTATATCCTTTTTTCTTAATAAATAAAATGGTATAATACCAGTAGATTAAAAATAAAAGGAATGATTTTTTATGTACAATATTTTAGTTTGTGATGATGATAAAGAAATAGTAAACGCAATAGAAATTTACTTAGAAAAAGAAGGCTATAAGATATATAAAGCAAATAACGGAAAAGAAGCTTTAAATATAATAAATAAAGAGGAAATACATTTAGTTATATTGGACATAATGATGCCAGAGCTAGATGGAATAAGTGTAGCAGAGAATATTAGAGAAGATAAAGCAATTCCTATTATCATGCTTTCAGCTAAATCTGAAGATTATGATAAAATAAAAGGCTTAAATGTAGGGGCAGACGACTATATAACAAAGCCATTTAATCCAATGGAACTAATTGCTAGAGTCAATTCACAAATGAGAAGATATACAAAGCTTGGAAGCATTAGTAAGAAAGAAGATAACAATATATATCAAGCAGGAGAACTAATAATAGATGATACAAAAAAAGAAGTTTCTGTTGATGGAAAAAATATTAAGCTAACACCTACGGAATACAATATTTTAAAATTTTTAACAAAAAATAAAGGAAGAGTATTTTCTATATCACAAATATATGAAAATGTATGGGAAGAAGAGTCATATGGAGCAGAAAATATAATAGCAGTACATATAAGACACATAAGGGAAAAAATAGAGATAAATCCACGTGAACCAAAATATTTAAAAGTAATTTGGGGAATTGGATATAAAATAGAAGATATATAAAGGATGTGAGAAAATGGAAGAAAGAAGTATTTTAAAAAATAAAGGGCTAAAAGTTTTAGCTTTTGTAACATTGCCTATATTTTTAATGACATTAATTGTAGATTTAATAATAATTTATTATGCGGTTGCACATCCAGAAATAAAAGAAAACAAAGACTTTTATAGTACAGATATGTTTATAGATTCATATTTATCAGAAGTGTATAGAAAGGCTTCTAGTTTGCAAGATGAAATTGAAGAAGGATATTATATTGACGAATATGGATATAGCATAGAAAGTAATGAAGAGATAGAAATCTTAAATTCGAGAAAGCCAATTTACGTACAAGATGGTGACTATAAAATATATTATCAAAGTAATCATAATAAGAATAAATTTGTTTATTTATTAATAAATTCTGAAACAAAAATAGCGTATACAAATCTACAGCAAACAGCTAAAACAAACACGATAGAAAAGCTAAAACAAGTAATAATATCAAATAATAAATATTGGTCAATTTCGAATAATCAAATAAAAACAAATATAGAAAGATTGTCTGACGCAAATATAGTAAGAAATCAATCTATGCAAAAAGTTAGCGAATTTTCTAATAAAAAAGAACTTTACACAGCTTTTGACGAATCGGTAAAGAATTTAGACTATACAAGCGATATAACACTTAGCAAAGCTTTATATGAAGAAACACAAAGATTGTATAGGTATTCATACTCAACATTGTTTATTAGTGTAATATTAGCAAGTATAGAAGTTGTATATTTAATATATGCTGTAGGACATGTAAAAAATAAAAAGGGAATTTATTTATCTTGGGTAGATAAAATTCCATTAGAAATAATAGGATTAATTTATGCCATATTAATACCAATAGAGTGTATTGTATTAGCAGGATGTTTTACTATAGTTTCAGTAGATGTTAACTTATGTTTTATGCTTTTAGCAATAGTTGGATATTTTTCTGCAATAAGTGTTTTATATGGTGGAGGAACATTTATAAAACGAATAAAAACACATACATTTTTTAAGAATTCGATAACATATAAAGTTTTTAAATGGATATTTACAAAGTTTAAAAAAATAAAAAACACATTTATATCTAATAAAAATTTAGGCAAAAAAATAGCCGTATATTTTATAGGTATGATAGCAATTTCGATACTTATAGTGTTAATGTTTAGTGAATTCGGAATTTTGTTAGATATAGTTTTCTGGGTATGGTGTTATTATAAAATAATGCAAGAAGTAGATAGATTTAAACAAATACATGATGCCACAGAAAGAATTTATAAAGGTGATACAAATATACAAATAGATGAATCTATGTATACAGGAGTATTAAAAGAATTTGCAATTTATTTAAATGACATAGCAGGTGGATTTTCTAATGCTATACAAGAAAGTTTAAAAAGTGAAAGGTTAAAGACTGAACTTATTACAAATGTTTCACATGATATTAAAACACCACTAACATCAATTATTAATTATGTAGACTTAATAAAACAAGAAAATATACAAAATGATAAAGTTAAAGAATATATAGAAATTTTAGATAATAAATCACAAAGATTAAAGAAATTAATAGAGGATTTAGTAGAAGCGTCTAAAGCATCTTCAGGAAATATAAAAATAAACAAAGAAGTTTTAAATGTAAAAGAACTACTAAGCCAAGTAACAGGAGAATTTAAAGATAAATTTAATAAAAGAGGACTAAATATAATTACCAAAGTTCCAGAAGAAATAGTTTATATAAAGGCAGACAGTAGATATTTATATAGAGTATTGGAAAATGTATATAGCAATGTAGCCAAATATGCAGCACAAGACAGTAGAGTATATTTAGACTGTGTTTTAGAAGAAAATGGTGATGTAGTAATATATGTAAAAAATATTTCCAAAGAAGAGTTGAATATTTCAGCAGATGAATTGATGCAAAGGTTTGTACGTGGAGATAAATCTAGAAATACAGAGGGAAGTGGACTGGGACTTTCTATAGCTAATAGTTTAACAGAATTACAAGGAGGAACCTTTAATATCCACTTAGATGGAGATTTATTTAAAACAGAAATTAGATTTAAAAGAGTATAAATGAAGCCTTAATAGCAGGAACTAGTGAAGAAGCATGATAAAATTGACATAAAACATTAAATGTGCTATAATGGAATTTGTGCAACTTAAGTAGTATCTTCTATATTAGAAGATAAAAAACAACATAGGAGGTCGAAATATGACTTGGATGAAAATATGGGAAGTATATGAAAATTACGGAAGAAATGCTTGGATCGAAGCAATCGTTATGAATGTTGGAGATTCAATTGACATTAAAAATGGAGAAACCGAGACAATTACTCGGATAACTAGAATAGATTATATAAATTATACAGCCCAAATTGCTAAGGCAATTAAACAAATAAGGCTAAATAAATTTATAACATGTTAAGTTCAAGTTAAGAATAAACCTTTTTGAAACAGTCCCGCATTGCGGGACTGTTTTTAAAAATATGTAAAATTTTATTGTTAAATGAAATAATTATGATATAATTTGCAAGAGAACAAAATATCGCTAAAGGAGAAAAGAAAATGCAAAATTTATTAGAAGGTTTAAATGATAAACAATATGAAGCTGTTGTTAATACAGATGGCCCATGTTTAGTAATTGCGGGTGCAGGAAGTGGAAAAACAAAAGTATTAACTCATAAAATAGCATATTTATTAGAAGAAAAAGATGTTAAACCATGGAACATATTGGCTATAACATTTACAAATAAAGCAGCGAATGAAATGAAAGAAAGAGTTGAAAATTTAGTGGGAGAAGCTGCAAAAGATATGTGGATAGGAACATTCCATTCAATATGTGTAAAAATTTTAAGAAGATTTATAGATAGAATTGGGTTTGAACATTCTTTTGTAATATTTGATACTTCTGACCAAAGAACATTAATAAAGGAATGTTTAAAAGACTTACAAATAGATGATAAAATGTTTACAGATAGAATTGTTCAATTTGAAATAAGTAATGCAAAAAATGATATGAAAGAACCAGAAGAATACGAAGCAATTTCTAAAGGAGATTATAGGAAAGAAAAAATAGCTTCTGTATATAGGCTATATCAAAAAAGACTAAAAGAAAATAATGCGATAGATTTTGATGATATTATAAATTATACAATAAAAATATTTAAGGAAAATGAAGATGTATTAGATTATTATACTAATAAATTTAATTATATTTTAGTAGACGAGTACCAAGATACAAATAAATCACAATTTACACTAATAAGATTACTTGCAGATGCACATGGTAATATAACAGTAGTTGGTGATAATGACCAAGGAATTTATAGTTTTAGAGGTGCAGATATTTCTAATATTTTAAACTTTGAAAAAGATTTTAAAGGTACTAAAATAATAAAACTAGAGCAAAATTATAGATGTACACAAAATATATTAAATGCAGCAAATTCCGTAATTAAAAATAATGAGGTAAAATATAAGAAAAAATTATGGACAGAAAATGAAGAAGGCTCACTTCCAACATTTCATGTTTCAGATGATGAATACGATGAAGGAAGATATATAGTAGAAGAAATAAATCATTTAAGAAGAGAAGAATATTATAAATATTCAGACTTTGCAGTACTTTATAGGATGAACTCACAATCTAGAGCAATAGAAGAAATTTTAAGAAGAGAAGATATACCATATAAAATAGTGGGAGGGTTAAAATTCTACGAAAGAAAAGAAATAAAAGATATAATTGCATATCTTAGATTAATTAATAATACATCAGACAATTTAGCTTTAAAAAGAATTATAAATGAACCTAAAAGAGGTATAGGAAAAACTAGTTTGGACAAAATACAAGCAATTTCAGAACAAACTGGAATACCTATGTATAATATAATAAAAGAAGCAGACCAATATGGACTAGCAAGAGTGTATGCAAATGCACAAAGCTTTGTAGCTGTTATAGAAGATTTAATAAGTAAGAAAGACGAATATACAATTACAGAGTTAATAAAACATACATTAAAAGAAACTGGATATACAAAGGCACTTGAAGAAGAAAATTCGATAGAAGCAGAAAACAGAATAGAAAACCTAGAGGAATTTTTAACAGTTGCGGTACAATTTGAAGAAGAAGAAGCAGAAAATGACTTAAGCTCATTCCTAGAAGGCATAACACTTTCTAGTGACCTAGATGGCATGGATGAAGAAGAAGAATCTGTTACATTAATGACACTTCATTCTGCAAAAGGACTAGAATTCCCAGTAGTATTTTTGGTTGGAATGGAAGAAGGTATTTTTCCAGGCTATAAATCTATAGGAGAGCAAAAAGAACTAGAAGAAGAAAGACGTTTATGCTATGTTGGAATTACAAGAGCAAAAAATAATTTATTTTTAACATGTAGTAGGCAAAGAACAATGTTTGGATCAACAAGTTGTAATCCTGTTTCTAGATTTGTAAAAGAAATACCAAAAGCAATGTTAGAAGGATCATCAGAATTAGGAGGCGAAACAGAAAATAAATTTAAAGATAACAATTATGAGTGGAGCTATGGAAAAACAGGAAGTAGTAAAGTTGTAAGTTATAAAATAGAAACTTCAAATACAAGAAAAGAGCCAAGTTTTGCATTTAAATCTGCAGAAAGCTTTTTAGCAAAATTAAATAATAAAGCGCAAACTAGCCAAGCTGATGTTTCAAAATACAAAGAAGGACAACGAATATATCATAAACGTTTTGGAGAAGGAAACATAAGCAAAATAGAGCCAGAAGGAGATGACTTAAAACTAGATATACAATTTGACAAAGTAGGACATAAACGTTTAATGGCGAAATTTGCGAATTTAGAAATAATAGATTAAATAAATAAAATGTTTGACTATAAGATGTATAAAAAATAGAATTTGGATAATAATATAAAAAAACAAAAAGGAGTGATAATATGCCAAATTTAAGTCAAATAGAATTACAAAATTTAAGACATCTTATAGGAGCACACGAAACCTCTTATCAAAAATTAAATTCTTATTCTTCAGAGGCAGTTGACCCTCAAATTAAGCAAATTTTTGCTAAGTCTGCACAAGATGCTTTAAATACAAAACAAAAATTAATGAGTTTTTTAAATAATTAGGAGGTTATAATGAACGAAAAAGTTATGGTAAACGATATTTTATCCGGAGTTAAATCTAGTTTAACAACATATCAAAATGCGATTTCAGAGTCTGAAAATACAGAGCTTAGACAAACTTTACAACAAATAAGAAATAATGATGAAAGTTTCCAATATGAATTATTTAAAGTAGCACAAGCTAAAGGTTACTACAAACCAGCCAATAAAGCTACGATAACAGAGATAGATGAAGTAAAAACGAATTTACAATAAAAAATATAGTAAATAAGAACCTGTATAATATATGGGTTCTTTATTTTATGGCATTACCAATTTTCCTATTAGAATAGAGCTACGTGATAGAGGATTATGCTATGTAAGAATTTATAAACTCTTGATTTAACAATGCGTATTTATATTAAAGAATAGGGATTTTGAGGACTGTCCCCCAATCCCAGTACAAATATTACAAAAATATTAAGTGCTATAGAAAATTAAAGAAAAAATGAAAAAACAAGAGATTTTTACTTGAAAATGATAAAAAATGAATCAATTTAAAATTTGAACAAAGAAATCATTTATTATATCATATAAACAATGTGTATAAAAAGGAGTGTTAAATATTATTAAGATAAGAAAAGTATTAATGAATTTTAGAACTCTAATAAAATTAATAGCTATATTGGCAGTAGCTGGAGCACTAATTTGGGGAACAATTATATTTTTATATAAGCCTATATATAGTGTTACATTAAATGGCGAATTTATAGGTTATTGTGAAGATAAGACTCAAATGCAAAACAGAATAAATAACTATATGGAAAGTGGAGATGGCGAAAACGTAGCTTTCGTAGAGATTAACGATTTGCCAGAATACAAAATGTGCTTATTAAAAAAGGGAATAGAGACAAATGATGATCAAATTTTTAATAAGGTAATAGAAAGAGGAAAAGATTATTATACATATTATGCTATGGTAGTAAATGGCGAAGAAAAATTATATGTTAAAAATCTTCAAGAAGCTGAAGCAATATTGCAAGAGTTAAAAGATAAGAATAGTGCAAATAAAGATAATATAACAATAGAAGAAAAATACAACACAGAACTTGCAACATTTGTTGCAAAAGAAGATGCGGTAAACCAATTATATCAAGAAAGACAAATTGAAAGCAAAATAATGGTAGCAGATGCTACAACGAATAGAAAAGCAAACAATAGAGTAAGCACTTCTACTAAAGTTTCAAGAGGAAAAGCTAGTTTAGGAATAACTTTAATAGAGCCGGTACAAGGTAGAATAACAGCGAAATATGGGGAAAAAAGTAGTGTACGTTCTAGTGTACACACAGGTTTAGATATAGCTGCGCCAGGGGGAACACCAATTAAAGCTGCAGCATCTGGAACAGTAGTGTTTTCTGGAAGAAAAGGCAGCTTTGGAAAAATGCTAGTAATTTCTCATGGTAATGGTGTACAAACATATTATGCACATTGCAGTAAATTATTAGCAAATGTAGGTGATAAAGTTTCACAAGGAGAAGTTATTGCAAATGTTGGAAGCACAGGAAATTCTACAGGAAACCATTTACATTTAGAAGTAAGAGTAAATGGACAAAGTTATAATCCACAAAAATATGTATATTAAAATAAATAAAAGCAATAAGAAAAATAAAACCGAGATTTTAAGGAGCACACCTAAATTTCGGTTTTTTTATATAGTAGAAAACTTCTCCTAATAGGAGAAGTTTCTGTAGTAGAGAATTATAGCGAACTTTAGATTTTCTTCGAATTTACATTTGATAGAAAATCTTAGGTTCGCTTTTTTATTTTGTACCCAAATTCTATATAATAAAGATAAAATTATAAAGTTTTAGATAAGCATTTATAAAAATTATTTTTTACAATTAAAGTTCCATATTCATTT
>USAE01000029.1 GCA_900552655.1 uncultured Clostridium sp.
TCTATGTGTTTCTCTCTTGTTACTCGGTCTTTAATTATATTAACATATCACTATTGTATTGTCAACATATTTTTTCATTTTTTTATTATTTTTTTATTTTAGCATTTTTAACCATTATATTATATCTGGCATTTGCCTTTATTTTCAGCATATTAAGCACATATAATATATATGCGCTTTTTAAATTTCTACTAATATGATATCTTCTCCAATGCACTTTATCTTCTCCCATGGAATAGTAATTTCACTTCCATTAGAAAACATATTAAGAATTTTATTGTTTCCGGGTACAATAATAGATGTTATATTTCCAGTTCCAAGTTCTGCACAAACATCTTGTACAAATCCCAGTCTTTTTCCATCATTTATATTTATTACTTCCTTATGCTTAAAATCTAATCCTTTTTTCTTCATTTTCTCACCTCTCATAATATTTATATGAGCAAGCTTAAAAAACTATTCTATCAAATCTTTCTAATTATATAATCTTTTTATATGTGTTATTGCACTTTTTTCCAATCTAGATACTTGAGCTTGAGAGATCCCAATTTCTTCTGCTACCTCCATTTGAGTTCTTCCTTCAAAAAATCTTTTATCTATTATCATTTTTTCCTTTTCATTTAATTTTTTCATTGCTTCTCCTATAGTTATACTTTCCGTCCACTTTTCATCTGTATTTTTACTATCACTTATCTGATCTATTATAAATATGTTCTCAGTCCCATCATTAAAAGCTGGCTCTTGTAATGATACAGGATCTTGAATCGCTCCTAAACTTAATGATATTTCTTCTGGCTCAACCTCTAATTCTTTAGCTATCTCTTCTAAAGTTGGCTCCCTATTGTTTTCTTTTAGAAATTTACTTTTATATGCAAGACTTTTATATGCTAAATCTTTTATAGATCTACTTACTCTTATAGAATTATTGTCCCTTAAATATCTTCTTATTTCTCCAATTATCATAGGCACTGCATATGTGCTAAATTGAACATTCAACCCTATGTCAAAATTATCTATTGCTTTTATTAAACCAATACATCCAATTTGAAACAAATCATCTGCACTTTCTGCTCTACCAGAAAATCTTTGTACAACACTCAAAACTAGTCTTAAATTACCATTAACAAATTTCTCTCTTGCTTCTTTATTGCCATTTTTTATTTCTATTAGTAGTTCTTTCTTTTCTTCATTTGATAATATAGGTAATTTTGTAGTATTAACTCCACATATTTCAACCTTATTAATCAAATAAAAAACCTCCTTTAAAATTACTTAATCTAAGTATTTCCAAATTTGGTTTTTTTATTCTCTATATAGCTTCATCCTATTTTACTAGAAATTTCTTTTTTCATTTTTCCTATAATCTTTTTTTCTAACCTTGATATATAGCTTTGTGATATTCCTAGCATATCTGCAACTTCTTTTTGTGTTTTTTCATCTCCTGTAGTAAATCCAAATCTAAGTTCCATAATACATTTCTCTCGTTTATTCAATTTTTCTATTGAATCTCTTAAAAGTTTTTTATCTATTTCCTCTTCTATTCTTCTAGATGTAACATCTCCATCCGTTCCTAAAACATCTGATAATAATAATTCATTGCCATCACAATCCTGATTTAAAGGTTCATCAATTGAAATTTCACTTTTTATTTTATTACTTCTTCTAAGATGCATTAAAATTTCATTTTCGATGCACCTAGAAGCATATGTAGCAAGTTTAATTTTTTTATCTACTTTAAATGTATTTACCCCCTTCATTAGTCCAATTGTTCCTATTGAAATTAAATCTTCCAGCCCTACTCCCGTATTTTCAAATTTTTTTGCTATATATACTACCAGTCTTAAATTCCTTTCCACTAAAATCTTTCTAGCTTCTTTTTCGCCATTTTCTATTCTCTTTAAAACATCTTCTTCCTCTTCCGATGTTAAAGGTGGTGGTAAGGTTTGACTACCCCCTATATAAAATATTGGTAAATTTTCAATTTCTTCATTTTGATTTATATATTTAGCATAAATTGTACTTATACTATTTTTTAACTTTTCTATTAAATTCATAATTGCACTCCTCCTCACAAAGTAGATCTATTCCGATTAGTGCATCATATCTTCTTGTTTTCGAAAATTCTTTTTCATATATTCCTATAATCACATCTTTAATTTCACTATTATCTACAATAATCTTATTTGATTTTATTCCTAATAAAATCCCATGTTCATTTCCTAATGATTTAAATGGTATTATTTTTATTAGCTTTTCAAATTCTTTAATTTTTCCAATTCTATCACCTCCTAATATAGTTTCCATATCCATAAATAGTTCTTCTGGCAAAATTTTCTTCAAACATCTTTTTGTTGCAACAACTACTGATTTTTGTGTTAATGGATCTTTTAACATATTACCTGTATCTAATAAAGCCTTTATTTTAATTCTTCTGTCACCAAAAAAAATTTCCATATCATATATAATATCTCTTTTAGAAATTCTCTGCTTTACATTTTTTAATGTAAACCATATCAAAAATATTCCTATAGCAACACCTACAGAAGAAACTAATATTGGGAATTCTATTACAGGAATTCCATCTATCAGATTCATTTGATTACTTCTAGCAAAATAAGATAACGCTATAGCTGTTCCGCCTGTTGTAAAAGATATTAAATAAAAAATAGCTAATGTTTCTAGTATTTTTTTAAAATTATTGGTAGGTAGTATTATCCTAATCATTATAATTGATAATATCAATTTGCTAATCGCATTATCGTTTCCAATTGAAACTATAGTATATATACTTCCACAAGCACTCGAGACTAAAATTTTTAGATTAGATACCTTTATTTTCTTCACTAAAGTGGTTACATATAAAATTACATAATTTATAATTAAATTCTCCAAAAACACTATATCTGCATATACAACCAATATGTCCACCTCTTAGGCTTTATTTTATTACTTTTATTATTAAAAGTGTGTCATTTCTTAGGGGCGAAAAAAAGAAATAATCTACTACTTTCGATTATTTCTTTTTTTAAATTATTTTCTATATTCAATTATGACATTCATTTATTTATTTTTGTTTTTTTCTTAAGAAAGATGGTATATCTAAATCATTTGAATTTGAACTTGTGTCAGAACTTGTTGGAATTGAACTTATTTTCTTATCCCAAGCTTTAGAAACTAAACTGTCTACATTCATATTAGGCATATTTTTCTCTTTTTCAAATTCTGTAGCTATTACCGTAATTACGATTTCATCTTTCATCTCTGGATCAATAACAGCTCCAAAAATAATATTAGCTTCTGGATCTACACTTCTTTGTACTAATTCAGCTGCAGTATTAACTTCATGTAATCCTAAATCTGGTCCACCTGTAATATTTATAATAACACCTCTTGCACCTTCGATTGATGTTTCTAATAATGGACTTTCTGTTGCTTGTTTTGCAGCATCTTCTGCTCTATTTTCTCCAGAAGATCTACCAATACCCATATGTGCCATACCTGTATTTAGCATTATTGTTTTTACGTCTGCAAAGTCTAAGTTTACAAGACCAGGAACAGCAATTAAGTCTGAAATACCTTGAACACCTTGTCTTAATATTTCATCTGCCATTTTAAATGCTTCTACTATAGATGTCTTTCTATCTATAATTTGTAATAATTTATCATTTGGTATTACAACTAATGTATCTACTTTTGTTTTTAAACTTTCTATACCTCTATCTGCTTGAGATAGTCTCTTTTTACCTTCAAAAGTAAATGGTTTTGTAACAACACCAATTGTTAAAATTCCCATATCTTTTGCTATTCCAGCAACGATAGGTGCTGCACCAGTTCCTGTTCCTCCACCCATTCCTGCTGTAACAAATACCATATCAGCTCCTCTTAAAGCTTCTGATATTTCAGATTTACTTTCTTCTGCTGATTGCGCTCCAATGTCAGGATTAGCTCCTGCACCTAATCCTCTTGTTATCTTTTCTCCTATTTGTATTTTAGTTCCTGCTTTTGACATTTGAAGAGCTTGTCTATCTGTATTAACCGCTATAAATTCAACTCCTCTAATTCCACAATCAACCATTCTATTTACTGCATTATTTCCAGCTCCACCTACACCAATTACTTTAATAGTAGCTGTTCCATCTAACATTTTTTCGTTTTCGTCAAAGTCCATCATACAGTTTTTCCTCCCAATCTTTTTTATTTTTATTTATAATACTATTAAGAATAGAAAAATTCTTTTATTCTTTCTAACAAGTTTTTAAAGAATCCTTCTTCTGATTTTGTATCTATACTACTTGATACTGTTTTGGTAAACGGTCTTGATGCTATATATCTAACCAAAGCATATGCAACTCTAAAAGTTGGCTTAACTGTGCTTATTAATCTGCCCGTTGCTATTTTTACTGGTATATTTAAATTTATTTTTCCAGCAACATCGCATTTATTTATATTAGTAATTCCCTGTCCTGTCAAAATTACATTATTTATTCTAGCTTTTATTCCTTGATTAGTTATATCTTTGTTTACTAAAGAAAAAATTTCTTCAATCCTTGCTTCTATTATTTCTATTAGTTCAGAGCTTTTTATTGTTTTATTTCTGTTTTCACCTTTATATGTATTTAATAATATATCATTATCATTATCTATAAATGATTTTAATGCTAACCCATATTGTCTTTTTAATTTATCTGCTTCCTCTTCTGAAATGTTTAATACTAATGCAATATCATTTGTAATACTGCTTCCACCAAGAGGAATTGTATTAGTATATACATATGAAGAAGATTCAAATATTCCTATGTCTGTATTACCCGCTCCCATGTCTAGTATCATTACATTATCGTGTAATTCATTGCTATCTAAAATTAGATTTCTCTGTGCTAATGTTGTTGGTACTAAACCATCTACATCTATTCCTGCTTTTTTAAAAATAGATGATATTTGTCTTACATACTCTTTATCTGCTAATATAACTTGTGCTTTTAAAGTAAAATTTGAGCTTAAGCTTCCTATTGGATCTTCTGTAGTCTTTCCTGTATCTAAAACAAATTTATCTGGCACTATATCTATAGAAACTTTTCCTTCTGGAATATCTATATCTTTAACTTGCATAATTGCTGTTTGTACATCTCTTAATGATATTCCTGAATATTTATCTCTTGCCTCTTTTGTAATAGTATTTTGTACTATTGTTGTATATTTTCCAGGAATAGTTACATAGGCTGAATTTACTCTTAATCCTGATTCATCTTCTATTTTGTCTAATACTTTTATTAAACTATTTGAAACTTCCTCTTCATTTATTATCTTTGTTTTCTTTATGCCTGAGCATTTGCAAGAGCTACTACAAATAATTTCTATTTGATTAAAATTATTCACTTCCCCCACAATTGCAGCAATTCTTGAAGTTCCAATATCTATTCCAACGATTATATCTCCTATTGCCAAGTTAGGTCTCCTCCAATTTATTTATCTCTTAACTAGTGATAGAATATTATATTTTAAATAAAATGTCAATAGTTGTTGTTATATTTTCGTAACCTTTTTGTAATAATGATGTAATAAAATAAAATTTGACATTTTTCGCCATAAATTGTAATTAATAAAAGGACTTAAGTCCTTTTATTAATATTCTATGTATTTTCAAGTTATCCTTCTTATTTTTAGTCTTTTTAATAATTTATTATGCTTTTTTTACTTCTTTATCATTTTTTCTTTTATCCATCCACTTAGTCCATTTATCAATATAATATCTACGTATTATTGCTAAATCTATAAATATTCTTCCTACAAAAACTATAATAGCTGCAAGGGAAATATCCACATTTAACTTATTTCCTAGATATGTTAATAAAACAGCTGTAATACTATTTATAAAAAATCCTGAAACAAAAACCTTCATATCAAAGTTTTTTTGTACAACTGACTTTATACCTCCAAAAACAGAGTCTAGAGCAGCCATTATTCCTATTGCTAAATAACCTGAAACCGAATATGGAATTAATGGTGAATTAATTCCTAATATTGCTCCTATTATGCATCCAGCTAATATTGCTATAAAAACCAATTTAATTCCTCCTTTTAATCTATAGTTACTTTTTTATTTATATTAAAATCCGAATCATATTTTAGTATTTTAATATTATTATCTTCTGTAATTGATATACTCTTTCCATTTGATGTCATATCATCTGAAAAACCACCTTTTGCAGTAATACCACTTTCCAAATATTTTTGATTTCCTATTACTTGTATTGTATATGGTGAAGATAATCTTGTACCATTAACAACAATATAAGAATCTACATCTGCAAATTCTGTTAAATTTGTTACTCTTTGTCCATTAACAGATATTGCTTCTGCCTCTGCTGCTTTCAACTCATTCATTAATTTTATTAAATCTTCTGCCATAACACTTGAAGAATTATCTGATAAGGTTATTATAATTCCAGGTCCTTCTACATTTGTTTTTCCTAAATATAATTCTGCTTGTTTAAGTTCTTTATCTAATAATTCTGAAGACGCTTGTGTATCATCTATTTTATTTTTATATTCTTCTAAATTTGTTTTTGCTTGTTCTAATTGGTTCTCCGTGTCTTCGTATTTCCCCTTCCATGTTGCCAATTCTTCTCTTAGCTCACCTTCTCTTTTCGTAGTTAATGATGTAATATCAGTTTCACTTACTACTTTAAATTGCATAAACATTACAAATGCTAGAATAAAACATACTATTCCTATTATTATAGTCATTGTAATCTTTCCTTTTTTTATTTCTTTCAAGACTATTCTCACCTCCTAGTTCACTTCTTTTGCATATTTAAAATTCATAACACCATTATATTTTTCGATAGTAACATTACTTTGATGTTTTACTTTAATATCTATTCCATAGTCTTCTCTTAGCCAGTCTATATATCCTCCTGGTCTTTCTAAAGTTTCGAAACTTCCTCCTACTGCTTTTATTACAAAAGGTGTACCAACAATTTCACCATTTACTCTTGCAATATTTCCCGCACAATGAATTGTAGTTGTAGGAATTATTCTTTGGTCATTTATTGATATTGCTACTGCTCCTGCATTTTTTAGTTCATTTACAATTTTTAATAAATCAATTTCATGTATTAAATAATTGCTTATGTCATCACCAGCATTCATAGAAGAAACAGTTGCATTCTTATTATCATTTAAGGTTACTATAACTCCTTCTCCTGTTACATCATTTAAGCCTAAAATTGCATTATCTTTTTTTAGTCTTTCTTGTTTTTCTTTTGCTGTACTATCATTGTTGGTTGCTTTTTTCCTATACTTTTCTAGTTCTTTATTAATTTTACTAAGTTCTATAAAAGCATTATCATATTTTTCTTTATTTTTTAGTACTTCATCCCTTAAGCTATTATTTGCATAGTCCGGATTAGAAATACTTATATTGCTTTTTACAGTTCTAATTTGAACTACCATTCCAAATGTTAATACTACACACAATATCCCTATTACTATACTTGTACTTATATTCTTTTTATTATATTTTATTTTCAAAATAAACCTCCTTTATACATTTTCTCTAAAGTATGGCATCTTATTTGAATCATTAATAAATATCTGTCCATTTTTGCCTTCTTCTCTAGTTAAGATTTCTTTCAACGTTAATATCTTACCACCTATGTTTTTACCGTCACCCATATATGCAACTTTTCCTTTAGAAGGTAATTCAAATTTATAGTCTTCATCATTTGAAATATCTATAATTGTAATTAAGTTTTGAATTCCATTATCTTCTGCTACCTTTAAAAACTCTTGGACTGTTAATAATTTGTTACAATCATTGTCCACTAATTTATTTCCACTTTTTATATTTTCTTGTGGTGTTTCGTATCCTCTAATTATTGGCATTTGGTTGTTTTCAGATGATATTTCCAAAATATTTCCGTTTCCATCTAAATATGCAAAAGCATTTCCAAATTCTAATTGATATTTCGCTTTTCTTTCTGTTACATTTAACTGCACTGTATTTGGAATCTTTCTTTTTACTTCTACTGTATCTATATACGCATTTTCTTTTACTCCAGCCTTTACTTGCTTAGCAGAAAATTTAAATATATTTTCTTCTAAAGTAAGTTTAGACAAACTTTTAATTTCTTCTACATTAATTTTACTATTACCATTTACCTCTATATTTTTTATATTAAAAACAGGTGAAACAAATAAAAACAATGATATTCCTATAATTATTGCAAAAATAAATAATAATTTCAAGATAGTTTTTATTATTCTAAATCTCTTTTCTCTTTTTTGTTTTCTTTTTTTGTCTTCTTCGTATGAAATTCTTTTTTTATTTTTAGCTTGTCCATTTTTAGAATAATTTGATTTTGTTGGTTTAGAATCTGTCACATCAAATTTTTCTTTATTTGTTTTCTTCTTTACTTTCTTTTTCTTATTTTTATTTTTTTCATCCTTAGATGGTAATACTGTAACTCCTATTACTATTTCATTATCTATATTAAACATATCATCATTAATAGGTTCTGGATTTTTCTTTTTTGTTTTCTTTTTAGGGTGCTTTTTTTTCTTTTGCACCCTATTATTATCCTTGCTTAAATAATAGAAATCTAAATCATTCCCTGTTTTCTTTTTCAATTTTTTCACCTTCTCCTACATATATATTTGCACCTAATTCTCGCAATTTTTCGTCCAAATTTTCGTATCCACGTAATATATATCCTATGTTAGATATAATAGTTTTTCCTTTAGCATTTAATGAAGCTAATACCAATGCAGCTCCACCTCTTAAATCTGTTGCTTCTACTTTTGCACTATTATATCTTTTTATTCCTTTTATTATTGCAGCCTTTCCTTCTATAGTCACTTTCGCTCCCATTCTTTTAAGTTCTGATAAATACTTATACCTATTTTCAAAAATATTTTCTACTATTATAGAGGTTCCTTTAGCAATTCCTAACACACTTGATATTATAGGTTGCATATCTGTTGGGAATCCTGGATATGGCATAGTTTTTAAATTGCATGACTTTATCCTGTTTTTTGCTATTAAGCTTATTTCATTATCCTTTAATTTAATATCACATCCTATTTCTTCTAATTTATACACCACCGGCAAAATATGTTCTACTTTTACATTTTCTATATTAATACTACCATTTGTAATTGCTGCTGAACATAATAAAGTTCCTATTTCTATTCTATCTGGCATTACTTCATATTCTATATTTGTTTTGATATTATCTCTTCCAATTATTTTTATGTTATTTGTTCCTGCTCCAGAAATACATCCTCCAAGTTTATTTATAAAATTTTGCAAATCTACTATTTCTGGTTCCATTGCAGCATTTTTTATATTTACAACTTTATTGGAAAGCGTTGCAGCTAATATTATATTTTCTGTGGCTCCTACACTTGGAAAATCTAGCGTTATTGTTCCATCTTCCATATTTAAAGAATTACAAAAAATTTTTCCATTTTCTTCTTTTATCTCTATTCCTAAATTTTCAAAAGATTTTAGATGAAGGTCGATTGGTCTTGCTCCAATATCACATCCACCTGTTTGTGATAGTTTGTGGATACATAAACTTTAAATGGAATGCTAAGCCTCCATTTTCATAGAGTTCTTTATACATTTCATCACTTAAGTTATATTTTTCTTTTTGTTCTTTTGTTATTTCTTTTGGATCAAATACTACGATTTTATCAAATAGTCTTGATAGTTCTTCTTTTGTTAGTCCATTTTTTTTGATATCGTCTATTGCTTTGAAAATTAAATCTTCTTTATCTTCTAGTTTATTTAATGTATTAAACTTGTTTTCAGTTTCTTCTAGTTTTTCTTTCTCGTTTTTTAACTTTTTTTCTAATTCTTGCTTTTTGTCTTTATATATAAATTCTGGAATTAAATCATTTAGCTTATCTTCATATACTTGTTTGAATTGTTTTTCTAGTTTTTCTATAGTTTGCTTATGCTTATTTAAGTCTTTCTCCAAAGTAACTTTATTTGTATTAATTGCTTTTACATTGTTCATTACAAAATCTTTAAATTCAGGATTGCTAATTAAATTATCAATATATGCATTTACAATTTGATCTAAATATTCTATTCTCATTCTGTGTGGTTTACAACCATAATCTGGTCTTATATCTTTTATCGCTCCTTCATTACAATATTTTTTACACAAATAACTATCTGGTCTTTTTCTTGTTCCACTTGTTCCTTTTCTTTTGTACATTGCAGTTCCACATCTTCCACAATATAAAAGTCCTGAATATAAATTGTTTTCTACATCTACAAATTTGAATCCATTATTATATTTATCACTTTCTTTTTTTCTTTTCTTTCTAATTTTTTGTACTTTTTCAAATAGTTCTTTATCAACAATTGGTTCATGATGATTTTCTATTATTGTCCATTCTGACTCATCTTTTACTCTTGTTTTCTTAGATTTAAAACTTACTTTTTCTGTGTGTCCGACCTACATAATCTCCAATATATCTTCTATCATCTAAAATTCGTACTATATGCTGTGCTTTCCAATTTGCAGTTTGTTTTGCATTTGCAAAATTTCTGCTCTGAGATGGTGTAGGTACTCCTTTTTTATTCAAATAAGTTGCAATTTTTTGATATCCCCAGTCTTTAGAATATAATTCAAATATTTCTTTTACAACTGGAGCTGTTTCGGGATTTTTAACTAATTTTTTTCCATCTTTGTTATATCCATAAATTGCTTTCACGAGTAAATCTCCTTCTTCTATTTTATGTCTTAAATTTCTTCTTATATTTTTACTATCATCTCTTGCTCTTCTTTCATTAAACCACGCATATAATCCAAACATTTCTTCATTATATTGTTCATCTTCAAATATTATTTCTACACCTTGTTCTTCTAAGTATTCTACAAAGTCTAATGCTTCCTTTTGATTTCTTCCAAGTCTTGCAGAGTTTTTAAAAACGATTACATCTATTTCTTTGTTTTTCGCTCTGTTTCTAATGTCGTCAAATCTACTAAAATCTGTTCCACTTTTATCATCATCCATTATAATATCAACTATATTTATATATCCATGACCTTTACAATATTTTATAAGTAAATCTCTTTGTGTTTCAATTCTTTCATAGTTTTCACCATAGTCATCTCTACTTTCTCTGCAATAAATTACAACTCTTTTTTCTTCATTAGACTTTTTCATTATCCACCTCTATTTGTAATGTATCAATAACATTTTATTTTGCATATTATTATATTGTTGCTATTATATATAAAAAGACCTATAATTTCAAGTTGTTTCTTGAAATCTTAGAACTTTTTTCAGTTGGTTACAAATTGTTACCAACTTGTTAGTACTGCTTAACTGTTTATTTATATCAGAATTACTAAATATCTTCGTTTTCATTTTTATCAGAAATCTTTTTAACTTTTTTGTCTTCTATATATTCGTAATTTAATTTATTTGTTTTAGTTACAACAGACTCTCCAAGATTTTTTTCAATATCTTCCCTGGCAACTTTCGCAGCATGTCCTCCCATTTTAGCAACTTTAATATTTTCCTTTAATCCATTTGGTTTTTGCTTAGTTGCTAATCTCTTAGTAGCTTCCTCTGATAAATCTGTTAATATTAGTTCTATATTGTCCATGTTATCTCTTAAATTTTCTTTTCTTAATCCTTTATATTGCTTATATTCTTTTGCTGTCATTCCAGACCATTCTTTATATATTTCATTTGTTAAAATTGCATATTCAATATTACTTTCAATTCCATTCTCTTTCCATACATCAGTTAATTTTTTTCGTTCTTGAATTGATTTCATTCTTTTAGCAATCCATTCTTCATCATATCCTTTTGTTCGGTACAAATCAATAGCTCTTTGTAATGCTATTGATGGATCAAAAGTTTCATCAACTCTTTCCTTTCCTAGATGTGCTAACCATTGTTTTATTGGTTCAGCATTTTTTGAAGGAATTGATTCTATTATACGAAACATTCCTTCAATATCACACACATCTGTCATACGATATTTTCCATCTTGGGATTTTAATTTCAACTGTCCGATTTTTTCGGACACTTCAAATCCATCTTTTATTAAATTCTTTTTCAAATCACTCCAATACTTTCTTGGTCTGTTGCTTCCTGATATTACACCAACAATATCTACTATACTGATATAATATTTTTCTTCATCTTTATCCCATATCGTTCTTATTGTTTCATTATTAAATAATTTATTTATTAATTGCATTTTATTTTCGTCCATTTTATACCTCTTTTCCTTAAGTTGTTCGGAAATTCCGAACAACTTAAAATCTCTTTCATTTCTTCTATTTATATCATAATCCTAACAATTTTTCAATATATTTGCGAAAATCTGTTCTTATTTTTATTTGTATTTTTCTTGTATTCTATCAGATATAATATCGGTGAATACCTGTTTATAATCTTGAGTATCACCCACATTTGATTTTGGACATATAAAAACTGCAAATGGTAGTTTGTCTTTTTGTTTCTTATCCTTATCATTCTTTTTTGTCATTTTCAGAGTATTCACCTACCTTTCTATCAATTGTATTCGTTTCTTGTTTGTCCTTATTACTAAAACTACAAGTGGTAAATCAAATACCCATATGAGATTTGCCCTCATTCCTCTTTTTAGAGAATTGCCCCTTTACATCACGTTAGCCAGACAAAAGTATCATTATATGTACTTGTAGTTTGCTATTCAATTTTCAATGTGCTATACTATTATAGAAAATAGTTATTCAGAATTACTATTTTCTATTATCTGTTTTTATTATAAAAACCTTAAAACGGCTTGTAAATAGATTTCTATAAGTCTATAGCTAAAGTAAAATTCAAAATAGTTATAGTCTATTTTTTAAATGGAGGAAGTGCTGTAATGATAACTAATTTCTCAATTAATAATAATAAAATTATAATAAAAAATAATCGGAGAATATTTTGGTGCAATTCATGATTTTGAATACAATATTGGAGATAAACTATATGAATTTGCTATAATGGCTAATAAAGAATTTGAAAAATTAAAAAATATGTACTCTCAATTAATAGAACTTGTATCTACTGCAAAAGAATCTGATATAATGGATGAGAAATTAGATTGTTTCTTTAAAATGTTTCAAATAGTTAGAGCTTGTTTAGAATTCTCTCCTTATACGCACTTCAATACTCAAATATTGATAGATATAATTGTAAAAACCTATAATACACAAGTATTTAGGTCTGATTTATTATTTAAATCTGATATTGGATGCTTTATTGAAAATCCAGAATACTCTCCAAATGAATTTTTTGAAGAATTGGAGGAAAACGAATATAACATAAATCTTATAATGCACGAATTTACTCAGAAAATAGAAAAAGTATCTAAGAAAAGACATAAAGAATATATGAATTTTTTTGAAACAATTAGAGATTTATTGATAAAAGATTTTATGGAGAAAAAGTCTGATTTAAAAGAAAGATTAGAATTAATTAGCAAATATTCTCAAAACTCTACTGTAAAAAACTTATCTACTAATGAAAGATTATATTTATATGAAGCCAAAAGAGTTTTTGATATACACTATGTAAATACCAATCCTGCACATGCATTATTTTTAGATACAAAATTCACAACAAAATATATATGTACTGCAGAATTGTCTTTACAAGAAAAAAGATTAGCTGTAGAAGATGTAGTGGATCTAATAAAAGAAAAACATATTATGGCTGAAGAAGTGTATGAATTAGCTAATGCTGAAGAACAAATTAGGTTTGAATTATTTAAAATAATCCAAAATAATTTTACAATTAATAAATGTGAAAATTGTGGCAAATTATTTATACCTGTAACTACTAGTAAGAATAAAAATCAAAAAGGTAGAAATGACCAAAAATATTGTAATAATCTATATTTAGATACAGGAAAAACTTGCAGAGAAATTGGTGCTTTAAATAAGCGAAAAGAGAAAGTTCAAAATAGCTTAATTCTAAAGGAATATAGCAAAGAATACAAAAGAATATACGGATTACACTATAATCATACAAAAACCTTTAAGGAAAAACAATTTAAGGGATGGTCAAATAAAGCAAGAGAATTAAGAAACAGATATAGTGATGAGCAAATAGATGAATTCAAAATAGAACTAAAAAAATTAAGTAATATTTATTGGCATTCTCTAAGGAATTAAAATAAACGAAATAATAAAAAGTGCTACTATTCTTTTCAATAGTAGCATTTTTTATTTTAACCATTAACTACTTCTTTCATCATGTGTTCTTCAAATATATAATGTTTATTACATAATTCTTTAAGTTTAGGTCTATGAGTTACAATAACATAAGTTTTTTCTCTTAGATATTTTTCAATCATATTTGTAATTTTTTCTTCTGATAAACTATCTAAATTCGAAGTAGGTTCATCAAAGAAATATAAATCTTTATCTATTAAAATTCCCCTTATTAAATTTAACCTTTGTTTTTGTCCTGCTGATAATTTTATTCCTCGTTCTCCTACCATTGTCTCTAATCCATTAGGTAATTCTTTGTACCAACCTGTTAACCCTGCTTCTTCTAATAATTCTAATATTCTATCATCTGATATTTCTTTTCCTAAACATAAATTATCTCTTATACTTAAATCAAATAACTCTACTTCTTGAGAGACAAATACTAAATCCAATCTACTATCTGTAACTATTTTATTATTTATTAATAATTTTCCATTTTCTAATGGATATAACCCTGCTAATATGTTCATCACAGTTGTTTTTCCTTGTCCAGATTCTCCCATTATGCTGATTTTATCTCCTCTATTTAATACAAATTCTGGTATCTTAATTTTGGTTGAATTTTTAGTATATGAAAATATTACATTTGTTAATTTAACTTCATTAAAATTATTTACTAATTTCATTTCTTTACTATCTTTAAAATATTCATCTAATTGTTTTTTAGATGTTTTAAATCTTTCTCTTATATCTATTAATCTAACTAAACTATTCAAATTAGAATATAACTTTCCTAATGCTGACATATAGAATAATAGATAAGGAAGTCCATCTTCTCCATTTGTAACTATTATTATTGTGCTTATTAATACTACTAGATATAATAAATTCATTAAACCTGTAAATACACCATTTGTATTAGATCTTTTTCTTTCATTAATTTTCGTTGCTTTCAAATATTCTGCTGAATTTTCATTTATCTTTCTTTCGCAAAACTTTCCAATATTTAATTTTCTTACTGCAATAAGATTTTGTATGAAATCAATAAATGTTGCATTATATCTCGACTCTGCTTCATTAACCTCTTTTTGATATATCTGTTTATTTTTTATCATTTTATATTTTAAAAATACTGCTAGTACTGAAATTATAATACATATACCCCCTGTAATTACTGATTGTCTACATACCATTATCAATATTGATGTTCCACCTATTATTAAAGGAATAACACTTATTTCAAATTGCCATATCATTTCAAAAAAGTAGAATGATAAATTAGTTATTAGTTTATGTATATAACCTGTATGTATATTAGATATCTGTTCCATTGTCATTGATTGTAGTTTATTAAAATAATATTTTTGTATCGCTGTTTGTGTTTTTTGATTATTCACATTGTCTATGTATGATGCAATTTTACCAGATATTAACATAACCATATCTACTATAAAAATACATATTGTTAATTTTACGATTTTTTCTAATGTAAGCGGACTCGTTCCAAAATATGATAATGCAAAAGATTCTCCATAATCTGCTAATGAATAAATCATATTGATTACAATAGACCATATAAAAAGTTTTTTTGCTACTACTTTTAATAATTCTTTCATTATCTTTTCCCTCTATTTATAAATAATTCTTTTATAATTTTTCTTATCCTTGTCAATATTGACTCCTTCTTATATTTTCTCAAAGAAATCTCACTAGTTTTACTATCTTTCAAAGTTTCTTCTTGTCTATTTTCAAATAAGTTATTTGGATTATACTTTTCTCTCTTTATTTCTTCTAATCGATTTTGATTTTGCATTAATAATTTTTTTAATTTTTTCTTCTGTTTTTCAGTTGCAAAATAATCCTTAAACAAAGAAATTAAAATTGCATTAGCTTCGTCAGAAATAACTTGTTTAGATAAATCTATTTCAGGATTAATCATGTATATATAACCTTTATCCATATTCTTTTTATAAAACTCAATTTTTTCTATAGGAATTTTAGAATATTCTTCATCTGAAAAATGACTTAATATTTCTAAAACTTCAGTATATGCTCTAGCATAATTATTAGTCATCAATAGTTACTCCTTCTTTTGTTTTCTCTTGATTTTCTACACGTTCCACATCTTCGCTCTTCACTACATTTTCTATTGTAATACCTTTAGTAATCGCATTTCTCACAAGCGATTCCATTGATATTGTTTTTATTTCTTTATTTCTCATTTCTCTTAATTTTTTTGCATCACTTAATTTTCTTGGTTGGAATCCATCTTCTAAAATTTTTCCTATTGCTTCTTCTGATATTTCTCCCACAGGGAATTTAGAATCTGATTTTCCACTTCTAACTAAATAATTTTTTCCATTATATTGATATATGCAAGTAACTTGACAATGTTGTTTATCTTCTTTTACTAAATTAATATTATTTGGTAGTTGTGTGATTTCTCCTTTAGGTAAAACTTTTCCAATTAAAGTGATAAAATCTTTTGCTTCCTCAAATCCAAAATCCGAAATAAAATCTCCTAATTTTGTAAAAATAAAATCAAATGCTCTATTTGAATCATTATTGTTTTTGCAATAGCTTTCATACTCATATAATACTTTATCTTTAAAACTTTCATTTATATTAACATTAGAATTTAATACTTTATTTCTATGCTCTTCTTTTAAATGAAGACCTGCTAATTGATTTACATTAACATTTGTTTCACCAATCTTTATTCTTGTCAATGCCATTTCTGTTAGATAATCTTGTATATATTCTCCTTTTTCAGTTTGTACAACACAATACCAATGTGTTGGTTTTGAATCTTGCTGGCTTTCTTTATTTCCAATTTTAATTGCCATATTATTATCAAAATTACATTTATATTTTTCTGGAGTATGAATTATAGTTCCATCATCTCTTTTTTCTCCTTCAACTTCTTCTTTTGAACTAACCCCTACAACATTAGCACTAATCCCAACTTCACTTAATATTGCTGCGTAAATTTCTGCCATTCCCTTACAAACTTGTTCTAGATTACTTATACTAGTTTCATTATTTATTATTCTTTCTTGCCTTTTTACACTTTTTTCTGATACTTTTCCCTCTATATCTCTAGAGACATCAAAACCAGCATTTTTAATAGTATAATTGTTGTCATACACAATTAATTTTCCTAACTCTATATGTACATATTTAGCAATCTCGAAATTCGAAACTCCCTGTACTTTTAATTGTTTAGCTAATTCTATGATTCTTTTTATTTTATCTTCCATTCAATATTCATCCCTTTTATTGTTATTCATATCTGTAATCTTTTCTCTATTTATTTCTATTATAGCATTTATTAAAAACATTGTCTTTATAAATTATAAAATTTATTTTAAATTTATCTTTCTAGCTCTAACTCTTTTTCTCTTTCTTCATATTTAATTTGTTCTTCTGCATCTAAACTAATTTTAGTTTCTTGTTCAAAATCTCTAATCAGATTATCTTCTGCTCCTATATCAAACTTTTTACAAATCCATTTCATAAATTTTTCTATCACTTCATAAAATTTATCTATTATCTTATTCAAATTACTATTCTCTTTTTCTAAACTTTTAATTTTGCTTTTAAATTTCCATTCTAAATCAAATGCTTTTTCTTCATATTCTGACTTAATTTTATCTACTTCATTGTGCAATTCTTCATTGTCATACATTATTTCTTTTCTTTCTTTTTCATATTTTATTGCTTTATTTACTAATTTCACTTGTTTTGATAATTCTTTGTGCAGAATCCTATTTTCTTGGTATAACTCATTAATCAATTTATCTTTTGGTTTAATGATTTCATCTTCTATTTTTTCTCTATTTAATTTTATAAGTTTAATATCATTTATATTAGGTGTTTCTGGTAATTCAAGTTTTATATTATCTAATACCTTTTTAGTATTTTCAAAATTAGTTATCTTCTTTAAGTTTTCTATTTTTTCATGTTTTGCTCCTGTTTCTTCAATTGGTAATCCTCTTTCTAGTTCAAATCCTTTTGAAATAATGTATTCAAAAAAAGCATTTTGTAATTGCCTGTAACTATCTCTACCTTTCCAAAAATCCCTACAACATATTTTATCTATTTCTTTTCCTTCTTTATCTTTTGTATGAATTACTGGAATATATATCAAGTGCATATGTGGTGTTCCTTCATCTATATGTACTACTGCTGATATTATGTTTTTTTCTCCAAGATTTTTGTAACTACATATAAAATTATAACTTTCTTCAAAATATCTTTTTATTTCTTTTTCTCCAATTTTATCAAAAAATTCTTTATCTGATGTAAATATCATTTCGCACATTATTATACTATTGCTTCTTATATTTCCTTGTAAATCATTTTCTTTCTTTAATCTATCAAATTCTTTTATATAACTCAATTCGTTTTTCTTTAAGTAATAATTCAAATGTGTTTTCTCTGAATCAATATCTTTATTGGTGTGACCTTTTGTTCTTCTTTCATTGTGGACATAACTTCCTTTTGCTTCTGTTCTAGTCATCTTTTCATTTCTTATAATTGCATAACTCATATCTTCTTTGTACCTCCTTTTTGCTTAAGATATTCTTTGAATGTCTAACATACTAGACAAACAAGTTTGTCTGTATGGCAGGGCTATTGCCCCACACCCCATCCAATCAAAAATAAAATCCCATTTTTTATTTTTGATTGCTAAAAAACTATAAATAGTTTTTTAGACAAATTTAAAAGAGGCTAGTTCTAATATTAAGTAGAATTAACCTCTTTTAAATTTGCATATAAGCTATTCCAATCGAAGTCATCGTAATTTCTGTCATTTCCATATGAAGTATTTTTCTTTTTACATGTGTCCCATTTATTATAATTATTTTTATTTTTTATAT
>USAE01000030.1 GCA_900552655.1 uncultured Clostridium sp.
TATTAAAAATAATATTATTACTGCTACAGATATTGCTAAAGTTATAAATAATTTAAATCGTATGGAATTATATTTTTTATTTACCTTTTTCACTATTTAACCTCGAATTTATATCCAACACCACGCATTGTTTCGATATATTTTCCTTTTTTTCCTAATTTATGCCTAATTTTCTTAATATGACTATCTATTGTTCTAGAATCGCCATAATAGTCATAATTCCATACATTGTTTAATATTTTATCTCTTGATAATGCAATATTTTCGTTATCTATTAAATATTTTAATAATTCATATTCTCTTAGGCTTAATTCTATTTGTTTTCCATCTACTTTTACAGTTCTTCCATCTGGATCTATAATAATTCCACCATAATCTTTAAATTTATCTTTTTCTTTTTTAGTTCTTTTTAATATAGCCTCTACTCTTGCTACTAATATTTTTGGACTAAATGGTTTAGAAATATATTCATCTACTCCAAGTTCGAATCCGAATAGTTCGTCTTGTTCTTCTCCCCTTGCTGTAAGCATTATAATTGGTATTTGTGATATTTGTCTTATTTGCCTTAAAACAGACCAACCATCTAATTTGGGCATCATAACATCTAATAAAATTAAATTTATCTTATTTTGGTTTTCTTCAAATATTTCTAATGCCTTTTCGCCATCTTCTGCTTCTAAAATTTCGTATCCTTTTTGAGCCAAAAAGTCTTTAATTAGTTTTCTCATTCTTGATTCATCATCTACTACTAAAATCTTTTCACTACCCATATATTTTCGCTCCTTTTACATAACTATTATACATTATAATTAGTTTTTTTGTCCAGATTGTGAAAAGATTTAAAATATTTACTCATTTCTTTGTATTTTATATTTTCTTTTATTATTAAATACCACATAAAAATCACTATAAAAATAATCGCTATATTCTTTGCATATAATAAACCTATACTAGCTAGCGCGGTAAGAATACTCATCATTATATTATTAATAGAATTACTTATTTTATATGATTCAAAATTACTATGAAAAATTCTTAATATTCTGTTTAATATTTGCCCACCATCTAGTGGATATATTGGTAATAAATTAAATATTGCAATTACTATATTTATATAGACTGGTTCTGGTTTATTTAATACTAAAAACATTCCCGCAATTACTATATTAGAAATAGGCCCCATTAATAATATAATTATCTTTTTTACATTATTCATATTTGATTTTCTTATTTTGGTATTATATTCCTCTTCTTTTTCTTTAAATCCTACCGAAACACCTAATGGCATAATTTTTAAGCTTTTTACCTTATATCCTAATACTATTCCTGCTAAAAGATGAAAACATTCGTGTATAATTACAAATATCATAAATAATATATACATATAAAATTGATTAACAATAAAAAAAATTAATCCTACTAAAAATATTTTTATATCTATTTTAAATTCCATCGCTCACCCTTTCTAATGAATTTATTATTTTTAGAAGTTTAAAATCAAATCAGGATTTACATACCTTTCATTTTTTCTTATTTCAAAATGTAAATGTGGTCCTGTAACATTTCCTGTTGCTCCTACTTCTGCAATAGGTTGATTTTGCTTAACATATTCACCTTCTTTTACATATAATTTATTGCAATGTGCATAATAAATTGCTACATCATCTTTTTCTATTCTTAAATGATTTCCATAATCACCTTCACCTGAAGCTATTTTAACTATCCCATCTAAACTAGCATATATAACTGTACCTGTATTTGCCGCTAAATCTATTCCTGTATGATTTTTTGGTACAGATGCTGTTGTAGGATTTCTATGTCCAAATCTAGATGTAACTGTTCCTACAATTGGTTTTGTTATATTATATTTATTTTTTATCTCGTTTGCGTCAATTTCCATTTGTGATAAATTTGTTTCTATTTTTTCTTCTGTAGCTCCGCCTATATTTGTGTTATTATCTATCGTTTCATTTAAACTTAGTTCATTAGCTAATTCATTTCCCATAGAATTTTCAATTTGATTTTCTGATTCTTTTGTAAAAATATTATTTGCATTAATCCAATTCATAAAATTTATATACAGTTCATTGAAATTAACATCATATTCCATAATTTGCTTTGCTTTACTAAGCATATCTTTTGAAAATAAATTTTCTGCATTTTGAAAAGAATAAAAAATACAATATATACTTAAACATACTAATATTTGGATTATAACTTTTTTTATAATTCTATTTTTTAATTTCGAATGTTCCTTTGTTTTTGTTTCTCTTATATTTCCTTTATTCCTATATATTTCTTCTGCTCTTCTTATTCTTTCTTCTGTTGTTAATACTCTTTCCATAAAAAACACCTCTTCCTTAGTAATATATTTGTACAATATATTCATTGGTTGAGGTTTTTATGTTTAAAATATAAAATTTAATATACAAGTTATTGCAAGTATACAAAACACTATAAAACTTATTTTTTTAAGTTTATTGTATTTTTTAATAATTGTATTATATTTTTTCTTATCTTCATAATTGTTTATATTTTTTAAATAGTCATGTATTACTGTTTCTGCCTCTTTTACGACATATCCGTCTTCTGCTTTACTTTTAATGTCATTTGATTTTAATTTTCTTATTACTTCTTTTTCCTTATTCTTTATTTCTGGTTTTAATATAACCCATGCCTCCTCTACAATATTTGAAGGCAAATTTCTTAATACTATCATATTTTTCATTTCCATATGTATCACCTCTAAATCTATATTTATATTAATAATTCACAAATTTAAAGATTTTATACTTTCTAATATTATATTAGAAATATTTTTTGAAAATTTTAATATCATTTTATAATCTGCATTTTTTAAATTATAATAATTTTTAACTAAGTTTTTTTCATCTTTTCCTACTATCGCTTTTATAGAAATGTTTCCAATTACTATAGATTTCTTTTTTAGTGCACTGCCTGGTACTAAGCCTTTTTTTAATATAAAAACATTTCCTGGTTCTATACTATTTGATAATGCTGAATCTATACTAATAACATATGGTTTTGTATATTCTTTTTCTATATTTTTTAATGTTTGATTTATATTTTTTGAATTAACATTATTCTTTAAGTTTCCTAATATTTTTATCTTTTTATCTTTTAAATTTTTATATAAAGTTTCACCAATTAGTGGTCCTAAACTATCTCCTACCATTTTATTACTTCCGATACAAACAAAAATTAAATTAGAATATCTTTTTTTATTTATTTTTTCTATAATTTTATTTAGTTCTAAATTAAAATTAGCATATACTAAGTTATTAGAATACATTGTATCCCTCCATAACCACAGTATATGCTTTTTTTTATAGTATATTCACTTAAGCTACATAACTATTTTTTTGTTTTGGCAATTATTATATTTATATCTTTAGAATTATAATATTTTTTAAATAAATCTTGTGAATAACCAGCAACTTCATTTGTTAAAAAAAATGTCTTATAATCTTTATCTGTTAGTTTATTTAAAACTTTATCCACATCTTCTAGTTCTTCTAATTCTATACCATTCATACCAATATTTTTAAAAAACTTAAAACTATTATTATCATGAATCGATTTTATATATGATACTTTAATAATAATCACCTAATTATATTATACCCATATTATTATTTTTTATTTACTAAATTAATTAATTCTTCTTTAGAAAATAAATACTTTTTATTACAAAAATGGCATATTATCTCTGCTTTTCCATCTTCTTCTATAATTTTATTTAGATCAGTCTTTTCCAATGCTAGCAATGCTCTTTCTATTTTTGCTTTGCTACAATCACATTCATATTTCGGTTTCATATCCTTTTTAATAACTTTTAAATTTTTATCACCTGTTATTTGTTTTGCAATATCTATTAATGATAAATTGTTTTCTAGCATTTTAGAAATTGCTCCAGATTTATATATGTTTTCTTCCAGTTTTGTTATATCCTCTTCTGTAGCATCTGGCATAGCTGTTACCAAATATCCTCCTGCATTTTTTACCCCATTTTTATCTACTAAAACTCCTAATGCAACAGCAGTTCTTGTTTGTTCTGACTCTGTAAAATATCTTGCAAAATCTTCTGCAATTTCTCCAGATGAAATTGGTATTACACCAATATAAGGCTCTTTTAAACCAATATCTTTTATTACATTTACATATCCATTAAATCCAACAACACCACCTACATCCAATTTTCCAAATTCATTTAACGGTGCATCAACTTGTGGGTTATCTACTATCCCTTTTATTTTTAGATTACTATTTACAACAGCAACCATTTTTCCTATTGGACCATCACCTTTTACTTGTAATGTAATATTGTCTTTTTCAGACTTTAGATCTGTTCCCATTATTATCCCCATTGTTAAAAGTCTACCCAACGCTGCTGTTGCAACTGGGCTTAGGTCATGAGTTTTTCTTGCAGATTCTACTAAATTTGTTGTATCTGCACAAGTTATAGAAATTCTTCCATTATATGCTAAAAATTTTATTATATTATCTTCCATTTTCTATCCTTCCTATCGGGATTTGGGGACGGTCCTTAAAATCCCGGTTTTATATTTCAAAAGTTCATTAGCTCTTTTAATAAGAAAATCTGCCTACAACTATATACGAAGTTCAGCAGATTATTATAATTCTTATTGTTTTTCAAACATATCTTTTCCTACTCCACAAAGTGGGCAAACCCAATCTTCTGGTATATCTTCAAAAGCTGTTCCTGGAGCTATTCCAGAATCTGGATCTCCTTTTTCTGGATCGTATACATATCCACAAGCTAAACAAACATACATCTTTATCACCTCTTTAATTTTTTTATAATTATATTATGAAAATCATATTTTATCAATATTTAAATTTATTTTTCTTCATATGGTGTAAACATATCTTTCCTTTCACCACAAACTGGACAGTTCCACTCTTCTGGTAAATCGTAAAATTCTGTATTTGGACCAATACCTGCTGTTTCATTTCCTACTTTCGGATTATAAATATATTTACAATTCGAGCATTCATACATGCTTCCTTCATCTCCACGTAAGTTTGAAAAACTTCTATATCCCAATGCAATAACTGCAATTACCATAAAGGCAAAAGAAATTGCTTTTATTATTCCACTTTCGAATAATATTACTGCAAACATTCCAAATGTTGCACTTATTCCATATAAAATATAAACTGCTTGTTTTTGTGAAAAACCTTTTCTTACTATTCTATGGTGTAAATGACCTTTGTCTGCTTGGAATATAGCCTTTAATGATTTCCCTTTATGAATTCTTCTTAATATTGCACATAGTGTATCAAAAATTGGCAAACCAAGTACTATTACCGGCAATATAATTACAACTGCTGTGTATGTTTTGGCAACACCTAAAATTGAAACTACTGACAATGTAAATCCTAAAAAATTAGAACCTGTATCTCCTATAAAAGTTTTTGCTGGATTAAAGTTAAATGGTAAGAATCCACATAGTGCTCCTGCTAATGCTGTTATCATTATTATTGCAATTAATGGTGAATTATTTAATGAAAATATAATTAATAATGATATACACGAAATCATTGTTATTCCAGAAGACAAACCATCTAGTCCATCCATTAAATTTATAGCATTAGTAATTACAATTATCCAGACTACTGTTAATATCATAGAAACTATTTCGTTCACTACAGCAGATTCAAATAATGGAACTACCTCTATAATCCTTATTCCAGATAGCACAACTGCAACTGCTGCTAAAAGCTGTCCCGAAAGTTTCGCTAATGGTCTTATAGTTTTTACATCATCTATAAAACATGTTATTCCTAAAATTAGCACACCTATAAAAAATCCAAGTAACTTTTTACCATACTGTTCTATTCCAAATAAGTTTATTCTTGATGAATCTTCTATTGATAATGTTATTACTAAATATATAAACGAAACTACAAATCCTGCAATAACAGCAACTCCACCTAGTTTAGGTATGGGTTTATGATGCATTCTTCTATTATCTTTTGGTACATCTACTGCACCTACTTTCTTCGCTAATTTTATAGAATATGGTGTCATCATAAAAGCTGTTATAAATGCCAATAAAAAGGCAATTGCTATATCTCCCCACATATTTAACACCTCTATTTCATATTTTCATTTTCTATTTTTTCTAGCATGTCTAATCTCTCTTTATATCTTCCACCTTTAAATTCTGTTTCTAGCCATGCATTTATCATTTTTATTGCTTCTTCTATTGTTGTATTATCACCAGATAAAGTTAATAAATTTATATCATCATCTGCTTTAGCAGATTTTGCATACTCTACACTAGTTACACTTGCAGCTCTTACTCCTTTAAATTTATTAGCTACAACTGTCATTCCATAACCAGATCTGCATATTAATATCCCCTTGTCTGCAACTTTATCTACCATTGCTTGAGCAACTTTTTTTGCATAAATTGGGTAATCTGTTCTTTCTTCAGAATTTGTCCCAAAATCTTTAAATTCAATACCTTGTTTATTAAAATACTCTTTTATTTCTTCCTTTAGTTTATATCCCCCATGATCTGCTCCTATAGCAATCATATTAAGACCTCCTTTTTTATTCTTTTTTACTATATCACATGATTTTTTAGAATACAACATTTTATGGTAAATTGTATATTTTTTACTAAAATACTTGCTAATTTTAGCATTTCATGGTAAAATATTAAGCGCGTATATTAAGGTGATTATTACTTAATATGCTAGTTAAAAAATTAACAAGGAGGTGTTTTGGATGCCAAATATAAAATCAGCTAAAAAAAGAGTTGAAGTTATCAAGAAAAAAACTATGAGAAATAATAGCATAAAATCTGGATACAAAACAGCTATAAAAAAAGCAGAAGCTGCTATAGATTCTAAAAATATGGAAGAAGCTGTAACATTAACTTCTTTTGCTACAAAGAAAATAGATCAAGCTTGTGCTAAAGGTGTTATAGTAAAAAACACAGCAGCTAGAAAAAAATCTCAACTTTCTAAAAAGTTAAATGCTGCAAAAGCTTAATTGCTTATAATTTATAATAAAAATTATGCATAGTTTTTATTTGAAGACTCTATTTTAATAGACGTCTTCTTTTTTTATTGTATCGGAAAATGGTAATTATTTCATTTGTTTTACTATCTATTTTATGTTATCCTATAATTATTAGAAGATGTTTTGTATACTTAAATTCATACCATAATTTAATTAAGGAAGGAAAGTGATTACAAATGCAAATAGATAATTCAACAAAAAAAATTGTACATTATGGAATTATATTTTCTTCTTTTATATTATTGTTGTCAATTCTAACATTAACATACTATAATTTCTTTTATTTACATCCTCTTATATATCAAATCGGAGTATTATTATTCCAAGTTGGTACTACATATTTCTTTTGTTTTCTATTTGGAGGTTTTGCTTTTTCTAAAATAAAAGAAGAATTAAATTAACCGGGATTTTAAGGACCGTCCCTTAATCCCGGTTTTATAAATTATTTGCTTAATTCGTCTTTTAGCATTTTATTTAACATTTGTGGATTTGCTTTTCCTTTAGTTAGCTTCATTGCTTGTCCTACCAAAAATCCTAATGCTCTATCTTTTCCTGCTTTATAGTCGCTTACAGAGTTTGGATTTTCTTCTAATACTTTTATTACAACTTCTTTTATTGCTCCTTCGTCTGAAATTTGTATCCAACCTTTTTCTTTTATAATTTCTTCTGGCTCTGCTGGATTTTCAAACAATTCTTCTATTACTTTCTTTCCAATACTAGAACTAATTGTTCCTTTATCTATTAATTCTACTAAATGACCTAAATGCTCTGCCTTAAATGGTATTTGATCTGGTTCTAACTCTTTTTCATTTAAAATTCTAGAAATATCAGAAATTATCCAGTTATTAACAGCCTTTCTATTTCCACATACTTCACTTGCATCTTCAAATAAATCTGACAAATATTTAGAACCTGTTATAATATTTGCATCTTTTTCAGATAAATTATATTCATTAATATATCTTTCTTTTCTACTTTCTGGAAGTTCTGGTAAATTATTTTTTATATTTTCTATATATTCTTCTGATAAATTAATTGCAACCAAGTCTGGATCTGGGAAATATCTATAATCTTGTGCATCTTCTTTATCTCTCATAGAAAATGTTTTTCCAGATACATCATCCCATCTTAAAGTTTCTTGTTCTACTTTTCCACCATCTTCTAAAACATCAATTTGTCTTTTTACTTCGTATTCTATTGCTCTTGTTATTGATTTAAAAGAGTTCATATTTTTCATTTCTGTTCTTGTTCCAAATTTTGTGTCTCCTACTTTTCTTACAGACACATTTACATCAGCCCTTAAAGAACCTTCTTGCATTTTACAATCTGACACTTCTATATATTCTAATATAGATTTTAGTTTTTTCAAATATCTATCAGCTTCGCCACTTGAACGTAAATCTGGCTCAGACACTATTTCTATTAATGGAACTCCTGCTCTGTTTAGATCTACTAAACTTCCTCCTGCAAACTCATCATGATTTAATTTACCCGCATCCTCTTCTATATGAATTCTTAAAAGTCTTACTTTCTTTTTATTTCCTTCATCATCTTCTATTTCGATATATCCATTATTGCACAATGGTTTATCAAATTGAGATATTTGATATGCTTTTGGTAAGTCTGGGTAAAAATAATTTTTTCTATCGTTTTTACTATTTCTTTCTATTTCACAATTTGTTGCAAGACCTGCTTTTACTGCATATTCTACAACTTTTTCGTTTAGTACAGGAAGTGTTCCTGGCATTCCCATACAAATTGGGCAAGTATGTGTATTAGGCTCTGCACCAAATGTTGTAGGGCATGAGCAAAATATCTTTGTTTTTGTAGAAAGTTCAGCATGAACTTCTAGCCCTATTACTACTTCATAACCATCTATTACCATCATTTTCCTCCTTACTACTTTTTAAATTCCGGTTTATATTTTTCTCTAAATTGTACTTTTTGTTCGAAAGTATATGCAGCATTTAATAATGTTTCCTCTGTAAATCTATTTCCAATCAATTGCATACCAATTGGCATTCCTTCTTTATCTACACCACATGGAATAGATATTCCAGGAAGACCTGCAATATTTACAGAAACTGTACAAATATCTGCTAAATACATTGCAAGTGGATCATTAATTTTAGAACCAATATCAAAAGCAACTGTTGGTGATGTTGGTGTTAAAATAACATCATAATTGTCAAATACACTCTTAAATTTATTCATAACTAATGTACGTACTTGTTGTGCCTTCTTGTAATATGCATCATAATATCCTGAGCTTAATACATATGTTCCTAATATTATTCTTCTTTTAACTTCTGGTCCAAAACCTTCTGTTCTAGAATTCCTATATAGTTCTTTTAAGTTGTTAAATTCTTTTGCTCTATGCCCATATCTAACTCCATCAAATCTACCTAAATTTGAACTTGCCTCTGCACAAGCAATTATATAGTATGAAGCCAAAGCATATTCTGCTATATTTAAAGAAACTTCTGAAATTTCTGCTCCTAGCTTTTTATATGTTTCTATCGCTTTTTCTAAACTTTCTTTTACTTCTTCATTTATTCCTTCAGCAAATAATTCTTTTGGAACTGCTATTTTTAAACCTTTAACATCATTCTTTAATGCTTTTGTATAGTCAACTTTTGGTCTTTCTACAGATGTTGAATCCATCTTGTCTTTTCCTGTAATTATATTAAGAAGCATTGCTGAGTCTGTTACATCTTTTGTAATTGGTCCCACTTGGTCTAATGATGATGCAAATGCTACAACACCATATCTTGAAACTAAACCATAAGTTGGTTTTAATCCTACTACACCACAAAAACTAGCAGGTTCTCTTATAGAACCTCCTGTATCTGTTCCTAATGCCCATGGTACCATTCCAGCTGCCACAGCTGCAGCAGATCCACCTGAAGATCCACCTGGTACTTTATTTAAGTTCCATGGGTTTCTTGTAACATGAAAATATGAATGTTCTGTTGAACCACCCATAGCAAATTCGTCCATATTTAATTTTCCTAAATTTATAAGATTTTCCGAATTTATTTTTTCCATAACTGTTGCATCATATGGTGCAACAAAGTTCTCTAGCATTTTTGAAGAACATGTTGTATTAACACCTTTGGTACATATATTATCTTTAATTCCTATTGGAATTCCAGCTAATTTTTCTACAATTTCTCCACTTGCTATTTTTTTATCTATTTCTTCTGCTTTCTCTAAAGCATCTTTTTCTAGAGTTGTAACAAAAGCTTGTACATCTTTTTCTTTTTCTTCTATTTTTTCTATATATGCTTTTATAATTTCATAACTTGTAAGCTCTTTTTTCTCTAATTTTTCTTTAAGCTCATGTACTGTTAATTCTGTAATATTCATATTTGCCTCCTTTATTTATATTGGCTTAGGTATTTACCCCTTAATTTATAACCTTTGGAATTTTAAACATATTTTGTTCTTTACTTGGTGCATTTTGAAGTAACGCTTCTAAATCTCCAAATTCTTTTACTTCATCTTTTCTAAATTCATTTTTATTTTCATTTGCACCAATTGTAATGTCTAAATCGTTTACATCTGCTTTATTTATTATATCTGCAAAATTTAATATCTCTTGCAAATTTTCTAAATATTTATCCATCTCATCTTCTTTAATATTTAAATCAGCTAATTTCGCAATGTGTAATAATTCATCTTTACTTACTGTATTTTTACTCATACCTTCATCTCCTTGCGTTTTTTATCGCATTTATTATATATTCATTTATTTCTAAAAGTCAAGTTTACCATAATATTTTAAATAAATATTGACAAATTTGCAAATACTATGTAAAATAATTTTATAGGCATTATGGTAAACTACATTTAACCCATTACCAAATTCCTATGTAAACAATGACGAGCTTTTGCAAGTTGCTAATAGAGATTAAGGGTCTAGAGGCTGAAAGCCCTTTTAGAAAAACGCAATTGAATAACACATTGTTTTTATTTAAATTTAATAAATTAAGAGGAAAACTAATAAACCATGTTTTCAATATAGGGTGGCACCGCGGAAAGTATTTCGTCCCTATCATATTTCAATATATGATAGGGATTTTTTGATGCCTATCATATAAAACCACAGTTAAAATTTTTTATTTGTATATGTGGTTTATAATTGGAAAATCCAATATTTAGGAGGTTTATTATGGAAAAGTACAAAACACACTCATGTGGTGACATCACACTAGCAGATGTCGGGAAAAAAGTAAAAATTGCAGGATTCGTGCAAACAATTCGAGATTTAGGAGGTCTAGTATTTTTAGACATACGAGATATGTATGGAATTACACAAGTTGTAACTTCTGCAGAATCTAATATTGTAGATTTTGCCTCACATATCCCTATTGAATCTTCTATATCTGTAGAAGGTATTGTTAGAAAAAGAAATGCAGATACAATAAACGAAAAGATAAAAACCGGTCTTGTAGAAATTTATATTGATGACATCAAAATTTTAGGAAAAAGAACTGCTGATTTACCTTTCGAGGTAAACTCAGATAACGAAGTTAGAGAAGATTTACGATTAAAATATCGTTATTTAGATTTAAGAAATGAAAAATTAAAATCTAATATTATCTTACGTAGTAAAATAATACAATTTTTAAGAGAAGAAATGATAAAACAAAACTTTTTAGAAATTCAAACACCTATACTTACAAGTTCTTCTCCTGAAGGAGCTCGTGATTACTTAGTGCCTAGCAGAATTCATAGTGGAAAGTTTTATGCACTTCCTCAAGCTCCACAGCAATTTAAGCAATTACTAATGGTTTCTGGATTTGATAAATATTTCCAAATTGCACCTTGTTTTAGAGATGAAGACTCCAGAGCAGATCGTACTCCAGGTGAATTTTATCAATTAGACATGGAAATGACTTATGCTTCACAAGAAGATGTATTTAATGTTATAGAACCTGTTATATACGAAACCTTTACAAAATTTTCTGATAAAAAAATAGTAGAATACCCATTTCCAAGAATAGCTTATAAAGATGCTATGCTTAAATATGGGTCAGATAAACCAGATTTAAGAAATCCTTTAGTTATTGTTGATGTTACAGATATTTTTGAAGATGAAAGTGTAACTTTAAACGCTTTTAAAGGTAAATTGGTAAGAACCATTTCTGCACATGATGTTGCAAATGAGCCAAGAAGCTTTTTCGAAGGTATGACAGATTACGCAATAAAAGAATGTAAAGCTAAAGGTCTAGCTTGGCTTCGTATTTTAGAAGATGGAACATTTCAAGGTCCCATTGCAAAATTTATACCAGACAGCTCTAGGTTAGAACTTATAAAACGAACAAATTCTAAACCAGGTGATTGCCTATTCTTTATTGCAGAATCGCCAAAACTTGTTAATACTTTATCTGGTGAAATTAGAAATGAACTTGGAAAACGTTTAGGTTTAATTGATAATAGTGTATTTAGTTTTTGTTGGATTGTAGATTTTCCAATGTATGAACTAGATGAACATGGTGACATCACTTTTAGTCATAACCCATTTTCTATGCCACAAGGAGGTTTAGAAGCTTTATCTAATGAAGCGCCATTAGATATAACAGCATATCAATATGATATAGTTTGTAATGGTATAGAACTTTCTTCTGGAGCAGTTAGAAATCACAATATAGAAATTATGCTTAAGGCCTTTGCAATTGCTGGATATTCCGAAAAGCAAGTAAAAGAAAAATTTGGAGCTTTATACACAGCTTTTCAATTTGGAGCTCCACCACATGCTGGAATAGCTCCTGGAATAGATAGAATAGTTATGCTTCTTACTGGTGCAAAAAATATTCGAGAAGTTATTGCTTTTCCTTTAAATAGCAAAGCTCAAGATTTAATGATGGATGCCCCTAGCTTTATTTCTAGAGAACAGTTAAGAGATATTCACATTAGGCTAGAAAAAAATTAACAGGGATTTGGGGACGTAGGTTAAAATCCCTTTTCCTTATTTTAAAAAATGTGATAGTTATAAAAACTATCACATTTTTCTTTATTTTTATATTATACTTCATAACCGGGATTTTTAGGACCGTCCCCCGATCCCGATATCTCGATATTTATTTTCCATAGTAGCTGTCTAATAATATTTTCTTTATTTCTGTTACTAATGGTAATCTTGGGTTTGCAGGTGTACATTGGTCTTCGAATGCTCTATCTGCTAGTTCATCTACATTGTCTAAAAATTCTTTTTCATCTACTCCTGCTTCTTTAAATGATGCTGGTATATTTAAGTCTTTATTTAATTTTCTAATTGCTTCTGCTAAAGAATGTACTCCCTCTTCTACTGTATCTGCTTTTAAGCCAACCATTCTAGCTATTTGCGCATATTTTTCGTCTGCTATAAAATATTCATATTTAGGGAATGATGTAAATTTAGTTGGTTTACTTCCATTATATTCTACTACATATGGTAATAAAATTGCATTAATTCTACCATGTGGTAAGTGGAATTTTGCACCTAATTTATGTGCCATAGAATGGCATATTCCTAAAAACGCATTTGTAAATGCCATACCTGCCATTGTACTTGCATTGTGCATTCTTTCTCTTGCAAATTTATTATCTCCGTGGTTATATGCTTCCTTTAAATTTTCGAATACTAATCTTGTTGCTTTTTCTGCTAAAGCATCTGAATAGTCGTTTGCCATGTTGGAAACATAAGCTTCTAAAGCATGTGTTAAAACATCCATTCCTGTATCTGCTGTTAAAGTTTTTGGAAGTGTTGCAACAAAGTCTGGATCAACTATTGCTACATTTGGTGTTAATTCATACGCTGTTAGTGGATATTTTCTTCCTTTTTGTTTATCTGTTATAACTGCAAAAGATGTAACTTCTGAACCTGTTCCAGATGTTGTAGGTATTGCAACCATTTGGCATTTTTTTCCTAACTCTGGGAATTCGTATGTACGCTTTCTTATATCCATAAATTTTAATTTTAATCCTTCTAAATCTGCTTCAGGATCTTCATATAGAAGCCACATTCCTTTAGCTGCATCTATTGCAGAACCACCACCTAATGCAATAATTACATCTGGATTAAATCTTTGCATTGCTTCTACACCTCTTTTAACCGTGTCAAAAGATGGGTCTGGCTCTACATCTGAAAAGATTTCAGAATGTACATAATCTTGTCTTTTTCTTAAATGATATAACACTTTATCAACATATCCGAATTTAACCATAGATTCATCTGTTACAATAAAAGCTCTTGTTATATCTCTCATATCTTCTAGATATTTTATAGAACCTGCTTCAAAATATATTTTCTTTGGAACTTTAAACCATTGCATATTAACTCTCCTTCTTCCCATCTTTTTAATATTTACTAAATTTAATGCAGATACATTATCTGTTGTAGAGTTTCCTCCAAATGTACCACATCCTAATGTTAGTGATGGTGTAAATGAATTATATATATCACCTATTCCTCCTTGTGATGATGGTTGGTTTACAATGATTCTACTTGCCTTTACTCTTTTTCCATATTCTTTTATTATATTTTCATCTTCTGAATGTATAACTGCAGAATGGCCTAGTCCACCATTTTCTAGTAATTTTTCTGCTTTTTCTATACCTTCTTTACTATCTTTTACAATATAATATGCAAGTACTGGGCTTAATTTTTCTTTAGAAAATGGAAATTCTGGTCCTATTCCCTCTTCATATACTACTAATACTTTTGTGCTTTCTGGGACTTCGAATCCTGCTTGTTTTGCAATATTATATGGGCTTTGACCTGGAATTTTAGATTGTAATGCATATCCTTTTTCTTTATTAAACATTACTTCTTTTAATTTTTCTTTTTCTTCTGGTGATACAAAATAACATCCAGCATTTTTCATTAAATCTTCAAATTCTTTATATATTGCTTCATCTACTAATACAGATTGCTCAGAAGCACAAATCATTCCATTGTCAAATGATTTAGATAATACTAAATCATTTACAGATGTTTTTAATTTAGCTGTTTTATCTATGTAACATGGTACATTTCCCGGTCCAACACCTAAAGCTGGCTTTCCAGATGAGTAAGCAGATTTTACCATACCTGGTCCACCTGTTGCTAATATTAAATTTACGTCTGGATGATTCATTAATCTACTTGTTGCTTCTACAGATGGTTCTTCTATCCATAATATACAATCTTTTGGAGCCCCTGCTTTTACTGCAGCTTCTCTTAATATTTCTGCTGCTCTTTTACTACATTGTTGTGCAGATGGGTGAAATCCAAATATAATTACATTTCTTGCCTTTGCAGAAATAATTGATTTAAACATTACTGTTGATGTTGGGTTTGTAACTGGTGTTACTCCTGCAATTATTCCAATTGGTTCTGCTATTTTTACATAGTCATCTTCTATATTTTCCTCTATTATTCCAACTGTTTTTTCATTTTTTATACTATTATATATATAATCTGTAGCAAACATATTCTTTATTATTTTATCTTCATATATCCCTCTTCCAGTTTCTTCTACTGCAAGTTTTGCAAGTTCCATATGATGTTCTAAACCTGCCATAGACATAGCTTTTACAACATTATCTACTTGCTCTTGATTTAGCTTTCTGTATTCTTTTGAAGCTTTTTTTGCTCTTTCTACTAAATCATTAATCACTTTTTCTATCTTATTGCTATCATTTTTTGTTTCAGCCATAAAAAAACGCCTCCCTAATATAATTATACAATTTTAATAATATATTATTCGGTTTCTAAAGTCAATAGAAAATTTTTCTATAACACAAAAAAGCACATCTAATATTTTACTTGCAAATGTAAATTCTAATAAAATTTAGGATACGTTATAATTCTCTAATACAAAAAAAGAAAGTATATCACGATCTTTTTCGAGTCTACTTTCTTTTTACAATTTTATGTTTAATATATCTAATATTTATCGTGAAGCATCTGAATTGTCTGAATGTAATTTTGTAATTTTTTCTACAACACCTTTTCCTGCATCACGTTCTATTTTCTTTATCTCACCTTGTTTATGTCTTTCTTCTTCTTTTTGTAATAATTCTGCAATTGTGCTTCTAGCATTTTTCATTCTTAATTTTCTTCCTTCGTAGCCTACCATATCTAGGAAAAATTCCTTTTGCTTTGTATATTTTTGCCTGTTTAATTCTGCGTCTGGTCCCATTTTAATAGGAATTGCGCTATTCATAAATTCTGTTATTCTCATACAATATCCTATATTTTTATAATTAGACACAACCTTTTTAGCTGCAATTTTAACAACTTTTATTTTAATTTCTTTTGCTCTTTTTTTTGCACTGCTTGAAACTTCTTCTTGTAACTTTATTTCTTCTAACTTGTCTTGAACTTTTTCTATAACTTTCATTAAAGAAAAATCGTTAGATTCATTAACTAAGCAATACATTTTGTCTAGGTTCTCCGAAATTTCTGCTAAAGACATTTTTCCAATTTTAGCTCTTTGATTTGTTAGTATACGTTCTACTATTTCTATTTTCTGTCTTTTATCTAAAGCTTTTATAATATCTATGCCATTATCATCTAATAGAGCTGTTGGTTCATCTATCGATTTAATTATTTGTGTCCTATCTTTTTTAGTTAGTTCATCACTTATTTGTGATGTAATTTCTAGTTGTTTTTCGGGTTCTCCTATAGTTTGTATGGCTGTAACTGCTGCTTTTTTTGATTGACTATTTCCCTTTTGAATTTGTTTTATAACAAATTCTTCTAGTTCATCATCATTCATGTATTTTAATTTTTCTATTAATTCTTTTTTTTCTTTTTTCTCTTTATGCTCTTGCATATTTTGCTTTATTTTGTCTATTACTTTACTCATAAATCACTCCATATATTACATATATTTTTGAGGATTTAAAGCTTTACCATCTTTTCTTATTTCAAAGTGTAAGTGCGAACCTGTAGAATTACCTGTTGAACCTACAGCTGCTATTTTTTCTCCTGCAGAAACTCTCTGTCCGTTTTTTACATATAATTTACTACAATGACCATACCACATTTCGTAACCATTATCACATTTAATTTTTACTAAATACCCATATGATCCTTTATATCCTGCAAATGTAACTGTTCCTGAGGCTGCTGCTTTTATAGGTGTACCAGATGGAGATGCTATATCTAAACCAGTATGTGAGCTTGAGCGAATACTACTTCTTTCTCCAAATCTGGATGTTATTTTTCCACCATTAACTGGTCTTACTGCAACAACAACTTTATTGCTACTTTTCTTTTCAGGCTTTCCTGCAACTTTAGCTTGTTTTGCTTCTTCCTCTTTTTGTGCTACTTTTTTATCTAAGTTCTCTGTTTTTATTTTTGCAATAGCAACATTTTTTTCTTCTGTTTCTATCTTTTCTTTTTCAAATATTTGCTTTACTCCAATATTAAGTACTAGTTTATCTTTATATTCGTTTTGTAAGTCTAAAACGATTTTATCTGCTTCTTCTTCAGTTTTTACATATGTTTGTATTTGATCATCTATAGTTATTCCATACGCTGTGTATACTGTAGAAATGTTTTCTTTTATTTTTTCTAGTACATCGTCTTTATTCGAACTTTTTTTGCTTACAAATTTAGGCTCATATTTAACTTCAGCTTCTAAATTTCTAAAAGCAACCCCTTCTTCTTTACTTTCTATATAATTATTTACTTCATTTTCTATTTCACTTTTATTTGCTACATATCCAATTTCTTCACCATTTACTGTTATTTTAAATAATATGTTATATCTAAATAAAATTACAGTTTCAGCACAAATATAAGTATCATTTTCTATATTTGCACTTTAATACGTATATTTTATAACGATTTGTAAGATAAAACAAGATTTATGACAAAAAATGATAGAGCGAACTTCGGTAGTAAATTAGGCGTTATACTTGCCTCTGCAGGCTCGGCAGTAGGGCTGGGGAATATATGGAGATTCCCTTACGAGACAGGAAATCATGGGGGAGCCGCCTTTATATTGATCTACTTAGGCTGTGTCTTGCTTTTGGGGCTTCCCATTATGATTGCCGAATTCCTGATAGGCCGTCGTTCAAGAGCCAACACAGCAGGAGCTTATCAGAAATTAGCACCCGGTACACATTGGCGTTGGGTAGGCCGTATGGGTGTATTGGCAGGTTTTCTGATCCTCAGTTATTATTCGGTAGTAGCCGGATGGACACTTGAATATATATTTGAAGCAGCTTCAAATGGTTTTGCGGGAAAAACTCCCGAAGAGTTCATCACTTCTTTCCAACAGTTTTCCAGCAATCCCTGGCGACCGGTGGTCTGGTTGGTTTCCTTCTTGTTAATTACCCACTTCATCATTGTAAAAGGGGTGGAAAAAGGGATTGAAAAGTCTTCCAAGATAATGATGCCCACACTTTTCATCATTATTCTTATATTGGTA
>USAE01000031.1 GCA_900552655.1 uncultured Clostridium sp.
ATATACAAATGATACAAATATAAAGGAAAATACAGGTATAGGGAGTATTAGAATTTTACCAAATGGAAATATATGTCCTTCAACATATTTGATAAGTGAAAAATATAGTAATAAGTATAATATAAAAGATGAAAAAATATTATCAAAAATTTATTTTGAAGCTTTTGAAAATGCAGAGATTCCAAAAGAATGTGAGAATTGTATTATTAAAGATAAATGCAAAGGTGGGGTATATGATAGAAGAATTTTATGGTATGGAACATTAAATGAAAGAGATCCATATTGCCCTACAAGATACAAAGATGAAATACCAAATACAAAATTTGATATAGAAAAACATGGCAGAATATCTGTGCATGATGATTATTTACCAACATTATTTTTTAAAAATTAGGAGGAATAGAAAATGAATGAATTTAAGCCAAAAGTAGCATTAATTATGAGAAATGATGAAATGATTGAAAAATTTAACTTAAAAAGGGTGACTATTGATACTTCATTTGGACCAGTAGATAGGTGCTTTGAGGGATATGTATATAATGTTCCAGTTTTAGTTATTTATGGAAGATTTAATGGACAAAAAGTTCCATCAAATGAAATTAACTTCCAACAAACTATTGAAGCAATAAAAAATAGAGGAGTAACAAAAGTTATTGGGACTTTTGTAGTAGGAGGAATTAATCCAGAAATGCCACAGGGTTCAGTATATGTTTTAGGAGATTTAATTGGAATGTCAGGATATGGTATTAACTGGGATAGAAATATATCATTTCATAATGCAGAAATGTATGAACCTTTTTGCCCACAATTAACAAGAAAGTTATGTGAAGCAGCAAAAAAAATGAATTTCCCAGTTAAAACAGATGCTACATATGTAACATTTTATGGATGGCCAAGAATAGAAACAAAAGGAGAATTAAAATTTTATAATAAAATGGGGTGGGATGTTGTAGGACAGACTTGTGATCCAGAAGCTACATTAGCGAAACTTAACCAAATGTGTTATGCAGCTGTAGCTGTTCAAATAGATGATCCAAATAGTAGAAATGATTATATAGACGGATTAGAAAAAAATGAAAAGAAAAAAGAATATGTTGAGTCAATAAAATCTTGTAGGGAAAGAACAACTAAAATTGTACTACAATATTTAAAAGATTATGAAGAAGAAGAATGTCCAATATGTAGAAAAATGTCAAGAAAAAATAATAATTTTAGAGAATTTCCTGACAAATTTTATGAATAGGAGAAAAATTAAATGTTAGTATTTTTAGCAACTCCATATTCACAATTATGTGATGAAGAATATAAGGTAAAAAAAGAATATAAAGAGTTTTTTGAAAAATTAACAAAAGAAATAAAAAAATTAGGAGTAGATTATTTTTTGGCAGTAGAAAGAGAAAATTATGGAAAAGAATATACATCTGATAAAGAAAGTACAAAAATAGATTTTGAAACAATAAAAAAGTGTGATTTAATGTGTGTTATTCCTGGAGTTCCAGCTTCAGGTGGAGTGCATGTAGAGCTTGGGTGGGCTTCAGCTAATAATAAGGATATAGAAATATTTTTAAATGAGAATAATAATTATTCACCAATGGTAACAGGTCTATCGGAAATATCAAATGTTCAGTATAATTATTATAACAAAGAATATTCTAACGAAGTAATAGAACTAATTTGTAGAAGTATTAAGAAAAGATTGAAGTAGGTGAAAAAAATGAGTAATTATTTCAAAAATGAAAGAAAAGTTTTTGTGAAGAAGTTTTACAAAGATAATTTTGCATTTATTATAGAGGCAGAAGATGAAAGTATTTTTGAAGATATACAAAAATTTATCTCATTTGAAAATAAACCAGATAATAATATAGAATATAATATTACAAGAATTTTCTTTAGAGATAAAAAAGATTTGAACGAATGTATAAAGAGATTATCAGAACAAGGAAGAGAAATTGTAATACATGGAGGAACTCCTGAACAGCATGTTTCTGGAAAGAAAACAGAGGCAGATGGTAATATAATATATAGAATTCCACTAAATGATGAATATATTTTACAAGATATAGATAAAAAAGCATATTTTTTATATGGTGGACAGAAAGGAAAAGAAGATAATTTATATAGAATTGTCAGAGAAATATATTATAGGAAGAGTTTGGCATTAGGACGAGTAGCATTACATTCAGCGGCTGTATCAGATAAGCGAGGAAGATGCATTTTAATACCAGGCGAAAAAGCAACTGGAAAGACAACATTATTATGCAATTTTCTTGCTAGCGATAAATATGATTTTATTGATAATGATAGATTATTGCTAGAAGTTGATGATAATGGTCAGTTATTAGCACATAGTATGTCAAGTACAGTAAATGTGGGATATGGTACAATGAGAATATGTCCTGAGAGATTTAAAAGTATAAAAATTTCTGGATATTATAAACCAACAGAGAAAAAAAGATATACAAGAAGTGAGTTTATTAACCAAATAGGCTGTTTATCTACTACAACAGGAAAAGTAAAAAGTATTTTGTTTCCGTCAATTAAAAAAGGTGCAAAAACAAATATAACTCCATGTAGTGATGCTCTTAAAATGTCAAGAATTTCTTTAGCTATAGAAGAATTTAATAATTCTGAACATCCTGATTGGTTAGGAATTTCGAATATTTCAGAAGAACAATATAAACAAAACATAGCAAAAATATTAGATTCAATTAGTGAAATGATTCCAGCTAATGTAGTAGAATTTGGTTATGAAAGAATTGAACCAGAAAAAATGGAAGAAATTGATAGAGGAGAAAGATGACTATGTATAAATTTGAAAATATTATACAATTTAATAAAGAATATTATAACTATCTAAAAAAAAATAATAATATATTTGAAAATAAAAGTTTAAATTTGGTTCATCATATATGGAGAGTTGTTTTACAATTTGAAATAACAGATAGGATTGAACAAGTATGTGATTTAATTATAGAGATGCAAAGAGAAAACGGAGAATGGGGAAATAGGGATAAGCATCGTAACTTTGGAGATACAGTTGTAAATATACATAGATTATTATGGTCTTTATTTGTAATACAAAAGAATAATTCTAATACAGAATATACAAATAAGATTATAAATTCAGTAAATAAAAGTGTAGATTATATTATTGAAAATCATGATATGCATTATAATATAAATAGAACATTTGGACATGGAATTATAGATAGATTACATTATTTGATGCAAACAGAATATTATATATTATGTTTTAGTGAAAAATATAAATTCATTAATGAAAAACAGATAAAAAAATTGAAAGAATTTTGGAACAAAGATATTAAATGGATGATAGAAAAGCAAATGCCAGATGGTGGTTGGCATGAAATAGATAGAGTTAGAAGCAGAATAGGAACTACATCAGATGCTATTAGAGGGATTAATTTAGATAAGGAATGTATAGAAAGTGTAAAAAAAGGAATCGAATTTATTATAAACAATCAAAATATATATGATGGATACTGGGAAGCTGGTAATATTGATAAAAATACAGATGCCTTAAAGGCTTTAATAAATAGTAGGAGAATAATAGAAGATGTAGAATTAATAGATAAAATTGATAATTCAATTAAAGATGGGACAAAATGGTTAGTAAATAATTTTGATAAAGCGGAAAAATTAGAAGAAAATGATTATGATTTATTGACAGTTACTATTGACTATGAAAAGGTGATTATTAATGGTACAAATGTTGATTTTGTATAAAAATTAATAATGAGGTGTAAAAAATGAAGAAAATAGAATTATTAGTGCCAGCAAAAAACATGGAATGTCTAAAAGTTGCTGTTGAAAATGGTGCAGATAGTATATATTTGGGAGCAAAAGAGTTTAATGCTAGAACATTAAATTCAGATAATAACTTTACATTAGAAGAATTAAAAGAAGCAATAGAATATTGTCATAAAAATAATGTTAATACAAATTTTACTTTAAATACTTTAATTAAAGATAGTGAACTAAAAGAAGCATTAGAATTAGCGAGTTTTGTATATTGTGCAGGAGTTTCCTCAATTATAGTTCAAGATATTGGATTAGCTAAAGAACTAATAAAAAAATATCCTCAAATAGATATTCATGCAAGTACTCAAAATACAATTACAAATATTGATGGAGTAAAAATGCTTGAAAAAATAGGATATAAAAGAGCCATTTTATCAAGAGAACTATCAATAATAGAAATTGAAGATATTTGTAAGCATTCTAATATAGAAATAGAGACATTTATACATGGAGGTTTATGTATTTCATATTCAGGTCAATGCTTATTCTCAAGTGTTGAATATGGACTAGCTGGGAATAGAGGTATGTGTGTTGGTTCTTGCAGGAATGATTATGACTTAATAGAAAATAATACTATAATAAGAAGTGGTAAAATTTTAAAACCAAGAGATATGTGTGGATTAAAGTATATTCCATCATTAATTAAAGCTGGTGTAAAATGTTTAAAAATACAGGGAAGAACAAGAGATATTCATTATATACAAGAAGTTACAAGGATTTATAGAAAATATATTGATTTAGCATTGGCAGGGAACGAATATTCAGTAGAAGATGATGATTATAATAAGTTGAAGGAAATTAGCAACAGAGGATTATCTGATGCACATTTCTCTCATAACTCTAATACTAATTTTATTGTAGATACAAAGTTAGAAAGTAAAGATATAACAAAGAAAAAAATAGAAAAGAAAAAAATAGAGATAGGTATTGATAATAATAAGAAAACAGAGATAGCACTTTCATTTGAACATTTTGATAAAAAAGAAAACTATTCTATATTATCCGATAAAATTAAAAGAATATATATTCCTATAGATGAATTCGAGATTAATTATAATATTATAAAAGAGTTAGAAAAAAGGTTTGAACTCTTTATTGAAACACCATTGATAATACTACAACAAGATATAAAAGATTATAAAAAGCAAATTGAAAAAATACTTATGGAATTTAAAATAAAAGGTTTTATTTTATCTAATATAAGTGATTATTACTTGCTTGAAAAATATAGAGATAATTACATATTTATAGGAAATTACAGTTTAAATATTTTTAATAGAAATTCATGTGAAGCTTTAAGAAAATTAGGAATAGATGTTATTACATTATCATTAGAATTAGGAAACGATGAGAAGATTAATTTAATAGAACAAAATAATGGCGATTTTGAAGAAATAGTTTATGGAAAAATTCCACTAATAAATATGAAATATTGTATTAAAGCAAATGATATCATATGTAGTAATAATTGTAAAAATAATTGTCAGGAAAAATATTATATAAAAGATATAAATAACAGTAAAGAATATTTATGTAAAAGTAGTAAAAAACAGATTCTTACAAAAGTATATGGAAGTAAAACCATTTCATTAAACTTGTGTAGTGCAAAAGGCTCAGCAAGAATTTTTATAAGCGATGAAAATGTGAAAGAAATAAATGAAATAATAAATAATATAATTAGTGGTAATTATTATAAAGGTAAGGATTATATCAATAATATATTTGTAAAATAGGAGTAAAATATGGAATTTGAAAAATTATATCAAATGGCTAACGAGTTAGCAAAAGAAGAAAAAGTTGAGGAACATACTTATATAAGCGAAGTGGCAGTAGCTGTTTTATCAGCTAATGGTAAAATATATATGGGTAGATCTATAAAGACAACATGTTCATTAGGATTATGTGCAGAAAATGTCGCAATGTCTAATATGGTACTTAACGGAGAAACAGAAATAAAGAAAATGGTTGCAGTATATGAAGGTGGAAAAATTATATCTCCATGTGGAAAATGTAGAGAGTTTCTTTATCAAATGAATCATAAGAATTTACAATGTGAAGTTATGATAGCAAAAGATAAAGTTGTAACTTTAAAAGATTTATTACCATCAACTTGGTCAGATATGAAATAAAGGTAAAAAATGAGAGAAGATATAAAAAAATTTATAAATAAAACCGTTAAAGTTCATATAGATAGGAAAATTGGAAGCAGACATCCAAAGTGGAATTATTTATATCCAGTAAATTATGGTTATGTTCCTGAAACTAAAAATACAGATGGAGAAGAAATAGATTGTTATGTACTAGGAGTATTTGAACCAATTGATAGATTTAAAGGAAAATGCATAGCAATAATACATAGATTAGATGATGATGATGATAAACTTATTGTAGTTCCAGATGGAAAAAATTATTCTAATGATGCTATAAAAGCACTAACAGAATTTCAAGAACAATATTTTAGCATAGAAATAGTAAGATAAAATTAAAAATATAAGATAATTTATTGTTAAAATAAAAAATTATGCAAATTATTTTATACGAAAGTACAGGATAATTTGCTTTTATTGTAACAGATTATAGTAATTCGTGGGAGGTAATTTAATGACAAAAAAGATTATTATAATACCAATAATTGTTTGAAGATGTTGGAATTGATTATAAAAATGAATTAGACCTACAATCAGGAATGCTATTTGTTAAAGATAAAAAATTATTAGAAAAAAGAGGAGTTAGTATTTTTACTAATTCCTCTTTAAAAAAATTAATTAGAAAGCATAGATTTAATTAGAGCATAGACATTTTCCTTATCTCTCTTACTCAATTTTAAAAAATCTTTAAAAAATTTTTCCATTTCATTATTTACATTAGTAGTATTAATTAAATCAGCCAGAATATCATTAGGTGTTACATGAAAAGCTTCACAAAACTTTAACATAGTTTTTATAGTTCCCATATAAACTCCTGTTTCTACTTGACTAATATATTTAGTATCAAAACCCGTTAATTGAGCAACATCATCCTGTGTCAAATGGTTTTTATCTCTTAAATTTCTTAATGCTTTTCCATATAAAATATTATCTTTATCTTTCTTCATATTATCACCATACTATATAGTATAAGAATAATACTAAAAAATTAACCAAGCAAAAAAAGGGAAAAATCATGATATACCTATTGCACTTTTGCGCTATTTTGTGTATAATATAAAAAATTGAAATGTTGATTGCGAAAAAACATTAATTGTAAACCATTCATATTTTATAGGAAAATACTAATATATAGTCAAATGCAAGAGATATTTGAATTTTTTTATTCAAATATCTTTTTTAGTATAAATTACTTTAGGTTAGTGTAAAATTTTAGTTTGCAAATATTTATGTTTTTAGATATAAAAAAGAAAAACATAAATACTCCTGTAAAATGTTGATTGCGTTTAACATTTTTTATGAAGGAGATATTTATGTTTGATAATATTTTAACAAATAATAATATAAATTTCAATCTTTTAGAAAAAAATATATACAAATTTGTTTGTGAGTTAGGTTGTAACATTCTAAAAGAAATAATTGAAAATTATGATAGAGAATTACAAAATTCAAGGGACAAAAAAATATTTAGACATAGAGGACTAAAAAAAGATTCAATAAAAACTGTTATGGGAGTCGTTGATTACAAAAGAACAGTTTATGAAGTTAAAGAAAATGAACAAAAAAAATTTGTATTTTTGTTAGACGAGGCTTTAAATTTAACAGAGTTTGGTAAAATATCATCTAATCTTGTTGAAAAAGTTTTAAATCTTGTTGTTGAAACAAATTCATATAGAGATGCAGCAGAGGAATTAATGCAAAATTTAAACATTAGTATAAGTCATGAAACAGTAAGAGATATTGTAATTAAATCTGGTCTTAAAGTTAATGAAAAAGAACTAGAAGAAATTAAATTAAACAAGAAAGATAAATTAATTGCTGGAACTAAAGTAATACCAGCGTTATTTGAAGAAGCAGATGGCTTGTGGATAAATTTACAAGGAAAAGATAGACAAGAGCAAATTGAAAAATATAAATTAAGTTGCAAAAAAGAAAATAAAGAATATAAAGAACCAACAAGTGTAAAATCTGAATTAAAACTCCATGTATCTTATGAGGGTTGGAAAAAAGATGACGAAAGGCATTCTTTAGTTAATAAAATGTATATAGTTGGTTTTATGAGTTCTAAAGAAATGAGAAAGCGAAGGGATGCAAAAATATTTCAGACTTATGATGTGAGCAAAATAAAATTACGAGTTTTAAATCGGAGATGGAGCAACTTGGATAAATAATTTAGCGACAGATGATACAATTAGACAAAAGGATAATTTTCATATACATCAAGAAATAATAAGAGATATACAAGAAGATGAATACAGAAGACAGATTGAAAAACTAATTGCTGAAAGAAGATATGATGAAATTCCAATATATCTTGAATATCTAAAATATGAAGTACGGAGGTGAAGAAAAAGCAATAGAAAAAATTGAGAAATTAAAAAGTTATCTATCAGATGGTTTACCTAGATACCAAGATGTATTAGAACAACAGGGGAAAGAAATGCCTACAGCACCGAATGGAATTGAATATAAAGATCCTGGCATAATGGAAAGTCAAATTTTCACAGTTTTGAGCAAAAGATTTAAGAGTGGAAGATTAAGCTTTAGTAAAATCGGAGCAACATGTTTAGCAAAAATTTGTGCTATTAAAGTGCAAGAGAATGCTATAGATATAGAGCAACTAAAAAAAGAAGTTCCAATAGATAATGGTGTAGAAGAATATATGAAAAAAGTAAAGGAAGATATTAAAAAGGTTAGAAAATCATTGATAATTAAAAAGGCTGATTTAGTTGATATAAATAGAACTACTTGTAGCAGTTTGAATATAGACAAAAAAAGTCCTATTTTTCAAGAAATAAGCTTAACACCAATAAGTGAATTGGATTACATATTTTAAAAAATAATGTAAAAAAAGTAGAAAAAAGTATAGGAAAACATTGACAGAAAGTAAGAAAAACATATATAATAATGTCAAATGTTTTTACAGAGGAGGAATTATAAATGAAAGAAAAATCAACATTAAAGGATGTCGCAAACAATTACTTGACACATACCTAGAATGAGATTTTCAACTTGACATTTATATAAACCTTATACAGATAAACTACTTTTTGAAAGTAGTTTTTTTTATTGAAAGTGATGATAAATATTGAAAAAAATTATAAATAATAAAAAATATATTTCTAGTCAAACTGATTTAATGGAAGAGTGGTGCTTTGAGAAAAATAAAGGTAAAAATCCTACCAATATTTTAATTGACAGTGATGAAGTTGTATGGTGGAAATGTTCAAAAGGTCATTTATGGGAAGCTTCTGTAAAGGAAAGAATTAATGGAAGAAAATGTATAGTATGTCAAACTAAAAAAATTATAACAGGATTTAATGATATAAAAACATTAGCACCACATCTTATAGCAGAATGGGATTATGAAAAAAATACAGAGTTAGATCCAGAAAAAACAGCATGTTGTAGTAACAAAAAGGCATGGTGGAAATGCTCAAAAGGTCATTCATGGTTTAGCGTTATAAGTAGTAGGTTTTATGGAACAGGATGCCCATATTGTACAAATAGAAAAGTTCTAGTAGGATATAATGATTTGCAAACGGTTAATCCTAGTTTGTCAGCAGAGTGGAATAAAAAGAAAAATGGTAAATTAACACCCCAAAATTATACAGCTAATTCAAATCAAAAAGTATGGTGGACTTGTAAATATGGACATGAATGGTTAGCGACAATAGAAAGTAGAAACAATAGAAAATATGGTTGTCCTTATTGTGCAGGTAAAAGAGTAATAAAAGGCATAAACGATTTAAAAACTATGAACCCGAAATTAGCAAAGCAATGGAATAAAAAGAAAAATGGTAAACTAACACCTGAAGATGTTTCATATCAAAGTCATAAAAAAGTATGGTGGAAATGTTCTGAAGATCATGAATGGCAAGCAGAAATAGCAGCTAGACAAAGAGGAAATGGTTGTCCTATTTGCGATAATAAAGTAATTATATATGGAATAAATGACTTAGAAACAATTAATCCTGAACTCGCTATAGAGTGGGCTAAAAATAGAAATGGGGATCTAACTCCACGAGATGTTAGTGCTGGAAGCAATAAAAGAGCATGGTGGAAATGTTCTGAAGGACATGAATGGATAGCATCAATAAATGATAGAAATCGTGGAAAAGGTTGTCCAACTTGTGCTAACAAAAAAATAGTAAAAGGGTATAATGACCTAAAAACAGTTAATCCAAGATTAGCTAAAGAATGGAATTTTAAGAGAAATGGAAAATTAAAGCCAACTCATGTAAGCTGTAATTCAAATCTAAAAGTGTGGTGGAAATGCTCAAAAGGACATGAATGGCAAGCTCAAATAAATGATAGAAATCGTGGCAATAATTGTCCTTATTGTAGTAAAAAAAAAACAAAATAGTAAATAAAACTATTTTGCTTGCTAATCTTGTTCTACATCATCAAATAAAGGATCATCAAAAAATTCTTTAATACTGATACCGAAACCTTCACAAATATGAAGTAATGTTTTTATACTTATTAATTCTCTTTTTCCGTTCATAAAATATGATAATGTAGAAGCAGGAACTCCTGTAGCCTTATAAAGTTTCCATATATTCATGTTATTTTGTTTTAATAAGTTATTAACTCTTTGTCGGATAGCGGTTGAAAGTAGCATGAAATCACATCCTTTCTTGCTAAAAAGTATAACAAGAAAAGAAAATATTATACTTGCTAAATGTGAAGAAAAGATAAAAAACCTTTGTTTTAGCAAGTAGTTGCTTGAAGTGAAAATATAAATATGATATACTGAAAAAAAACTTGCTAAATGTGAAGTTTTTGAGAAAAATTACAAAATTCGACATATTTTTTAATAATAAAATAGTAAAATAGTATATGGAATTATTATGTTTTAAAAGTACAAGAATTAAATTTAGAAAAAATAATAAAAATAGCAATTACAATATAGAAATTAGAAACAAAAAAACTAGAAAATTTTTTCTAATTTTTTCTAGTTTTAGATTGTTCATTAAACAAATGGCAAATAGTAGAATCTACGAAATCTTTATTACTCAAAGATAATTTTGAATATTTTATTAATATATCATGCTTTTCAATAGGGATTATATTATCTTTTTCATGGTTTTCTATTGAAAAGGAATCTGAAAATAATATATTTGGAGATATTTCCAAGAAGTAGCATATATTAAGTAATAATGTAATACTACCTGTTGTAGTTCCTCTTTCTATAGCACTAATATGTTTAGGTGTAACATTACATTTTTCAGCTAATTGATCTTGAGTGATATTACGAAGTTGTCTTGCTTCTTGTATTCTTTTGCCAAAGTTTACTATCGCATTATCTATATCAAACATATATATCACCACCTACACTCTATCAAAAAATGTTAAACTAAAGAACTGGATTAAATTTGACAATATATGCAAAAGTAAAATATAATATTCTAAAAAATAGGGAATAACATAAAATACTTGCACAATAAAAATAGACATATAAATAGTTATTTCTGGAAAGGAGGGTATAATTATGGCAGAAATAAATGAGATTATCAATAAACTAAAAAAAAATAACGAAATAAGTGGAATAGTTAGGAAAATAGATGAATTGGGTAGAATAGTAATTCCAATAGAATACAGAAGAAAATTTAGTTTAGATAAACCAATAAATATAGCAATTAGTTCAGAAGAAAAATTTGTGATAATAGAAATATTAAAAAATGAGCAAAAAGACAGCCAGAGATTAGACGAATTAGGTAGGGTTTTAATAAAAATTGAATTAAGAAACTTATTAGAATGGAAAGAGAAAGATGATATTGAAATATGGAATATCAGCAAATATATTATACTAAAAAAAGTAGAAAATAAATAAGGAGTATAAAACTTAAAGATGTATAAGGTATTAATTATTAGTAAATCATTTAGACAAAAGGAAGAAATAATTGATGAAAAAGTACATAGCATAAAATATGCAACGGATGATGAGATTAGAGAAATATTAAGGGATAATGAATTTGATTTAATATATTTTGAAAAAAAACTAATAACAGAGGATAATGAAGAAAGAATATTAAATGCTTTTATAAAAGTTCCTAAAATTTTAGGAAAATTGAAATTAAAAATACAAACACATAATACATATATCAATTTACAGATACTGAACAAGCTAATTATAAATAATATTAATATTGTTAAATTTAACGGTTATTTAGAAAAAATGTTAGTTGCAAGCATAATTAAAGAAAAAATGATTAATGGTACAGAAGTAAATATTAATAAAATTATGAATAAATTATTTTCTAAAAAGGAAAAAAGAATGGCAAAAAAAATATTGGAAGATGTGGTCAGTAGATATTTTTTAAAAGAAAAAAATATATCAAGATATAAGTTTATATTTAACAAAGAAATGCTAACAAACAAGTTTATTAATATTATTTTAAGAAATATCAAATTAGATATAAAATACATGGAACAAATAAAGAAAGATAAAAGAAAGGATGATATAATGGATAAAATAAAAGTTATCATTGCAGATGATGATAAGGGAATATGCGATTTACTACAAAAACAACTTGAAAAAAATAAAAATATTGAAGTTGTGGGTGTGGCAAATACAGATGAGCAAGAAATAGAACTGATTGAAACATTAAAGCCAGAAATTGTTATTACCGATTTAATGCGAAATCATGAATATACTGGACTAGATATAATTAAAGAATACTTCAAAAAAGAAGAAAAACCAGAATTTTTAGTAATTTCAGCAGACAGAAAAGAAGATGTAATAAACAATGGATTAGAAGTTGCGGGTTATTTAAAGAAACCATTTAATCTAACTCTTATAGCAGATGAAATTATAAGAATTAAAAAAGAAATTATTGATTTTAAGAGCAAAGAGGAGTAAAATGATATAAAAGCTAAAAATAAAAGAAAATCTGAATAGAGAAAAAGTGTTAGAATATTCATTTAAAAATAAGTATGACTTAAAATATTTTAGAGTACAAAATTGTAAAGAATATTCAGGTGGAATAGAATTGATAGACAAAAAGAATAGAAGAATAATAATTTATTATGATGAAATTGCTAAAAGTGTAAAAGTGATATATGAAGATTTAGTTAAAACAGATAAACTATTAAAAAAAGAAATTAGTGATATACTATGGGATTATTATTCTATACTAGCAGAACAAAACAAGCAAGTAGCAAGATTTAAAATAGAAAATGGAACAATTCAATATTTATATGATATTGAAAATACTAAAAATAAAACTCATATAAGTAAAAAAATTTTTGAGAAATGAAATTATAAGAATAAAAAAAGAAAATGTTAAAAATTTTAACAAGGGTACGAATTAAATTCGTTTTTTATTTATCTACAAAACAACTAGCAAAAGAAATATAATAAAATGCTAGTTGATAACAAAAAAGATTTAGAAATGAGATAATAACAACTAGCAATATAAAAATATAAAATTGCTAGTTGGAGGTATTATAATGAGTAGAGTAGATAGATATGAATATAAAGACTGGAAAGGTTTTGGAGTAAGGACAATGCAGTATCGAAAGGAAATAGGACTATCAAAGGAGAAATTTTCAGAGATGATAAATCGTTCAGAAAATTTTGTATCAGACTTGGAAAAAGGAAGAACAAGTGCAAGCGTTCATACAGTGCATCAGATTGCAAAAGCTTTAAAGGTAACAACAGATAGTTTATTATATGGTGAAACTATGAAAGATAGTAAAAATTATTCTAATAAAGAAATACTAGAAAACATTATCAATAGATGTGATGATGAAGAATTGGAAATAATAAAAGACATTATTGTATCAACATTTCCTAATTTAGATAAAATTAAAAATAAAAGAAAAACAACAAATTAGTTATCTTTCTAGTTATAAATTGAAAGGGAGAGAATTTAATGAAAGATGAAATTGAAAAAGTAAAAAATAGAGCTGATAAAATGATAGAAAATAAAAAAATTGTTACACTAATTAATGAATCTGAATTAATAACAAAAATAAATGATATTGCTAATAATGTAAATGAAACTAATTACTATATCTATGATAAAACTTTAGATGCAATAGAAAAATATTTAATAGAAAAAGAAAAATTAGAAACTCAAAAAGAAGATATGACATTTTTAAGAAATTTAGCAAAGGAATTGAGAGAACAACAAGTTAGAATTACTGATCCAAGTAATCCACCTTTATTTCTTATTTCTACAGAATTAGGTAATGATATTTATTTTTTAACGCGAAAAGCTTTAGAAGATTATAGTAAATTCAATATAAAGGATAATAAAAAAGTTGTAGAGATACCAAGCAATAGAAGTGTAGAATTATCAAGATTATTAGATATAATAAAAAGAAACTTTTAATATAAAACAAAAAATTTAAAGTATAAAAAATTCCCATAAGAAGGGTTAGACTTTCTTATGGGAATTTTTTTATCTTTTTTTGTACCCATTTATCTTTTTTTGTACCCTTTTTGAAGAATGGCAAGAAAAATAAGGTATATTGTCCGTAGTTAGAGCTAAAGCTCTCTACGACAGAAAAATCAATTACACAGAAACTCCAGAAAAGAAATTTATAAATTGATAGTTTGATAGTTTGGAGTGTAAGTGTATGATTGAAAAAAAACATATCCCCTTTTTAATTAATATAAGTAAAAGCATTTGTATAGGAGTAATTCGCTCTGAATCAAATGCTTTTTTTATACCATCAAACTGTCCAGTTAGAAATAAATCACCACCTTCAATATTCGAGTTTTTTTGAATTTGAATATTGGAGGTTTTTTTATGAAAGAAAATGCAAAGTGCTTTGTAAAAATAAGTCAAGGAATTTATGAAGAAATTACATACAAAGAATTAGAAGAAAGAAGGCAATCTATACCTTCTTATAAAAAGAAAAAGTTTATATATGTAAATAAAATGCTTTTTGAAGTTTCAGATAAAGAATATAGAGATTATTATTCAGAAATAGAAAGAAATAGATATAGTAAAAAAGTTTTACAAAAATTAAATACAGTTTCTATTGAACAATTAAATTTTGACGAAGACATGGATGATAAACAAGTGATTATTGATGACACAATAAATGTAGAAAATGAGGTAGAAAGAAAAAATGAAATAGAAGAGTTAAAAAAAGCATTATTAAAATTAGACAATGATGAATATAAGATGATACGAGAATTATTTTTTAAAGAAAAAACAGTACGAGAATATGCAAAAGTATTAGGTTTACCTTATGCTACAGTTCAATATAAGAAAAAGCTAGTATTAAAAAAATTAAAAAAATTAATGAAATTTTAAAATTTTTTTGCACAAACCCCCTTTTTTTTCCTTTATGGATTGAGGGGGTTTTTAAATACCCAATATAAGCACATTGAAAATTTAATATTAATTCATTAAATACATTCCTACTATTTAGAGCTAGTTAAAAGGTAATCTCACAAATTACTTTACTTAAATATAAGTTAGCAACTTATATGGCGAGGACGAGTAGTAGGTATAATGATACACTTGTATAGTCATAGAACGAGCGTTAAAAGCGTCCCACGCATTGAGTACAAATCTGTTAGAAGCAGGTAGGTGAAATTCCTGTGGAGCAATTTAGCTAATTGCCATTTAATGAAATTTGGAGAACAGAAATAGATAAAATATTTAAAATGGCTATCTATTCTTAGGAGTAGATAGCCTAAAATAAAAAAGGAGTAAAAATAGTTATGGAGGTAATTTTCATTATTTTATCAATAATATTTGTGCTAATTGGCATATTTACATACTTAATAATATTAGGAGCAAGTATAAATAAGTCAGATATAGAGCGAGAAATTGAAGATCAAGAACAAATGGAATATTTAATAAACTTAAAAAAAGGAGGAAATAAATAATATGGTAATAAAAAGAGGAGATTTATATTATGCAGCTTTAGATGAAACTTATGTGGGAAGTGAACAAACAGGAGTTAGACCTGTAGTAATCCTACAAAATAATATTGGTAATGAGTATAGTCCTACTGTTATAATTGCACCAATTACAAGTAAAATAAACTCAAAATCAAAAATACCTACACATGTACTTATAAAAGCAGATAAAAATAAATTAAAACATAATTCACTAATATTAACAGAACAAATAAGAGCAATTGATAAAACTAGATTAAAATATTATATAGGAAATATAGATGTTGATGAGATAAAAGATGTAGATAAAGCTCTTATTATTTCATTAGGAATAGATTTAGATAAGGTAAGGGAGAAAAAATTACACAAAGAATATATAGAAGAAAAAACAGAATTTGTTACTAGAAAACAAATAGCATCATATGCTATTGTTACTAGAGAATATTTAAAGCATTCAGGCAATTTAGAAATAACTAACAAATTATTAGAAGAATACATTTTAACTCTTATTGATTTGTATTCTCCAAAAGAAATTGAGAAACAAGCAGAGGTAATTAAAGAAAAAAATAATTAAGAGTAATATATATCCAATAAGCTAAATCTAAAAAAGGGAAATATTTATTTGATATTTCTCTTTTTGTGATTATAAGTAGTCTATGTATTTGTAAATTTATAAATAAAGATAATATAAGGAAAGGAGTTTTTATAAAAATGAAAGAAAACATAAAAACTGAATATGTAATAAAAGAAATCTTTAATAAAGATGGTCAAGATATTAGAGAAATGTTAAAAAAAGCATTCAAAGAATATTGTGAAGTAATATTACAAAAAAATTAATTGTACATTTGTAAGTATATATATAAAATAGTATAATAATTACAGATACAGCTCAGCTTATTGTTATTACGGGAGGAGGTAAAATGATAACAATAAGTAATCCAACAAAATATATAGCAGGACTATATGTAAGATTATCTAATGAAAAAATAGAAGAAGTAACAAATACAAATGTTATAACAAAAGATATTGATGTTGAAAGAGAGAGTGGAAGTATTACAAACCAAAAAATATTTTTAAAGAATTTCTGTAGAGATAGCGAAATAGAAGTTTATAAAATATATTCAGATGATGGATACTCTGGTGCTAATTTTGATAGACCAGGTTTTAAAGAAATGATTAAAGATATAGAAGCGGGCAAAATAAATATAGTATTAGTTAAAGATTTATCAAGATTACGGGAGGGTATCATCAAAGGTAACATATTATACAGATGAATATTTCCCTGAACATAGAGTTCGATTTGTTGCTGTTGCAGATGCGATAGATACAGGTTTACAGGAAACATCTGAAGATATGACACAATTTAGAGCTTTTTTTAATGAATGGTTTTTAAGAGATTGCTCAAAGAAAGTAAAAAATGGAAAGAAAACAAGAGCAAAAGAAGGAAAGATAATGACTACTTATGCAACTTATGGTTATAAAAAAGATCCAAATGATAAAAACCACTATATTATAGATGAAGAAATAGCACCAATAGTAAAAGAAATATTTAGATTAGCAAGGGAAGGAATGACTCCAACAGAAATAGCAAGAATAATGACAGAAAAAGGCAATACTGTTCCAAGTGATGTAGTAGGAAATACTCATACAAGAAATCCAAATGAAGTGAAACGAGGATGGAATAGAAATGCTATAAAAAGAATATTACAAAATATGACTTATTTAGGTTATGCGATAAATGGAAAACAAAAGAAAGTAAATTATAAAAGTAAAAAAATTTTACTTGTACCCAAAGAAGATTGGCTTATTAGAATAGGAATGCATGAACCAATAATAGATGAAGAAACTTTTGATATTGTACAACAGCATATCAAAACAAGAACTAGAAAAAGAACAAGAAAATATGAGTGGTTATTAAATGGTATTATAGAATGTGCAGAGTGTGGAAAAAAATTGAGTGTTATTGCACATCATCTAAAAAGTGGTAAAATTACATTTTATTTGAAATGTAACACATATTCTACTAATACAGCATTACACTTATGTACTCCACATACAAATAATTTAGAAAAAATTACGAAAGTGGTGTTAGACACTATAAGAGAAAGATGTAAGCAATATTTGGAAGAAACACAGTATAAAATAATAGCTAATAATTCTCAAAATAAAATTGCAAACCAAAAAGATTATACTCAGAAGGAAATAGAAATATTAGAAAAGAAACTCTCTATATTGAATAGAAAAATAGATAGTTTATATGAAGATAAAATAAATGGAGTTCTAAACATAGAAGATTTTAAAAGAATATATTTTGAAGCAAATAATACAAAAAGTAATTTACAAAAAAGAATAGAAGATTTAAAAAATAATCATGTAAAGGAGGAAAGAGTAATGGATTTAGGTAAAATAGTTAATGATTTTATAAATATGAAAGAGATAAATAAGACTATGCTAGTACAATTAGTTGATAGAATTACTCTTTCAGAAAATAAAGAAATTACAATCTATTATAAATTTAATGTTTTAAATAATAAGACTAATGAAAAGATAAATTTAATAGCAGTTTAAAATATTATCTTAACGGACAATGATTACAATAATCATATTATTAATTACAAGTCTACGATTAGCCTTAAAACATGAAACAG
>USAE01000032.1 GCA_900552655.1 uncultured Clostridium sp.
TAGCTAGAAGCTTTTAGAACCCCACGTAAAACGCGGGGTTTTCATTATACAACAAAAACAAAAAAGGTCTTTCGACCTTTTTAATATGAATTCATATTTAATATATAAAAATTCAAGTTAGTAATTATTTTTTGTTTACTAAATCTTTTAATGCTTTTCCAGCTTTGAATACTGGAGCTTTTGATGCAGGTATTTTTATTTCTTCTTTAGTTTGAGGATTTCTTCCTTTTCTAGCAGCTCTTTTTCTAACTTCGAAAGATCCAAATCCAACTAATTGAACTTTATCACCTTCTACTAAAGATTCTGTAATTACGTCTACAAATGCATTTACAGATGCTTCAGCACTTTTTTTTGTTTCTCCTGTTTTTGCAGCGATTGCTGCGATTAAATCAGCTTTGTTCATTTAAATTACCTCCTAATAATTTGTGTTATGTAGTGCTTTCAAATGCCTACTAAATCTTATATTCGCCAATTTTTACTAAAATCCTTCTTTTTTTTATTATTTTTTTCTTGAAACCTAATTCTCTCTAAGCATATATGGTTTTTTTTACCATTTATGTCTTGTTTTGAATATTCAAATTATCTATATATACCAAGCTTTTCAAGTACTTTATATATCTTTTGACCATAAGGAATCATAAAAATTTCTTCCTTAGATAAAATTTTTAGTGCTACAACTGAAATTGCATAAATAACCATTGCAAATATAATTGCTATTATTGTTGCCAATGCTTGTGATATTATTCCTAAAAGTACATTATATATAAATAATGAACAAATTGACATTATTACTGTTGCAATTATTGGTTTTATTAAGAAATTGCCTATTCTTAAATTTAGCTTTATATTTTTTCTTAATGTAGTAAATGCTATTGAAAAAGCTACCATATGGCAAACAACAGAGCCAATAGCTGCTCCATTCGCCCCAAAAGATGGGTTAGAAACTAAAAGCAAGTTAATAACTAGTTTAGCAAGCATTCCACATCCTAAAGAAATCGCTGGTATCATAACTTTCCCAATTCCTTGTAACGTTCCATTAATAGTCTGATCTAATATTGTAAATATTATAGTAAGTGATGATATTTGTAGTAGTAAAGCTCCTTCTGGTTGTGCTGGGTATAGTAAATGTAAAATTGGATCTGCAAATACCATCATTCCAATTGTACATGGAAGTCCAATAAGCATACTAGCCATTAAAGAAAATGAAACCCTTTTAGTTGTAGTTTCTTTATCTCCACTTGCAATCGCCCTAGATATTGTTGGTACTAATGCTGTTGCAAATGCAATATTAATTGAAAGTGGTAGCGAAGTTAAAGTATCTACCTTTCCTCCTAAAATTCCATATTGTGCCTTTGCATCTCTTTCTGTCATAAATTTCTTTAATCCACTTACAACTGTAAACGAGTCTATATTCTTATTAAATGATGACATTATTGAACTTAATGACATTGGTATTGAAACACTTAATATTTTTTTTACAATAGTTTTTACATTTTGATACTTATAATTTACTGTTTCTTTTAACTCGTTTCTTCTTTCATTTCTTGTCATTCTATAAAATCTAACCAAATACATAAAGCTCATAAAGATTGAAAGAGTTGTTGCAACATTTGCTGCTGCTGCCATCCAAACAGTATTTCCATTAGTCATTTTATAAACAATTTCTACAATTATTATTACCAATACAGTTTTAAATACTTGTTCCAAAGTTTGTGATCTAGCAGTTACACGCATAGCTTGTTTTCCATTACAATATCCTCTAAGCACTGCTGCTACTGTTACAAAAAATACTGCTGGTGATAATGTTACTAATGTATATTTTGCCTCTGGTATATTTAGCAAGTGAGTGGCAATAAAATCTGCTCCTAAAAATAACAATAATGTCCCTGCTAAACCAATTAATGCAAAAGTAGCTAAAGCTACTTTAAATATTCTTATTGCTCCTTTATGATCTCCCTTTGCTGTTCTTTCTGCTACCAACTTCGAGATTGCATTTGGCACTCCAATAGATGATAAAGTTAATAATAATGCATATATTTGGTATGAACCAGAATATATTGCATTTCCTTGGTCTCCAAATCCATCCTTGTTAGTAAGGTACAAATTATATATAAGTCCCAATAGTTTTATAAGAACTTGAGAAAACATAAGTGAAAGTACCGCCTGCATAAAGCCTTCCTTTAGCACTTTATTTTTTTGTTTCTTCATATCTAAATCCTTTCTTTTCTATTGTATTAAACTAAATCATATTATATTAATAAATTTCTTTACAATCAAGTATTAATCTTGACTTTTTTTTATAAAATAGTGTAAATATCTTGTTTTTTTCCTTATTTTATAGGATAATATATGTGTATATTTACAAAATTAAGATGAAAGTGGTGGAATGTTTTGAAACTTTTCGATAAATTTTTGAAAAAACTAAAAACTAATAGAAATACATTTTTAACATATATATTAACACTTATATCTATATATATTTTAGTAGATAGAGTTGTAGAATTACTATTTCTATTTTTTAGTGGAATATCATTATCTTATTGGGGACCAATTCAGTATACATTAGCAATAGCTTGTCCTATTTTTGCATTTTTATTTTCTGGCTCTTCCTCATTCACTAAGTCAGATAAAGTCAAGCTCTCATTTATGTATACATATGTAGTTGTTTTATATACAATTGTAATATCCATGATTGTCCAATGGTTAAATGAAATTTTATGGATATTATTAATGTCACTTCCAAATTATGTTGGTTTAATTACTACATCTTCTGAATTAATAAAACCTGCATTTACAGCAATTGCTTTATACATACCATTAACTACTTTCTTTATGATATTTAAATTTATCTATATGAAAGTAAATGATTCTGTAGATATTAGAGATTCTGTTTTAGACTTTAATGGAATAGATCTATCGCCTGCACCAAAAAATGTTGGGCCATATACTTGCGAAAATATAATTTGTACAGACTCAGAACTTGGTAAACCTGTTAAAATTGCCGAAGATAAAAGATTTGAATCAACCTTAGTTGTTGGTCCTTCTGGAACTGGTAAAACTACAATGGTAATAGAACCAATGGTTGCAAGAGATATTGAAAAGAAATTATTTTTTGAAGAAACTGCAAAAGAAATGGGATTTACTGCTTTAAAAACTGGTATTGCCACTCTTTCAGCACCATTTAATAATGATTTCTTAAATAAACATTTTAACTTAAATATGTTAAAACCTGTTGAAAGTAAATTAAAAATTTATAAAACATACATGAAAAAAATGATTATAGATTCATCTTCTGATGATATTAAATACAAAAACTTAGGTATTACTGCAATTTCACCAGATTATACATCTATAGAAAATATGATAAAAATAGCAAATAATTTTAACATACCTTATAATTTAATAGATCCAGATAATCCAGATTCTATTGGTATTAACCCATTTACATTTGATGATCCTTTAAAGACTGCTGTAGCTATCTCTTCTGTTTTAAAAAGTATGTATAATACAACACATACTGATGTTGAAGAAGCTTTTCGTGATAATGTAACAAGTCAAGCAATAGAAAATTTATCTATACTATTAAAAGTAATGTACCCTAAATTAAATGATGGTGATCTTCCTAATTTAACAGATATGTTAGAAATGCTTACAGACTTCGACTTAGTAGAAGAAATGTGTAGAAAAATGGAATATGACCCAGAATTATCTACAAAATATAAAATGCAAATTTCATATTTTAAAAAGAATTTTTATAGAAGCGGTTCTGGTAGAATAGATACAGAAAAATTTGTATATTCTGCTGTTACACAATTAGATAATCTTTTAAGAAATGAAGGAGTTAGAAATATTCTTTGTAACCGTAATGATAACATTAACTTTGACCAATCTCTTGAAAATGGTGAAGTTACATTTGTATGTACTCGTAGAGGAGATTTAGGTGCTGCAACACATAAGGCTTTTGGTCTATTCTTTATAATATTAATGCAATACTCTGTTTTAAGAAGACCAGGAAATGAAAGAAATAGAGTTCCTCATTTCTTATATATAGACGAATTTCCAGATTTCTTATGTAAAGATATAGATGCAATATTTACTTTATATAGAAAATATCGTGTTGGTACTTTAATTGCTGCCCAAAACTTAGAACAATTAGGAAGCAAAGTTTACTCAAGATATAGACAAACAATACTTGCAAATTGTAGTAATAAATTATTATTTGGAGGTGCTACACCGGAAGATAGAGAATGGTGGTCTAAGGAATTTGGTAATAAGAGAAAATGGAAATATAAAAATGACTATAATACCGCAAAAGGTACTTATGATCAAAAATATGGTGGTATAGAATATGGTTGGACAGAATACTTTAAGCCAGATAAGCTTGGTTCTTTAAAAGCAAAACAATGTGCATATAAAGTTCTAAATCCTAAAGGTGGTCTACAAATTGGTAAAGGAAAAGTTGCTTTTGTAGATTCGCAATATAAAGAAAAACAAAAAGTTAAATTCTTCAATTTCGAAAAATTCACTAGTGGTATTTCAGATGAATCCGATTCTAGACTAAGAAGAAAACCAAAATTTAATTATGGTAATGTAGATTTTACAGACAGTAATAATTCAGCCGAAATTGATCCAATAAAAACAGATACATCAGATTCAAGTTTCTTATTTGATAACGATGATGCAATAATCGTAGACTTAAAAAGAGGAAATTCTAAATAGAATTTCCTCTTTTTCTTCCCTACTATATAAAGCGAATGCAATTTCTTCACATTTATTAATGCTTTAATTGCACTCACTTTTTTTAATCTTCTAATAATTTTAGCTCAACATCTGCAACTTTATACTTGTTTGTTGCTTCATCTAGTTTAAATTCGATTAAAGTATCTTCTAATGATTCTTTATTCTGTCTTAAATCTGTTGTAAAATATAATTTTATTTTAGAAATTTCTAATCCTTTTGTTACAATTAGTTTAAATGCTTCTGCTGTATGTTTTTCATCTTCACATATAAATATTAATTGTGGTATAATTGAAAAGCCAGAATCTCCTGGAATAAAGTTATCATAAAAATCTTGATATAATCTCATTTTTTCTACTAGTTTATTCTTCCAATCATCCTCTCTCCTAATTACTTCAAATAAGAAAGAAATTGATTTATTATTCTTAGTTAATTTAACACTTCCACCTGTTGCTTTAAATTGTTTTCCTATTGTTTTTGCTGTAAGTGTAGGTTTTACGACATATGAATCAAATGCTTTTACTTTTCTTAAATATGCAAGTAATGTTTGGTTTCCCGCTAATCTCTTTTTAATTAATGAAACTGGTTTTACATTATCTGTTGGTTGCCATTTGCATTCTATGTCTCTTGAATTTAACAAATATTTTCCCATCTTTTCTAAGCAATATATTCTATATATACCTTTTCCATCTTCTGAATGAAAATAATATCTTGTTAATATTTTAGTTTTTATTAGTTGTTCTAATTTTTTATTTAATTTATCTTGTGACTTAACGTCTATTCCTTTTATTTGTAATAATTGGTAAATTTGTCTTGATGTAATAAATTCAAATTCATTTACTATTTCTAAAATTTCAAAATGAATATCTGTAATATGACCTAAGTTTATTTTATTTATGATTTGATTCATTGAAACATAACCATCTTTACCGTCAAATACTTTTATTTCACCTTCCCTTATTGCAAATGGTGATACTTCAGCTTTTATTTGACTATCTTCTACCATTTTAATTCCTCCTTAACATATTATTAATTTTATTTTTTTCTTTTCTGGAATAATCTTTTTTATAAAAACATCTACTTGTTTTCCATATTCTATTCCTTCTTGGTATTCAGCCATTCCTACCAAATTAGGCTTTAATTCTATAAAGATACCATTTTTATGGTCTTCTTCATTTCGTATAATTCCTTTTACTTTCGTTCCTTCTTTAAATTGTCTTGCATTTTCTTCCCATGTTCCTAATAGTTCTTTATATGTAAACATTATTCTATTATTCTTAGTATCTATACTTTTTACTTTAACATTTACTTTTTGACCTATATAGAACCTATCAAATGGGCTTTTTATTCTTGCTACAGACATATCTTCAATATGCAATAAGCCTACTACCCCATTTTCTAATTCTATAAAAGCTCCATATGGCTGAATACTTTTTACTTTTCCTTGTACTATTGTATTTTCTTTTAAAGAATCATCGAATGGAATATATTTTTTATAGCTCATTTTCTTACTCCTTTATCTTATGTATAATCTGTTATTATTATATAGTTTTATCTTAATATAATCAATATTATTTTGTTAATTCTTCTATTTCTTTATTTGTTAATAATCTATATTCACCTAATTTTAAATTTTTTACATTTATTTTCCCTATTGCAGATCTATGTAATGCAAGAACTGGTTTATTTATGGTTTTGCACATTCTCCTAACTTGTCTATTTTTTCCTTCATGTATTATAATTTGAAATCTAGAAACATTTTTACTTTCATCAATTTTTAAGATTTTAGTTTTAGCAGGTTTAGTTATATAGTCACCTATATCTACACCCTCTTCTAATTTTTTCATTTCATCTTTTGTTATCTTTCCTCTTACAGTTACATTATAAGTTTTTTCTACTTCATGACTTGGATGTGTAATTTTATTAACAAAATCTCCATCATTTGACAATATAAGTGCTCCAGATGTATACATGTCTAATCTTCCAACTGGTACAATTCTCGTTTTTATATCTTTTAATAAGTCCATAACTGTATCACGTTTAAATTGGTCTTTAACTGTTGTTACATATCCAATTGGCTTATTTAATAAAACATATATTTTATCATCTTGTCTTTTTAAGATTTTTCCATCTACTTCTACAAAATCTTCATATGGTTTTATCTTTGTTCCTAAAGTTACTATAACCTTTTCGTTAACTTTAACTCTTCCTTGTAATATTATTTCTTCACATTTTCTTCTAGAAGCAATACCGTTATCTGCTAAAAATTTTTGAAGTCTAATTTCATTTTTTTGTTCCATATTTTTTTCCCCTTTTTGTGTATAAAATATTTTTTTATGCATATTATATTATTATAAGTTATGTTTTTAATTTTCTTTTTATTCTGTTTTTAATGGAGTAAAAAGATTTATATAGATTCTTCCAGTACTATTCTAGTACTGGATTTTTTTCTTATAAAGAATTATTACATTCTTAAATTTTTCTATCTATAAGCCTTATTTTCAAATATCTAATTCTCTATTTTTTAATTCTTCTAGCACTTCATTAAAATATGTTGGTAATGGGGCTTCCACTTTCATTTTCTTTAATGTTATTGGGTGTACAAATTCTATTCTTTTTGCATGTAACATTTGCCCTTGTACATTAAATTCATTTTTTCCGTTTGAATATACCATATCTCCAACAATTGGATATCCTATATTGGATAAATGCACTCTAATTTGGTGTGTTCTACCTGTTTCTATATTAATTTCTAATAATGTATAACCTTGGTATCTTTTTAGTACTTTAAAATGCGTTATTGCATTTTTTCCATTTTTATCTATATCCATCTTTTTTCTATCTTTTTTGCTTCTACCAATTGGCATATTTATAGTAGCTTCGTCATCCTTTACAATTCCTTTAACTAAAGCTATATATGTTTTCTTTACTTCATGATTTTTTATTTGATTAGATATATTTAAGTGTGCTTTATCACATTTCGCTACTATTAAAGCTCCAGATGTATCTTTATCCAACCTATGTACAATTCCTGGTCTTTTTTCTCCACCTATGCCAGATAATGTCTCTTTGCACCTATACATTAAAGCATTTACCAATGTCCCTGTATAGTTCCCATTTGCAGGGTGTACAACCATACCTTTTTCTTTGTTTACTACAATTATATATTCATCTTCATATAAAACATCTAAATCTATATTTTCTGGTAATATTTTTGTTTCTTTAACTTCTGGAATTTCTAGAGTTATTTCGTCATTTAATTTAACTTTATACGAAGCTTTTATCTTTCTACCATTTACTAATATCTTTTCTTCTTCTAAGAGTTTTTGTGTTACCATTCTTGTAATATTATCATTCAAAATAGGTATCACTTTGTCAATTCTGCAATTAACATTTTCCTCTCCTATTTTATATGTTTCCACTTTTATCATCCTTTTCTTTTTTTATCTTTCCCATTCTTACATTGTTAGCATACATTGCAAAAAACAATGCTAGTAAAACCCAACCTACAACAATAAGAATATCTGCAATATTAAAATTAGGGAAATTAATTAACTCTGTTATGTCTATAAAATCTACTACATATCCTTTAAATAATCTATCTATTAAATTACTAAATCCTCCCGCAAGAACCATAGATAGTGCAATCCCTGTCTTCTTATCTATTTGTTCTGCTTGCATACTTATAAATTTTATTATTATTCCTAGCACAATTATATTCGCTATAATAAATGAAAATGTACTATTTTGCCCTACTCCGAATGCTCCACCTCTGTTTTGGACAGTATGACATTTTAATATTCCTTCAATTAAAGTTATATCCTTATTTATAAATACAAATTTTGTTACTTGATCTATTAATACAAGTATTAGTACTATTATAAAAATTTTCTTTAATACTTTTTTCTTAATTAGTTTTTCTTGTTCTTCTCTTTCTTTAATTTTTTGTGTTAAAGTTTTAGATTCTTGGCTTTCTTCCATATATATTCCCCTATTCTACATCTCTTTCGTATATTATAAATCTATCATCTGAATATAGTTCTTTATATTCATAATTTCTTGATAAAAACATATTTAACTTAGCATTTTTAAAACAAATTACATGAGTTATATTGTATTCATCAAATTTGTTTTCATAATATGTTCCTATATTTGATATATTTAAAAAATCATCAAATACTGTACAACCAGGATTAAATTCCGGTGTGTATAAATCTGCTCTTGAATCTATAAATACTGGAATTCCCCTATAAAGCATATAGCTTCCATAGTTGTATTCATTATATATTCTCATATTACTTATATCTAAGTTCTCTAGTATATAGTCACACGCCTGTACTGGGTATGAAGATTCATCTACATATTTATCATCTAATTTAGGTTTATACATGTTTGTACTAACAATTACAAATACGCATAATGTAATGCAAAATCCATACACTCCCGTCATTTCTTTTAGTAATTTTTTTACATCTTGCATACATTTATATTTCTTAAAAAATGCTAATATCAACTTACAATATATTGGCATTCCTATTAGAATTAACATAGAAATCTGTCTTCTCGACATTAATGTTAATATTACTAGTCCTCCAAACATAAATAAATCTCTTAATATTATTTTTATGTCTGTTAGCATTAATAATGCAATTACTATTATTAATAGTCCTAATATATCTTTTTGGTCTATTAATGTTAATGGTAAATGTTCATTTATATTTTTAGTAGTATTACCTTGCATTGTGTCTATTAAATATGTATATGGTGTTTTACCTAAAGGTGTACATAAGCCTAATAGAGCTGCAATTAGCATTATTAGTATTAAATATTTTATATTTTTATTTCTTTCTATCTTTATTTTATATGGATGTTTTCTATTTTCTTCTCTTCTTTGTTTTATTTTTTCTCTTTGGTTGTCTATACTTATTATCTTTTCTTCTATTATTTTTATTTTTTCTGCATTTTTAAAGAATATTTTCTTTTTTATTACGTACGCTAATTTTTTTAATTTTAATATTAAGTCTAAATCTACAATTGCACAGACTAAATATTCTGCTATATATGGTAAAAATAATACAAAGAAAAATGGCCATACTGCTACATGTAAATTAGCTATTAATAAAGATATTGAAAGCAGTCCTACTGCATAACCAATTTTTCTATTTTTAATAAATTTTTCTATAAAGAATACTTCTAATACAAATAGAATAAATGTTACTAACTGCGCTCTTGCTGCTATATATGATTTTATTAAAAAGATTGAGGCAATTGTTAAAACAAATGGGACTATTTGGTTTTTACACATTTTTTTACTTGTTATATATAATGTAATTCCAAGTAAACATGTAAATACTAGTGTGGAAATATATATTCCTGTCCATCCCCCCATATTATAAATAAAATACATCATAACATCATATAGCCAATGTGGATATTCATAATTTAAGTTTTCATGCCACGAAAAGTGATCCATTCCATCTATACCATTTTGTACTATTGTTTCACCAATTTTTACTGTATAGTATGTATCATTTTGCATTGTAACTGGTGATATTGCTATACAAAATAAAATTATACATATAATAGCTAATATATCAAATATTACAGATTTCTTATTTATTGTTTTTTTAGTTTTTTCTTTCATTTTTGTTTTTATCTCCTTATTTTTAAGCTATTGCCATTATAACAAAAAAAGACTAAAAAGAATAGTCTTTTTAGTCTTTAATTTTAAAGTGAAACTTTATGCCTTTTCTTTAAAGCTTACTTTTATTTATATAACCTCTTTATTTTCTTCTTCTTCATTTACTATTTCTAAACTACTTATAGATACTTCATATGCTGTTCTTGTTTGTGTAGTTCCATCTTCAAATTTTTTCTCGTAATTTCTTGATTGAACTCTACCTGCTATTTTTACTTTTGTTCCAACTTCTATATTTTGGCAAAATCTTGCATTTCTTCCCCATGCAATTGCAGGTATATAATCTGATTTATTATATGCTCTATTTACTGCTAATAAAATATCTGATATTTCTCTACCAAATGGAGTTTGGCGATATATTGGCTTTTTGCAAATGTATCCAACTAAAGTAACTTCGTTTGAAACTTTTTCTGATGGATTTTCTTCTTCTTCAGTTAAATATTTAATGTCCTTTGCAAAAACTGTTAATATTAATCTGTTCTTTTCGTTTTCATAGCTATTATATGATCTAAATTGTCCTTCTATTGATACACGATCTCCTATTTCTAACTCTTTTTCTAATATTAATCTTTCTGAAATTGTTATTGGAATAATATCTGCATTTCCACTTAAACGGGCTACTTCTAAGTCAAATATGTAAAAACTTTCTCCATAAATTTCATGACTAAATTTTTTTTCGCTAGTAACTTTTCCAACCAATACTAAATGGTTATTTTCTAAATAATTCGTATTCAATTTTTTTCCTCCTATATTAAATTATATTTTATCTATCGTTTCCCTTTTATGTCTTTTCCTGATTTGAATATTCCGATACACCTATTATACTACATTTTTTTGGGTTTGTCTACATAAAAAGTTATTTTTTGGATATTTATGTTTATCTATATCATTTTATAACATTTTCACTTATATTATTTACTACTATATTAGATGTTGGAATTACATCCTTATATTCATATGTAGATGCTACAAAATACAGTACTACAACGGTAAACACAGTTACTGTATATGCTATTATTTTTTCCTTATTTATTACATAAAACATAATTAATCCTCCTATTGTTTTTATAATTTATATGTCTAAATATATTTTTTATGCCTATTTATATTGTTATTATTCAACTTTTTTAATCTATTTACATAATATATACTATAAATAATTATAGAAAGGATGAATAATTATGGATTATGATAAAAACATTTGCCCAATTATAAATGTAGAAGGAGTTATAGAAAATGGAAAGCAATATGATATAGAAATAAACTTACCAGAAGACAACAGAAACGTAATTTTTGGTATAGTAAAAGATTGTTATAAAGAACCTGTTCAAAATGCTGTTGTTAAATTAATCGAAGTTGTTTATGAAAATGGTCATGAAGAGAAGCGTCCTGTTTCTCATACTTTTACCGATTGTGATGGAGAGTTTGTATTCGGACCATTATGTCACAATAAAATGTACGAAATACAATTATGGGTAGATAATGTAAAACATGTAAAAATATGTGCTAAATGCGAACCTCGTGATGGTGACTGCTTAAAAGGTGTAGATATGGATTGTTGTAAAGAATTACCTCCTGTTTGCTGTCCTAATAAATGTGAAAAATAATAAGCTTAGCTTTGCCAGATGTATAGTAATTACTTCGTAATCTCACAAGCTAAAATAACTTTGCAAAAGAAAAACGGGAATGTTATAACATTCCCATTTTTCTTGCAAACTGCTTTCCTTTTTTTATCATTTTCTTTTTTGAATTTTCATTATCATGCATCATATACATAACACCTGCCGAAATTAATGTTCCAACAAGCATACCTTTCATAAACTTCATATATATCCCTCTTTTCGATTGTATTTTACTTAATATTATTATTTCTTGTTTTTTTGCTAATATACAATTTTATATAGGAATATATTTCATGTATAGTAATAATCATTAGAAAAAGTCCAAAACATTTTCTTAAACTTTGTGCATTTAATTTATTAGAAATTATAGAGCCAATTACTGCACCAATTGCTCCAAAAACTCCAATTATAATTCCAGTTTTTAAATCTAGCAGTTTTTGCTTTTTATTAATATAAGTAGCTATAATTGCAGTTGGAATAAAAAAAATTAAATTTGTCGCTTGTGCAATATGTTGATCCATATTTAAAAACACAGTAAAAATTAGAATAAGTATGGTTCCTCCTCCCATACCTAATCCACTTATAATTCCAGAAATAATACCTGTTAAAAATCCTATAATATATATCACCTTAAAATACTAATTTGATAGTAGAATATGTTAAAAATATAATAAACATTAATTTTAAAATTTTAGGAGATATTTTATTTAGTAGTTTTGCTCCTATTATTCCTCCAATTATTCCCCCTATTGCACATTTTAGTGCTAAGTTCCAATTTATATTGTCAAATTTAATATAAAATATACTACTTGCAATAACCATTGGTAATATTGTAAAAACTGAGGTTGCACGTGCCTTTTCTTCTGACATTTTTATTATATATACATATGCCGGTACTAATATTAGCCCTCCCCCAGATGCAAATAAACCACTTATTATACCTACTATAAAACCAATTACTATTTTTACTATCATAATAATATTTTTCCAAATTTAAAAAATATTATTCTATATTTTCATCTTTTATATAATATTTAACTCCAAGCATTTTGTCTGGTAAATATTGTTGTTCTACATAATGGCCAGGAAAGTCGTGTGGATATAAATATCCTTCATGATATCCTAATGCTTCCATTCCTTCTACTGGAGCATTCCTAATATGCATTGGTATTTCTCCAGTTTCTTTATTTTGTACATCTTCTATTGCTTTATTTATTGCTAAATAAGATGCATTTGATTTCTTAGATGTAGCTACATATACAGCTGCTTCTGACAATATTATTCTTGCTTCTGGCATTCCCACCATATGTACTGCTTGCATTGCAGATGTTGCTACCACTAAAGCATTCGGATTTGCCATTCCTACATCTTCTGCTGCTGCTATAACAATTCTTCTTGCAAGAAATACTGGATCTTCTCCACCATTTAATGCTCTTGCTAAATAAAAAACTGTCGCATCTGCATCTGAGCCTCTCATAGATTTTATAAATGCACTTATATTGTCATAATGGCTATCACCATTTTTGTCAAATATAGCTTTTCTTGATTGTACACTTTCTTTTGCAATTTCGTTTGTTATATGAATATATCCGTCTGAAGAAATTTCTGTTGTTAAAACTGCAACTTCCAAACCATTTAAGGCTGTTCTTACATCTCCATTTGCGACATCTGCTATTTTTTCGATTGTACTATCTTCTATTTTTATGTCATAGCTTTTTAATCCATCTTCTCTTTCTAAAGACATTTTTAGTACTTTTATTATATCTTGTTTTGTTAATGGATTTAATTTAAACACCATAGATCTAGAAATTAAAGCTTTATTAACTTCAAAATATGGGTTTTCTGTTGTAGCACCTATTAATATTACTGTACCATCTTCCACATATGGTAATAATGCATCTTGTTGTAATTTATTAAACCTATGAATTTCGTCTATAAATAATATACTTTTACCTTGTGGGTTTAACATCATGTTTTTAGTTTCTTCTACTACTCTTTTTATATTTGAAACACCAGATGTAACTGCATTTATTTTATAAAATTTGTATTTAGTTGTTTCACTTATTACTCTTGCAAGTGATGTTTTACCACATCCTGGTGGCCCAAATAAAATTATACTAGATAACCTATCTGCTTTTATCGTTCTATATAATATTTTGTCTTTTCCTAAAATGTGTTCTTGTCCTACATATTCGTCCAATGTTGTTGGTCGCATTCTATATGCTAAAGGTTTACTTAAGTCCATTTTTTTCACCTTACATTCCTAAAAAGCTTAATGCTTTTCTTATTATATCTTCTACAGTTAATGTATTAATTTCTATTTTTGCTAATACACTTTCTATTTCTTGCCTTGTATATCCTAATACTTTTAACGCTTGAACTGCCTCTTCTAATTTATTATCTTCTACAATACTTGTTTGTAGCTCTATATTATTTGTTTGTATTGCCTCTTCTGTTTTTAGTTTATCTTTTAATTCCAATATTATTCTTTGGGCAGATTTTGGACCTATTCCTGGTATTTTTGTAAGAGTCTTTACATCGTTAGAAATTACAGCTAAAGCAAATTTTGATGGTGTAATTGATGAAAGCATAGATATTGCAGATTTCGCTCCAACTCCACTTACTCCTATTAATAATTCGAACATTCTTAATTCTTCGTTTGTTATAAAACCATATAAACTTAAATCATCTTCTTTTACATTCATATGTGTATATATTTTTACAGTATTTCCTGTTTCTTCTAATCTTTGTATAGCAGATTCTGACATAAATATTTTAAAACCAATTCCATTTACATCTATAACTACATAGTTTAAGTTTTTTACTTCTAAAATTCCTTTTATGTACGAAAACATTTTTTTCTCCTTCGCAAACAAATTTTCTTATTTTGCAATTATATCATACTTTTCCTTTTTTGCAATAAAAATAACTTTTATATTTACAAATTCATATAATATATTAGGTGATTATATGGTAGATTATTTATATTTAAAAGATTCTATTTATGCTTTGAAACAAAATTACGACTTCTTAAAAATTTTTTCTATTGGTAAATCTACTCTAAAAAATGAAATATACTGCATTAAATTTGGTACTGGAAAAAAAGAAGTTTTGTATACTGCTGGTATTCATGCTAATGAATGGATTACTTCTCTTTTATTAATAAAATTCTTACGTAATTTATGTAATGCCTTTGTTTCTGATTCAAAAATTTATGAACATAGTGCAAAATATTTATACGAAAATTGTTCTTTGTACATAATTCCTATGATTAATCCAGATGGAATAAATTTAGTTAATAATTTTTACGATAAAAATTCTAATGTATATATTTCTGTTTCTAATATTGCTAAAAATTTTCCTTCTATCCCATTTCCTTCTGGTTGGAAAGCCAATATTAATGGTGTGGATTTTAAAAACTACCAACCAATTTGCAAAGTATTGTAACTACTAGAATTACACTACTTTGCGTTTTTGATTATCTTCATTTATTATTTCTTCAATTTTTATGAATTCATCTAGATTTTCATTAATAGAATTTAATTTTGAAAAATTAAAATATATGTAAATATTTTTATCTTTATCAATCTCTATTTTGTTGATTAATCGGTATAAACATATTTTATCAATCTTGTCTAATTTCAAAAAATTTTCTATTAATTCATCTAATTCTTTTTCTTCTTTTGCTCTGTTTTTATTATCTACTTTTTCTTCTGTTTGACTTAACTTGTTCTCTAATTCTTTCTTTTGTTCTTTCAATTTTGTCCTTTCAAAATTTAATTTTTGTGAAACTCTAACATAATCTTCTTCTTGCAAAACACCTCTCAATTTATCCATATACATCTTGTCTAAGTTACTATTTACCTCATTTATAGCTTTATTTATTTGTAATATTTTATTTCTATAACCTTCTCTTATATCAAGAGTTTTATTTTGATATTTTTCATAAACGCACGTAAAAACTTCTTTATCTGCATATATTCTACATATCCTTTTTACAATATCAATAATATGTGTTTCTAACTTTTCATAATTCATGCTAAGTGGATAGCAATCTCGTATCTTTGCATCACTACAAGTTATATATGGATGTGATTTTGAATTTCTTTTAGAGTTCTTCTTCAAAACTATTTGTAATTTTCTTTTACAATGATAACAATAAAGTAATCCTCGTAATAAATAATCATATTTAAGTTTTGTATTTGTTCCTCTTTTTTTAAGAATACATTGTACTTTCTCAAACATATCTTTGTCGACAATGGGTTCATGTGTATTATTTACTCTTATTTGATTTTCTTTTTCTACTGTTCTTATTTTCTTTACCTTATACGATATAACAGATTTTTTATTTTGTACTGTATTTCCAATATATACCTCATTTTTTAGCATATTACATAGTGTTACTTCATTCCAATTATATCCTGTCTTGTTTTCATCTTGAACGGCACCTGTTTTTCTGTAGCCTGATGGAGATAAATATTGGTTGCTATTTAAATAATTTACGATTTCACTACTTCCATGACCATGGGCATACATCTCAAAAATTTTTTCTACAATACTCTGTACTTTTCTATCTACAACTAATTTGTTTTTTATACTAGGATGTTTTTTATAACCATAAGCAGTTGTACTACAAAGATATTCTCCTTGCCTTTGTTTTTCTTTATAAACACTTCTAATCTTCTTTGAAATATCCTTAGCATACATATCATTCATAATTGCTTTAAAAGGAGTTATATCATTATTTGAGCTATCTAAATATGTATCTATACCATCTGTTATAGCAACATATCTAACATTATTTTTTGGAAAATAATCTTCTATATAAAATCCAGTTTTAATATAATCTCTGCCTAGTCTTGATAAGTCTTTTGTTATGACCATGTTAATAGTTCCATTTTCAATATCTTGTATCATTTCACTAAATCCTGGTCTATCAAATCTTGTACCACTTACTCCATCATCAACATATTCTTTTACAAAACATAAATTATTCTCCTTTACATATCTTTGCAAAATATTTCTTTGATTACTGATACTTTCACTTTCTTGCTTGTCGCCATCTTCTCTAGATAATCTGATATACATTCCAACTTTAAAGTTATGGCTTTTTAAATCTAGCATCTGACCTCCTATCCGTAATCATCTATGTTTAAATTGTAACGTGCTCAAAAATATTTTACAATAGTCAATAATAATTACTTTATTTGTGTTTTTAAATTTTCTAAATAATCTTTAAAAATTAATCCTATTGTTTCTTTCACTTCTTGCTTTTCTTCTGTAAATATGCAATATGTATTAAACTCTGACTTATCTTTTGTATTTTTGATTTTCTCACACATATTTGCATCATCTCCTAACTGTTTTTAATAAAAATATCTAATACAGAATATTAAAGAAAATGACTTGTTATGACACTTAAATCAAGTGTATTTGTCAATGTACTTTTTTAACTTCTTCTATATAGAAGTCCGTTTCATATAGCAAAATCAAAAGTATTAAAATAATTTTTTTCATAAAAAAAGACACCCAATAATGTTTTCACACTATTAGGTGTTATATTTATTAATCTTTTTGCTATTCTCTCTTTATACTACTAAAGTTTTGCTAAATTTTTACTTAACTTTTTGCTAACACTTTTTATTTATTGGCAAATCTGTGTAATGCCTCTGTCACTACACTTTCTTTTCATATTTTATATTCATTTACATATTTTGTCAAGACCTTTTTATGAATTTTTATTTAGAAATTTTTAAAAATTGTATTTACATCATAAATATCTTAAAAGGCAGGAAAGAGATACAGAATGTATCTCGTAAACACTTAGAAAAACAAGTTTTCTAGCCCTCTGTAAATATTAAAAAAATACAGAGAAAATACAGAGTTCCCACTTCGGGATATATTTATTTTTAATATATTACGTTATATATAA
>USAE01000033.1 GCA_900552655.1 uncultured Clostridium sp.
TAAATAGTATAATTTGAATAAGTAATATTTGGTAATATAATATATTCCATACTAGGAAAATAGGTACCTTTAATATAGCATAAAAGAAAATAAATTAAAAGAAAAAAATTGAAAAAAATAAAGAATTTTTATTTGCCTAAAATTGTAAATATGACTTGAAAAATATATGTAATATAGATATAATATTATGGAATTTAATTGTTAATTTCCGTAAGGAAAAGGAGGAGCAAAGTGGCAACTAAAGATAAAAATATATGGGTGTTATTAATATTTATTTTAGCAGGTTTGGTAGTAGGAGGTTTGTTAGGTGAACTTGCATCTAGGGTAGATTTTCTATGGTGGTTATCATATGGAAATAGTTTTGGACTAGCAGAACCATTAGTACTAGACCTAAATATTATAAAAATAACATTTGCATTAACTATAAAAGTAAATATTGCAAGTATAATAGGAATTTTACTATCTATACTAATATATAGAAAAGTGTAATTAAAAATGGGGGCAGAAAGGAATTTTATATGATAATGAAAAAGCTCCCAAATTATGAAAGACCATATGAAAAATTAGAAATATATGGAGAGGAAACCCTGTCGAATTCGGAGCTCTTAGCAATAATTATAAAAACAGGAACAAGGGATGAATCAGCATTAGTAGTAGCGCAAAGAATTTTAGACATGGGAAGTAAATGTAATACAAAAGACATTACTTTTTTAGAAGAATTATCTATACAAGAATTAACTAAAATTAAAGGAATTGGTAGGATAAAAGCAATACAAATAAAAGCGGTATGCGAACTTGCGAAAAGAATAGGGAAGCCTATCTATGCAGAGAAAATTATAATTAAAGGCTCAGAAGATGTTGCAGAACTATTTATGAAAGAATTAAGAAACTTAAAAAGAGAAATAGCGAAATTAATAATATTAAATAATAAAAATATAGTAATAAAAATTAAAGATATATCATTTGGAGGTCAAAATTTTGTAATGATAGAGCCAAAAGATATTTTTGCAGATGTAGTAAAAATGCAAGCACAAAGAATGATTCTTGTACATAACCATCCAAGTGGAGATCCAAAACCAAGTGAAGCAGATATATTACTCACCAAAAGAGTAAACGATGCAGCAATGTTATTAGGTATTTCTTTTTTAGACCATGTAATAATAGGAAATAACAATTACGAAAGTGTTTTTGCAATAATGAGAAAGAAAGGATTGTTTTAATATGTTTAAATTTTTAGGACTTAACTCAAAGGATATTGGAATAGATTTAGGTACAGCTAATTTATTAGTAACATTAAAAGGAAAAGGAATTGTTCTTAAAGAACCTTCTGTAGTAGCAATAGATAAACATTCTGGCGAAATTTTAGCAACTGGATATGAGGCAAAAGAAATGCTGGGAAGAACACCAGAAACTATAAAAGCAGTAAGACCTCTAAGAGATGGGGTTATTGCAGATTTTACAGCAACAGAGCTAATGTTAAAAAATATAATAAAAAAAGTATGTAGACAAAATAACGTAGGAAAACCTAGAGTATTGGTAGGTGTTCCTTCTGGAATAACAGAAGTTGAAGAAAGAGCAGTAGAAGAAGCAGTTATGCAAGCTGGGGCAAGAGAGGTGTATTTAATAGAAGAACCAATGTCAGCAGCAATAGGAGCAAATCTAGATGTTTCAGAACCTAGTGGAAATATAATTGTAGATATAGGTGGAGGAACAACAGAAGTTGCTGTAGTTTCTTTAGGAGGAATAGTTATAAGTCACTCACTAAGAATAGCTGGTGATGAATTAGACGAAGATATAACAAACTATATAAAGAGAGAATATAATTTAGCGATAGGAGATACAACAGCAGAAGAAATAAAAAAACAAATTGGCTGTGCACTTCCACTAATGACAGAAATGACAATGGATGTTACAGGAAGAGACTTAAATACAGGACTCCCAAGAAACATTGTTATAAATTCTAGTAACATTCAAGAAGCTATAGAAATTTCTATAAACGAAATTGTAGAAACTGTTAAAGCAACTTTAGAAAAGACCCCACCAGAACTTGCTTCAGACATTATGGAAAAAGGAATTGTACTTGCAGGTGGAGGAGCTCTAATAAAAAATTTAGACAAGCTATTAAGTGAAAGAACAGGAATGCCAGTATATGTTGCAGAAGATCCATTAGACTGTGTTGTAAAAGGAACAGGAAAAACATTAGAAAATTTAGAAAAATTAAGAACAGTATTAATTAACGCAAGAAAAAGAATATAACTTTAATTATATGGGAAGGAAGTAAGAATGTATAAAAATAAAAAAAGTGGAATTATTGGAATAGTAGTAACAGTAATAATTTTAATATTGCTAGTAATACTTTCAAATATAAAAATAGAAAATTTGACAGTCGTAGAAAATATTTTTAGTACAATAGTTATGCCATTTCAAAATGGTTTTACAATGTTAAAAAATAAGATTTCTGGAAATGATACATTTTTTACGGATTTAGATAATTTAAAGAACGAAAACGAAGAATTGAAACAAAAAAATAGCCAATTAGAACAATCTTTAAGAGAATTAGAAATTATAAAAGCTGAAAATACAACATTAAAAGAGCAAATGAATCTTAAAGAAAAATATAGCGAATATAAAACGGTATCTGGATATGTAATAAATAGAGATATTAGTAATTATACAGGAACGATAGTTATAAATGTAGGATCAGATGATGGAGTACAACCTAATATGACAGTTATTGCAGATAAAGGTTTAGTAGGAAATGTTATATCTGTTACAGCAAACACTGCAAAAGTTCAAACTATTGTAGACCCAGCAAGTTCTGTAAGCTGTATAATTAGCACATCTAAAGATGCTTTTGTAACAAAAGGAAGTATAAATAATAGTGGAAGAGAAATAAAAGCGACATATATACCAACAGATGCAGTACTTGTACAAGATACAAGCATAGAAACATCTGGATTAGGCGGAATATATCCTAAAGGAATACATGTAGGAACAATAAAAGATGTAGTAAATACAAAAAATCCAACTAATAAGTATGCAACAATAGAAACTGCAGTAGATTTCTCTAAATTAGATACAGTTCTTGTAATACTAAAATAATGAAAGGAGAGCAATTATGAAAAAAACAGTATCAATTTTGTTAATACTTTTAGCTTTCCTTATAATATATTTTTTACAAGCAAATGTTTTTACATGGTTTAATATTGCAGGGGTAATGCCTAACTTATTTATAATATTAGTTTTAGTAATAGGATTATTTGCCGGAAAATATGTTGGAATATCTGTAGGAGTTGTAGCAGGATTACTATTAGACATATTTATAGGCAAGAAAATAGGAGTAACTGCTATAACATTAGGTATAGTAGGATTTGTGGGTTCAGCATTAGATAAAAATTTTTCTAAGGATAGTAGAATAACACTTGTTCTAATGGTTATGTTTTTAACAGTTGCTTATGAGTTACTTAATTATTCTATAAATGCAATAATATACACATATTCGTTGGAACTAGCGGAATTTTTTATAAAACTTGCAATAGAAACAATATTTAATGTATTACTAACAATAATACTATATCCACTTATTCAAAAATGTGGATATATATTAGAAGAAAATTTTAAAGAAACAAAGATATTAACACGATATTTTTAAATAAAAAATCTAAGATTGGAAGTGATTAATTGAGTAAAAAACCAAATTTAAAATTTAGATTTAATTTTCTAACTACTATTATATATGTAGTAGGAATTATTTTATTATTACAACTTTTCAATCTACAAATAGTTCATGGAAATGAATATAGAGAAAAATCTAATACAAGGTTAACAAGAGAAAGTAAGATAGAAGCAGATAGAGGTTCAATTTTAGATAAGTCAGGGAATACTATAGTAGGAAATACAATGGGGTTTAGTATAGATTTATATAAAACAAAGATAGATGAAGAAACATTAAACAAAACTATTTTAAATGTTATAAATGTTTTAGAACAAAATGGAGATACATATATTGACGATTTTATAATAAATATAAACCCATATTCATTTAATGCTTCGGAAGAAAAAGTTAAGAAATTTAAAAAAGATAATGAAATAGAAGATAACGCAACACCAGAGGAATGCTTCTATATAATGAAAGAAGAATATGAAATAGAAAATACAGATGTTGCAGAAGCAAGAAAAATAATGGCTATTAGGTATGCAATACAGGAAAAGGGATATAGTAGTACAAAACCATTAAAAATAGCAGAAAATATAAAAAGAGAATCTGTATTAATATTTAACGAAAAATCGTCAGAATTTCCAGGAATAAATGTAGTTGTAGAACCAGTAAGAAATTATGAGCAAGGAACAACAGCTTCTCACATTGTAGGCTATACAGGTAGAATAACATCTAAAGAGTTAGAAACAAGAAAAGATACATATGACCAAGACGATATAATAGGAAAAAATGGAATAGAATCAACGTTTGAAGAGTACTTAAAAGGTGAAGATGGGATAAAACAATTAGATATGAGCGTCGATGGAACAGTACAAGAAGAATATACTACGAAAGAAGCTGTAAAAGGTTCGGATGTGGTTCTTACAATAGATTTAAATTTACAAAGAGTAACAGAAGAAGCTCTAGCTAATACAATAAATAAAATAAATACAGGTGGATATTCTAAAAGATATGAAACAAATTCTGGAGCAGCTGTAGTAATGGAAGTAAAAACTGGAAAAATACTAGCAATGGCGAGTTTCCCAACATACAATCCCCAAGACTTTGTAGGAACAATAACGACAGAAAAATGGAACGAATATAACCAAAATCCAGATTTACCTTTAATGAATAAAACAATTCAATCTGCATATGCACCAGGTTCAATTTTTAAAATGGTAACAGCAATAGCAGGTTTAGAATCTGGAGTTGTAAATACTACAGAAAAAGTTAATGATACAGGCACGTTTTACCATTATAATGACAGTTGGAAATGTTGGCAAAAAGGAGGACATGGTTGGCTTAATATTACTGGGGCCATAGAAAAATCTTGTAACTATTTCTTCTATACTATTGGAACAAGAATGGATGTAGATACACTAGCTAAATACGCAAAATATTTTGGATTAGGTGTAAAAACAGAAGTAGAATTACCAGGAGAAGTTTCTGGAACAGTTGCTTCTAGAGAAACAGCTAAAAAAGCAAAAAGAAACTGGTATCCAGGAGACATGATGTCAGCTGTTATTGGACAAAGCTATAATGCGTTTACACCATTACAAATGGCAAAATATATAAGTATGGTCGCAAATGGAGGAGAAAAAATAACTCCAACTATACTAGAAACAGTTATAAAAGCAGATGGTACAGAAATACCAAAAGATGAAGTCGAACAAAAGATAAAGTCGAAATTGGGAATAACAGATAATGGAGTAGAAGACTTAGAAATATCTAAAACTAGTATAGACGTTGTAAAAGAGGGAATGAGATCTGTTACGTCTGACGAATCTGGAACAGCATATAGTGTATTTAAAGATTTCCCAATAGAAGTTGGAGGAAAAACAGGTTCTGCAGAAACTGAAAGAGGATCAGGAAATGGAAAAACAAATGCGTGGTTTGCAGGTTTTGCACCGTTTGATGACCCAGAAATTGCAGTAGTTGTGTTTGTAGAAAATGGTGGACATGGTTGGTATACCGCAGAAACGGTAAAATATATAATGGAACAATATTTTGGAATGAATATAGCGCAAGTCCAAGAAGATATGACACAAGCACCTTATGTAGAAACTTATAGATAATAAGAAAGGAAGTTGAACATGGCACAGTATGTAACAGTAAATTTAAAAAAAGACGTAATCGTTATGAAATTAAGTGAAAAAGCAACTCAGGCAGATACTATAAAAAGTTTAAAGAAAAAATTACCAGAACTTAAGAAATTATATCAGCAAGAAAAAACGCCAATATTTGTAACAGGGAGAATATTAAAAAATAAAGAAATAAGAGAGATTCAAGAAGTTATAAAAAAGAGTATAAATGTAGAAGTAGAGTTCGACACCCCTAAGGCCCTAGGGCTAAACGAGATAAGAAGAACTTATAATAAAGATGTAGAAATTTCAGAGTCAAAAATACACAGAGGCTCATTAAGATCTGGACAAAGAATGGAATATGAGGGAACATTAATAATCCTAGGAGATGTAAATGCAGGTGCAGAAGTAATTGCTGGGGATAACGTAGTAGTCGTAGGAAATTTAAGAGGATTAGCACATGCAGGTGCGAAGGGAAATAAACAAGCAATAGTTGCAGCAAATAGAATAGATACGCCACAACTTAGAATTGCAAACATAATAAAAGAAATGGTAAAAGATGATGACGCATACAATGTCGCATATACATATGCCTATGTTAACGAAAATGGAAGAGAGATCATATTAGAATAAAAAATTCAACCGGGATTAGGGAACGTTCCTTAATCCCGGTTGAATAAATTAACTTAAAAGCAATAGCAATAAACAAATTATTAGACCATTATCTGTGCTATTATCTTTATATAAAATAAAAATAATAAAAAGTATTATTAGATCATCTAAATATAATTTTATACCTAAAATATTAATGGAATCAACATCTATATCATTAGTATTTTTTATTGGCTCGTTGTTTTTTGAAGTATTTTTTTCTTGTATACTATTATTTTTATGCAAATTAGATTTATTCATATAGCTTTTATAAAAATTAGAATAAGGAGGAGGAAAATTATACATTTTTATCATCACCACCATTATTTTTAAATATTTCTAATAATGGTGCCATATTTAAAAGTTTCATATATTGGTCTAATTTAGATTGTCTACTTTTTCTAAGATAGGGTTTTAATGCAAGCAACAAATTAGAACGTTTATCGTTGTGAGTAGAATTAATTTTATCCATAATTTCTTTCATTTTTAAAATTGTATTTATATCTATATTACTATGTAAGCCATCGGAATTAGAAGAAGTAGAAGAGTCATTAGAAGCAGATGACTTGTCAGAAGAATTTAAATTACTTAAAATATCACTAATTTTATTCATATTTATATTACTATTAGAAAAATTTTTTATTAGATCAGATAAATCATCGTTCATAATAACCTCCATACCAAAAAATTAGTTTAAATTATCTTTTAACTTTTTAATAATTTCATCTTTGTTTTCGGATTTCATTATTTTGTTTGCAATTTCCATACTCTTTTGCAAATCATTTTTATCCACCTTAGATAGCATATTCATTAATTTAGCCATGTCTAAATTATCCATAAAATCACCTCTTAAAAAAATATATGAATGTAGTTATAATATTATATTAAAAAAGTAATAAATAGTTACTATAAAAAAATATTTTTAAAATATAAGTATCCGTTAAGGAAAAAGATGTAAAAAAATGAATTTACATAAAAATATTACAAATCTCAGAAAACCATTGAAAAATAAGGAAAAAAAGTATATAATATATAATATATGGGATTATTATTTTTTTAGGAGGAAAATATGAAAGAAAAGGTTGTTAATAAGTTAATTGCAGCTATCACCGTAGTTTGTTTACTTATGTCATACGTGTCTATTGTAACAAATTCAGTTTATGCTGCATACGAAGAATTGGAAAAACAAGGTATTGTGTCAAACAACAAAAATGTAGAATTTGATGCATACTTTAAAACAGAAGGAACAAATAAACATAGCAAAGAAGCAGAAATGCCTACAGAACAAAAATTATATGTAAGGGTAAATGTAAAAAATACAGGATATTTAGAAACAGCAACGATTTCATTAGAAAATCCAAACTTTGCAATTTCTAAGAATTTTGTTAAAACCGACGACATAAAATCTGTAGATTATGAGAAAAATCAAATTACATTAAACCAAATAGAAAGTGGAAAAGAAATTGAATTAGAAATTCCTATCAATTTCGTAAGAAATGATAATATGGACTTAACATATTTTTCGAGAGAAACAAAGTTAAACTTAGAAGGAACATATTATGATGAAAACGGAAAGTCAAAAAACATAAAATCTAATATAAATGTTAGATTAAATTGGAATGCAGAGCCAAAAGCAATTTTAAATGAAGAAGTAACTAAATATGGTGTTTATAATACAAATGTATATGTGCAAACACTATTAACAAGTATGTTAGAAGGAAATTCGCTTCCAGTAGAAAAAACACAAATAGAAGTTACAGTACCAAAAATTGCAGATAAAAATCCAACAGAAGTTAGAATATTTGCAAACACAATGGCTACAAATAGTGCAGAATTTACAAAAGATATGTGGTCTTATAATAAAGACACCGGAATATTAAAAATTAATTTAGAAAATAAAGAAAATAATAATCTAGTTAATTGGAAATTAGGAGAAGACAAATTTTATATAACATATATATATGCAGATACTACTTTTGCTCCAACAGTTGTAACTTTAAATGCAAAATCTAGAATAAATACATATGTAACTAAAGAAGAAGTTACAGCAGAAGTTCAAAAAAATGTAGAATTAAATGACAAAATTAGTACAGTAGTAGATTCAGAAGTATCTTCTACAGAAGAAATATATAAAGGTTATATGTATGCAAACAATAAATATGAAACACAATTTGCATCTACAATATCAGCAAATATAGCATATATAGATGCTGTAGACAAATTAGAGTTAATTGAAAACAATGCAAAATTTATTACAGCAAATGAAGCTACAATGCCAGTAGGAAATAATATGTACTATAAAAACATAGCTATAAGTAAAGCTGTATTTGATAAAATTTTAGGACCAAATGGAATAATCCAAATATACGATCAAAATGGTAACAAAATAGCTGGAATAGATAAAAATACTAACATAGATGCAAATGGTAATATGACAATTTCTATAAACAATCAAGATGTTACAGCAATAAAAATAGAAACAACAAAACCAGTTTCAGAAGGAATTATAACATTTAATATTAACAAAGCTATAAAAGCTACAACAAATTTAAATAGAGCAACAATCACAAGCATACAAAGAATGGATACAGAAGTTTTTGGAAATATAATTAGAGACGATATAGTAGAAGAGCTAGAAACAAAAGTTGCAACAACAAAATTAAATGAAACATCAACAAAAGCAGAACTTTATATAAACAATGTAAACTTAACAACAACTGCTAAAAATGAAAATGTAGAAATAAAAGCTATATTAAAATCAAATGACTATACATGTGACTTATTCGAAAATCCAACACTTGAAATAACATTACCAAGTGAAATAGAAGTATTAGAAATAAAAACAATAAACTTATTATATAATGAAAACTTAGCAATAAGTTCATATGATGTTATAACAGATGCAAATGGAAACAAAGTAATCAGAATAAGAATACAAGGTAATCAAACAGAATTTGTTACAGATATAAGCAAAGGAATTAATGTAGTAATAAATACAGACATAACATTAAGAAAAACAGCAGCAAATGTAGCAAAAGAAGCTATATTAAAAGTAACAAATAATAAAGCGATACAATACGAAAATGATGGTATAGCCAAAGTTGGAATGAATATATATGCACCACAAGGAGTTGTACTATTAAGTAGTGTAGCAAACTTTTCAAATGATAATGCAGAAGTAGTTTCTTTACCAAATAAAGAACAAGCAGGAAAAATAGGAATTAAAGAAGCTTCTAAAAACATTACAATGAAAGCAACAGTAGTAAATAATTACGGAAAAGATATTAAAAATCCAAAAATATTAGGAAGAATACCATTCCAAGGAAATAAGAAAACAGATGGAACGGAATTAGGATCTACAGTAAATACAATATTAACATCTGGACTTACGGTATCAGGAATAGAAAATGGGGTTGCAACTATTTATTATAGTGAAAATGGTGAAGCAACAGCAGATTTAAACAATACACAAAATGGATGGAAACAAACTATAGACGACGTTTCAAAAATAAAATCTTATTTAGTAGTATTAAATAATTATGTAATGCCACAAGCAACAGCTTTTGATATGGCATACAATGTACAAGTACCAGAGAACTTATCACACAATGAAAACGCATTTGGTACATATACAGTATATTATGAAGAAGAAGAAAGTAATCAAACAATATCAAAAGAAACAATGGCTCCAACAGTTGGTGTATCAACAGGAAAAGGACCAGAATTAAAAGCAGAAATATCTTCTAATATTGGAAGTACAGCTTCAACAGAAGATATAATGGAATATAAAATTACAGTAAAAAATGATGGAGAAGTACCAGCAGAGAATGTAAAAGTTACTGTAAACTTACCAGAAATGGTTGATTATGCAGAATATATAAAAGAACCTATGGGAGAAAGATATGAAGTAAAACCAGAAATAAGAACATTTGACCTTTCAGTAGGAAACTTAGCAGTACAAGAAAGCAAAGAAGTAACATTTACAATAAAAGCAAACCGTGAAGGAACATTTAAATTAGACTTAAGCCTTTCAGCTGGAAATTTAGAAAAATCAGAACAAGTATCAACACCAGAAGTAAATGTAACATTAGCAAGTTTTATTATTCAATTTACAACACCAACACAAGATAATGTAGGCTTAGGAAGTAAAATAGAATATTATACAAATATAACTAATGCAACAGATAAAAAAGTAGAAAACGTAAAAGCAACAATAAAATTACCAGAAAATGTAGAATATATAGAAGCATTTAGACAAGAATATGCAGGAGCTAATCAATCTAAAGAAGATGTAAAATACGATGAAAAGAGCAGAACAGTAACATTTAATGTTGGAGATATCGAAGCAAAATCTGCAGCAAAATACAATTTTATATTAAGAGTAAAAACAATTAAAGAAGAAGACGTAAATATGCAAGTTGTAGTAAAAGGAAAAGGTACAAACGAACAAAAAAGTTCTATAATTATACATTCAACAGGAAATAATAAATTAGAAGTAAAAACAGAAACAGATATAACTAAAGAATACTTACAAATAGGAGATGTTGTAACATATACAATAACAGCTAAAAATGTAAGCTCTGGAGTTATAAAAAATGTAAAAATAAAAGCAACAATACCAGATAACTTAAAATATTTAAATACAACATACTATGTAGATGACAAAGAAATGTTTAGTGGATACTTATTAGAAAATAAAGTATCAGAGGCAACATTAGACTTAGATGCAGGTCAAACATTTAAGTTTGTAGTAAAAGCAGCTGTAAACAAAATGATGGATCCATCAAAAGAAGAAGAAGACTCAAATGTAGATGTAGAAGTATCTGGAGACGGAACAGAAGATTTTAAAGACGAAATTAACAACAAGATAGAAAATGATAATGTTCAAAATTCTAATACTTACAGAATATCTGGTGCAGTATGGTTTGACGAAAACAGAAATGGTACAAGAGATTTAGAAGAAAAATTGCTACCAGGAATTCCAGTAACAATAGTTGATGCAGAAACAGGTAAAGAAGTAAAAAATTCAAACGGAGATAAAATTACAGCAACAACAAACGATAAAGGTGAATATATTTTAAGTGACTTAATTAAAGGAAAATATATTGTTAAATTTAATTACGACAACTCTAAATATGTTATTACAGAATATAGAAAACAAGATGCAGATGAAAAATATAATTCAGATGCAATAAATACAACAGAAAACAATGGAGTAGCAATTACAGACAGTTTAGAAATTACAGAAAATAGTATGAACAATATAGACCTAGGACTAACGACAAAAGGAATATTTGACTTATCATTAAATAAATCATTAACACAAATAAAAATGGCAGATGGAAAGAAAACAAAAGCTATACCTTATGAAAATAAGAAATTAGGAAAAATAGAAGTTGATGCAAAACGTATTAACAATACAAATTTAGTAATAGAATACACAATGACAATTACTAATAAGGGTAATGTAGCAGGATATGCAAAGAAAATTGTAGACTATTTACCAAAAGAATTAGAATTTAGTTCTAATTTAAATAAAGATTGGTATACTTCTGGAGAGACACTTGTATGTACAGCACTAGAGAATGAACTTATAAAACCAGGAGAAACAAAAGAAGTTAAATTATTATTAACAAAGAAAATGAATGAAAATGCTACAGGAACTGTAACAAATAAAGCCGAAATTACAGAAACGTATAATGACCAAGGTTTATTAGACGAAAAAAATGCAGAAGATGATGCAAATTCTTCAGCAAATGTAATTATAGGAATAAAGACTGGTGGACCAGTAACATATGCAGTATTAACATTAACAATCTTAGCAATAGCAGGTTGTGGAGCATATATAATAAATAAAAAGGTATTAAAAATATAGAAAGGAGGAAAGAAATTATGAAAAAATCTAAATTATTAGCATTAATAATATTATTAATACTTATACCAATGATAGCAGTAATTACATATTTTTCACCAATTTCAAAAGCTAGCTCATTTGTATACCAATATGGTGTAACAAATGGAGGACCTCCTTTTGTTACAAACATAGATGGTAAACAAACAGAAGTGTATTGTTCACAAGCTGGAGGATCACTTTGGTCATCTTGGAGACTTACATTTCAAAGTGCAGAAACACGTAATATGTCAGCAGGGCTTGCATATGCATTCAGACAATGTTGTTCTATAAATTCTAGACAAAATTTAATATGGATGTCAGAAATTGCAAACAATATTAGCACACCAGATTGGCATTCAGATTATGATGATGCATTAGAACAATATAACAAAATAGCAAGCTTTAATGAATATTACAAAAAGTTACAAGAAAAAGGAAAAGATATAAAATTTGAACAATCAGAAGCAGGACTACAAAGCTCAGAAAATGGAGTATACAAATTAGGCCCATTTAAACTATCTTTTTATAAAAGTTCATATTCTAAAATATCAAGATTATATTTAACAACAGATACAAATGAAACAATTGAAGTTAAAAAAGTAAACTTTGGAGGTTATACAGGTAGTGTAGAAGATATAGATTCTGGTGAAGAATTCTATGTATTATTATCACAAGAAGAAGCAAAAAATGCATCTAAAGTTACATTAAAGGCAGAATATAAATATGAAGAAGCAAGTGGAACATATACATATTATGTACCAACTACACCATCAATGGATGGACGTACAGTACAACGTTTAGTAACAATAGATTATACCGGAGGACCTGCAAAAGATGATGCAACAGGACCAGAAATAGAACTTACAATAGATTTAGCAGGAAAAGTATTTAAAGATAACTTAGCAAATAAAGATGGTACAGAAGATGGAATATTAAGTACCGGAGATGAAATGCTAGAAGGAATTGAAGTAACATTATTTGATAGTACAGGTAAAGAAGTTGCAAAAACAACAACAGACAAAGATGGTTACTACGAATTTAAAGATCAATTAGCTTCTAGACAATACTATGTAAGATTTAAATATAATGGACAATTATATGAACCAACAACATATCAAAGAGTAAGTAAGATAATAGATAATTCAGGAACACTAGGAAAAACATCAATAGAAGAAAGATCTTATGCAACAGATGGCAAAAAGAATAGACAAAACTTTAATAACAAATTTACGCCAGTAGATAGTACTCATACAGTACCAGACAGAAGTGATACTAAAAACCCAGCATTTGATATTTATGCGTACACAGGACCAAATGGAATGGAAGAACTATTATTATATGGAGTTTCAAATTCTAAAGAAGAATTACAAAATATCAACTTTGGAATTAAAGACAGAGAACAATTTGACATGAACTTAAGAAAAGATTTAGTAAAAGTAGACTTAAGTATTAATGGTAAAACTCATAAATATGATTATCCAGGTGGAGATAAAGACCTAGAAGTAGAAATAAGAGGTACAGACATACCAGATTATAATAGAGCAATTAGAAGTGCAGACTTAAAATACAAAATGGAACAACAGCTAGAAGAAGCACCAGATAAATTACAAGTAAAAGTAACTTACAAAATTCAATTAAAGAATCAATCAGTTGGAAAACTTACAGGCTATGTAACAGATTTAGCAGATTACTATGATACTTCTTATGAGTACATTAGATCATATGACGAAAACGAAAAAGAAATTGCATGGAAACAAGGTCAAGATATATCTGGTTCAGGAAAAACATATCATACAATGAATACAACAGCATTGGCAGACCAAGGTATAGACGACAAAAAATGGATATTTGTAGAATATAGAGTAACAGATGAAGCATTAAGAGCATTAGTGGAAGAAGGAACATCTACTAAAGAAAACTTTGCACAAATATCTGGTTACAAAAATACATACAGAGAAGACAGAAAAGACTTAAATGGACAATTAATAACAAATGCAGGGGAAAATGCAGGATTAATAGACGTAGACTCTACACCAGCAAACTTAAACCCAACAGATTCAAAAGTACAAGAATTTGTAGCATTTAGCAAAACAGACGAATACCAAGACCTAGGTGGAGAAGAAAAAACAAAACGTAGTATGGAAGTATTCGAGGATGATGCAGATGCAGCACCAGGATTAAAACTAATAGTTGATGATTCTAATAAGAGAAGAGCTACAGGAACAGTATTTGAAGATGCAGCATTAGCAGAAAAATTAGAGCAAGACAACGAAAGACTTGGTGACGGAACATATTCAAATGGTGAAAATTTAGTAAACCAAATTAAAGTGCAACTAATTTGTACAAATGGAGATGTAGAAGTAAAAGAGACTAGAACAAATGACAAAGGAGAATACGAATTTACAGACTACATTCCTGGAGATTACAACATTAAATTTATATATGGTGATTATGAATCTTTAGTAGCAGTGCAACCAAATGACGAAATGTACACTGGTCAAGACTACAAATCTACAATTTACAAAGACGAAAATTATCCAGATGCACATTGGTATAATAATAATATAGATACAAAACTAAATGATGCTAAAGATGACCAAGGAAGAAGACAAGATGTAAATTCTTATAGTAAAAACTTAAAATATAAAAATGCAACAGTTTTAAACTCAACAGCTAGAACAGATGAAGAAACATTAAGAGCATTAGCAGATAACACAAATATGAATGCTGTAACAGCTAATATGAGTATGGAAATAGAATATGTTGGACAAGAAAATGCAGAATATGCAGTAAAAAATATAGATTTAGGTATTATAGAAAGACCACGTTCAGATATATTTGTAGAAAAAACAGTATCTAATTTAAAATTATCAACAACAGGAGATGGTCAAACAATATTTAACTCTAATCAATCTGTACCAAACCTAACATGGAAGAAGAACACAAGAGAACGTAGAGGATTAATTCAAGCTACAGTAGATGAAAACTTATTACATGGTGCAACATTAGAACTTACATTTAGTATAAAAGTAATAAATACAGGTGAGACAGATTATGAAGATGAAACATATTACAATACAGGTGTAATAACAGATAAAAACAAAATAGTAACATTAGACCCATTAATGATAGCAGATTATGTATCTAATAACTTAGTATTTGATGCAAACTTAAATACAGGATGGCAAGAAATTACAGACAAGTCACAATTAACATCTGGAGATAATCCACATATTAAAGCAGTAGATGAAAACAAATTTAATGGATTACAAAAAGTTATTGTTGCAACAGATGATAACCCTATATTAAAATCAGATCCAATAGTACCAGAAAAAGCTAAGGATAATGCAGGAAAATCTTCAGAAACACAAACATCATCAGTATTACTAACAAAAGTAGTATCTTCAGATGGAAGTGTTACAGACGATACAGAATATGAAAACATAGCAGAAGTTATAGAAACATATACACCAACAGGTAGAAGAACATATAATTCTAGTATAGTTTCAATTCCTGGTAACTATAATATAGGAGAACCAGATACAGCATTATCAGAAAGAATTTCTATAGTTCCACCATTTGGTGCAGAAGATGTAGTAAAATACATAACAATAGGAATTGCAATTGCTGGAATATTAGCAGTAGGAATAATCTTAATCAAAAAGAAAGTTTTAAACAAATAGATTAACAACCTAAAAAAGGGATTAGGGATTCGGGGACGGTCCTTAAAATCCCTTTTTTTTTATATATTAGGAGAAATTTATGTACTAGAGAATTATAGCGCATTTTAAATTTTCTTAGAATTTGCAGTTGTTAGAAAATTTTAGGTTCTCGTCTTTTTGTATAGAAAAATCGAAAAATGTCATACGGAAGATTTGGACATTTGAACTATTTAATGATAGAATATACAAAAAAGAAAAGGAGTAGATATATATGACATATGCAGAAGAACTAAAAGAAAAGCTATTCAACAAAAAAGTAAATGGATGGTTTAAAATTTCTGAAGAGCTTAAACAAGAAATATTTGAATATAATGAAAGATATATGGAATTTTTAAACAATTCAAAAACAGAAAGAGAAATTGTTAAAAGTGCTGTAGAAATGGCAAAAGCAAATGGATTTAAAGATGTAAATGAAGTAGAAAACTTAAATGTTGGGGACAAAGTATATTACGTAAATAAAGAAAAAAGCATGTATTTAGCAATTATAGGTAAAGAAAAATTAGAAGACGGTTTAAATATAATTGGATCACATGCAGATTCACCAAGGTTAGACTTAAAACCAAATCCATTATATGAAGATGATAATATGGGATATTTTAAAACTCACTACTATGGAGGAATAAAAAAATATCAATGGGCTTCAATCCCTCTTTCTCTTCATGGAGTGGTTGTTCTTTCTGACGGAAGAAAAGTGAAGATAACAATAGGGGAACATGAAGATGATCCTGTTTTTACTGTGCCTGATATTTTACCTCATCTTGACAGAGTTGTTCAAGGTGAAAGAAAAGCCAGAGAAGTAATAAAAGGTGAAGAACTTCAAATTATAGTTGGATCAATCCCTTCTGTAATAAAAGATGATGAGATAAAAGAACTTGTAAAATACAGTGTTCTTGAAAAACTTAACGAAGCTTATGGAATGACAGAGGAAGATTTTATCTCTGCAGAACTTGAACTTGTTCCAAGTCAGAAAGCAAAAGATGTTGGAATTGACAGATCGCTTATAGGTGCTTATGGGCAAGACGACAGAATCTGCGGATATACTTCTTTAAGAGCTATTCTTGATATAGAGGGAATTCCTGAAAGAACAGCTGTATGTTTCCTTCTAGATAAAGAAGAAACAGGTTCAGACGGAGCAACAGGACTTCAGTGTCAGTATCTTGAATATTTCACAGCTGATATGATAGCAAAAGCTAAAGGAATGTATTCAGATCTTTACCTTAAAAAAACATTGTGGAATTCAAAGGCACTTTCTTCAGATGTAACTGTTGGAATAGATCCTGTTTTTAAGAGTGTTAATGACCCTCAGAATGCAGCTCAGCTGAATTATGGTATAGTTATCACAAAATATACAGGCTCAGGTGGAAAATACAGCACAAATGATGCTGATGCTGAGTATGTAGGAGAAATAAGAAAACTCCTTAATGACAGCGGAATAAAATGGCAGACAGGAATGCTTGGAAAAATAGATGAGGGCGGAGGAGGAACTGTTGCAAAATATCTTGCAATGAAAGGTATAAAAACTATTGATGTAGGACCTGCTCTTCTTGCAATGCATTCGCCTTTTGAAATTTCATCAAAATTAGACGTGTATGAAACATACAGAGCATATAAAGTTTTCTTTGAAGGTTTAAAACATGAAGAGAAAAAATATATAGGTAAGAGCAACAAAATTTATCTATAAAAATTAAAAAATAATACAAAGACGGCAGAAGATAATTTTATTTTCTGCTGTTTTTATATAAAATTTAGGTATTGAATCTGAGAGGTGAAACGTATGGCAAAAGAAAAGTATTCCGCCATTTACGGAGCATTAAAGAAAACTATTTTAAATCACGGATACGATCGGACGAAAATGCTTCCCAGCGAG
>USAE01000034.1 GCA_900552655.1 uncultured Clostridium sp.
TCTACTTTATAATTTTTATTAATATATATATATATATTAAATTCTTTTGTTTCTCCTGGTTTTAATATTCCTAAATCATATGCTATTGCTGATTGGTTAGACATTGCTATATAATCTTTATCATTTATTACTCCTGAAGAAATATTAGCTTCTACATTGTTTAATTGGTAACTATATATTGGCATATTAGAAAATGTTGTCATTGCAAAATCGTGGCTATATTGTATCATTGCATTATCACATATTCTAACACCAACCATATTATTCAAATTAGAAAATAATTTTGAATTTATTAAAAATTTTACGTCTAAATCTATTTTGTTATAATTAGTAAATGTGTATCTTCTTATTAATACATCTTTTTTCATTGGAACAAAATCTTCTTGCTTCATATTAAGTTTAAAGTATGTATTTTCTATTTCTGTATTTAAAACATTTGTATCTGTAGAATAATATTGGTTATATGTATTGTTTATATCATCATGAAGTTTAATAAGCATAGAATCATTTACTTTTACTCCCATTTCATAGTAATCTATAAATTGTCTATAATCTGCTGTAGGATATGATAATCGTAAAAGTTCTCCTTTGCTAGATAAACTTGCAATCATTTTTCTATTTCCAATAATAGCATCATTTAGATATTTTCTTTTCATTTGTATTCTCCTTTATTTATTTACAATTCTATTAATTTGATTTTGTAATTCTCTAATCTTTTCATTTAAATTGTCTATTTGGCCATTTTCTATATTACTATCTGATAGCCCATAGTTTACTATGTCTTCCATATCATCTATTTTTTCTTTTAATAAATTTAATCTATCTATAATAGCAAGTTTTGTAAATTTATTATCTTCTTTTTCTGGTCTTCTATGTCTTCCTACTAATCTTACATCGGTGTCTGTAAGTTCGTATGTTTCTCCAAAACTTGGAATAGAAACCGGTAAATTTGTTGTTTCTATTATTTTATTTTTTAATACTTCTTGTCCTTCTGGCTCCCCATGTAGTAAAAATATGTGTTTTGGTTTTCTTAAAAATGAATATATAAAGTTTAATAGTCCTTCTTGGTCTGCATGTCCAGAATATCCTTCTATGTACTCTATTCTTGCATTTACTGCGACTTCTTCTCCAAATAGTTTTATTTTCTTAGCTCCATTTACTATACTATAACCTAATGTTCCAGGTGCTTGGTAACCTACAAATAAAATTGTATTATTTGGATTCCATATATTATGTTTTAAGTGATGTTTTATTCTTCCAACATCACACATTCCACTTGCAGAAATAATAATACAAGATTCATTGCTTTCATTTAATGCTTTTGATTCCTCTACTGTTCTTGTAAATTGCAATCCTGGAAATTCTAATGGATTATTTCCTTTTTGCATATATTCTTTAGTTTCATCATCAAATAAGTCCATATTATCTTCAAAAACTTCTGTTGCAGATATTGCAAGTGGACTGTCTACATATACTGGCACTCTCATTAGTTCTTCATATTTTTTTCTAAATTCTTCATCATCTTTTTTATCTTTTAATTTATTTATTTCAAATAAAATTTCTTGTGTTCTACCTACTGCAAATGATGGTATAACAACTGTACCACCTTGTTCCAATGTTTCTGAAACTATATTTAAAAATAATTCTGCTTTATCATCATTTCTCATATGTAATCTGCTACCATATGTTGATTCCATAACTAAATAATCTGTATCTTCTATCATTGTTGGTTCACTTAATAATGGTATGTCATTATTTCCTAAGTCACCTGAAAATACTATTTTCTCTTCTTTATCATTTTCTCTTACCCACACTTCTATTGTAGAAGAACCTAGCATATGCCCTGCATCATTAAATCTTACATGTATATTTTCATCAATTTCTATTATTTCGTCATAGCTTACAGGCTTAAATAATTCCAAAGATCTTGCTGCCTCTTCTGCAGTATAAAGTGGTTCTAACTCTGTTTCTCCTTTTCTAATTCTTTTTCTGTTCGTCCAACTCATTTCCATTTCTTGTATGTGCCCACTATCTGGTAACATAATAGAACATAAATCGCATGTAGCTTTTGTTGCAATAATATCTTTTCTATACCCTTCTTTATACAACTTAGGAATTCTTCCCGAATGGTCTATGTGTGCATGTGTTAATAGCATAAAATCTATACTATTTATGTCAAATTCAAATGGTTCTTCATTTTCTAATTCTTCTGTAGCTTTTCCCTGATATAATCCACAATCCACTAAAAATTTTTTTCCAGCTCCTTCTACTAAAAAATTAGAACCAGTTACAGTTTTTGTAGCTCCTAAAAAAGTTATTTTCATTATTTACCTCCCTATGAAAATATTTTTATTTTTTTCTTTTCTTTTATTTTAAATTTACCTATGTTATTTGAAATAGGTATATCTTTTGACTTTTCTTCAACATCACCATCTAAATAATTTGCTCTTATTCCTGTTTGTGTAATTCTTAAATTTACTTCTGCATTCTCTAGTTTTATTATTTTTAACGAAAAAATATTTTTTAATATTTCATTATTTATATATTCATTAGAATTAACCGAATTTATAAGTTTTTCATTCATTGCTTTTTGTATTAAAAATTCTTGTACACTTTCTATATCTGCTTTTAATTCATCATTATCTTTTAATAATTCTTCTTTTGATATCGGAATTAAATTATAATATCTAAATTCATATAATAATTCTAGTACTTCTTTTTTGCCACTTAATCTTTCTGCTAATATTTTATACCCTTTTAAAAACATCTTTTGCAATTTTATTATTTCATCTAACGCTGTCTCACTATTATCTATAGCTTCTTTATAATTAAAAATAGCAACATTATTAACTTTATTCTTTTTTATTTGCTTTATAAGTTGTCTTGGGTCTAACTTTTTATTATATTCCATTATTTGTTTTATGCATTTTTCTCTTTCTACCATTAGGTCTTTCTTTATTTCTGCTTCATTTTTAGCTGTTTTGTCTTTTAATAATTCCTTTTTTAATTCTTCTGAATCATTTATACATCTATCCAAATACTCTACTCTTCTTAATAATTCTTTCTTTTCTTTTGTTATTTGTTCTATATTTCTTTTAGATGTTTTTTCTTCATTGCATTCTAATGCATTAGCTTTTTTTGGATTTCTTTCTATATATATTTTTAATATTGTTACAATTATTTGCTTAAATAATTTTTCTGCAAAATCTGTCTCATATCTTCTATTTAATTCTTGCTTTAGTTTTTCTAAATAATCTTTTTGGTCATCTTTATTGTGTAACCATTCTTCTAATAATTCATTTCCTGCTATTATTCTAATATTTTGGAATATTAAATTCGAATATATATCTTCAAATTCATTTGAAGATATATACCATGCAAATCCATTAAAATCTCTTAATAATTCTACATTATTACTAGAATTTCCATTTATAAAAACTTCTGTAATTGCATCTTTTAATATTCCATATTTTTCATTTAGTATATGTTTGTTACTATATAGGCTATATAATCCTTCCATTACATATTTTTCATTTTGAAAAACTTCTAACTCTTTTCTTTCTAAATTTGCAATATATTTAGAATTTGCATTATTTAATACATCACTTCTAATGCTTTCTGGTTTTACTATAATTAAGTTTTTACAATTTTCTTTAACAATATTTATAAAGTTATTTAGCACTTCGTCTTTGTCTGGAACATCTCTTTTAACCATTTTGTAGTCATTATAGTTTGTTTCCATTTTATATAAAATACCTAATATTAAATTTTTACCTGTACTAGAAAAATCTTTTTTCTCTAAAATTTGCTCTAACAAATTATTATAATCTTTATCTTTTAGCTTAGAAAAAATTTTTTCTTTTGCCATTCTTTCCACCCTTCCTATATATTTTCATCTGGAGTAGTTCCCATTTTTAATTCATCTAATCTTTCTTTTGTTATTAGCACTTCTCTTGGCTTACTTCCTTGGTACCCAGAAATAATTCCTCTTTCTTCCATCTGGTCTATTATTCTTCCAGCTCTTGCATAACCTACTTTAAATCTTCTTTGTATAAAAGATGTAGAAGCTTGTCCTGTTTCTACTACTGTATCTATTGCTTCCATTAAAAGTGGATCTGTATCGTCTTCTTCTTCAATTTTGTCTAATTCTTGTTCTGAACTATTTGCTTTTTCTATACTTTCTATAATATCTTCATTATATTTAGCTTCTCCACCATTAAACTTTAAAAAGTCTACTATTTTTTCTACTTCACTATCTGATACAAACGAACCTTGAACCCTAGTTGGTTTAGAGGCTCCAGATGGATAAAATAGCATATCTCCTTTTCCTAATAATTTTTCTGCACCTACTGCATCTAATATTGTTCTAGAATCTACTTGTGAAGATACAGCAAATGCTATTCTTGAAGGTATATTAGCTTTTATTATACCTGTAATTACATCTACTGATGGTCTTTGTGTTGCAATTACTAAATGCATTCCTGCAGCTCTTGCCATTTGTGCTAACCTACATATTGCATCTTCTACATCTTTTGCAGCCACCATCATTAAGTCTGCAAGCTCGTCTATTATAATTACTATTTGTGGTAATTTGCCTGTTCCTCCTTCTTTTTCTATTGCGGCATTATATCCTTTTATATCTCTTACACCTTTATTGGCAAAAAGACTATATCTGTTTACCATTTCTTGTACAGCCCAAGCAAGTGCTCCTGCGGCTTTTTTAGGATCTGTTACTACTGGTATTAATAAATGTGGTATTCCATTATATACAGATAATTCAACAACTTTTGGGTCTACCATTAATAGTTTTACTTCATTTGGTTTTGCTTTATATAATATACTTGTAATTAATGTATTTATACAAACACTCTTTCCAGAGCCTGTACTTCCTGCAATTAGTACATGTGGCATTTTTGCTACATCTGCAATTACAACTTCTCCACCAACATTTTTTCCTAATGCTAATGCTAATTTTGACTTATGGTTTACAAATTCTTCTGTTTCTATAATATCTCTTAAATGTACCACTTCGTTTTCTTTATTTGGAATTTCTATTCCAACTGCTTGTTTACCTGGTATTGGTGCTTCTATTCTTATACTTTCTGCTGCTAAGCTAAGTGCAATATCGTCTGCTAAATTTGCTATTTTATTTACTCTTACACCTTCTGCTGGCTTAACTTCGTATCTAGTTATAGCAGGTCCTACAGAAACATTTTCTACTTTTGCAGATACTCCAAAACTATATAAAGTTTTTTGTAATTTAGCAGCAGTATCTGTTAATGCTTTTTTTCCACCTTTAAACACTCTTGCTGTACCCTCACTAAGTAATTCTATTGGTGGAAATTCGTAGTTTTCTTCTTCCTCTGTTAAACCATGTTCTAATACTAATACTTCTTTTGTTTTTTCCTCTTTCTTTTCTTGTTCTTGTTTAAATAAATTCGCTTCTATTTGATTTGGTTTATTTTCTTTTACATCTACGTCTTCTTTACCATGAAGTAATTTTTTCTTTTTAGGCTCTGTTTCGTTTAGATTTATTGTAATTTGTTCTTCTATTGGGATTTCTTCTTTTATACTTTCTTCTTTATTTTTCTTCTTATTTTTTACTTTCTCTTTTTTCTTTTCTACTAATACACTTTTCTTATTACTTTTTACTTCTTCTTCGTATTCTTCTTCCTCCTCATCATCTTCTTCATATTCTCTTCTTTCTTTCATTCTTTCAAAGAAAAGACCTATTAACTCTGCTGGTTTTATTTCGAACAAGTTTATTAATGTTATTATGGCAATACCTACTAATAAAATAATTCCACCAATTGTTCCTAATAATTTGCATACTGGTAAAGCAATTAGCGCGCCTATAACTCCACCTGCAATATTGTTTCTACCTAATTCATATGCATCTTCTAAAAATGCAGAAGAAGGCACTGCCATAGATAAGTTTCCTTTATTTATTTCTACAATTATCATTACTGATGCAATACACACTAAGAATATTACATAATTTATCATTTTTTTGCTTAAATATTCTTTATCATCTGTTGCTATTTTAATAGCAATAAATAATGTTCCAACTGGTATTATATATTTTATCCAACCCATTATTCCGCCAAGCATTGGACTTAAATGTTCTCCCATCCAACCTGATTGTGCATATATTAAAACAGCTAGTAATAAACTTACTATTATCATAATAACTACTAATAAATTTTTATCTATATTATTCTTCTTTTTTCTAGTTCTTGTATTATTTCTACTACCTGATGTCTTTCTTGTAGTTTTTGCTCTTTTTGCTTTTGCCATTATATTCCCTCCAATTATTATTATTGCAAAAGGTGAATGCAAACTTTCTCTATCTCACATTAACACTTCATGTAAAACTTATCACTCACCCTATTTCTTACTATGCAAAAAAGCCAGATGTCTGTATTCATTAGTAAAATAAGTACCGACCTCTGACTTCCAATTATTTTAATTCTTTTCTATTATTTTGTATAACTTTTAGTGCATCTTCTAATGCAACTTGAATACTTCCTAGTACATTATCTGCATATTCCTTTGTTCCTTGTGATATTTCTCTTGACATTTCATTTGCAGTTTCTATAATTTGTGCTTTTTGTTCGTATGCTTTTTTAGTAATCTCGTGCTCATCTATCATAGAAATAATTCTTGTTTCTGCTTCTTTTACTATATCATTAGCTTCTTTTTGAGCTTCAGTTAATATTCTTTGTCTTTCTTCTTTTACCCATTTTGCCTGTTTTAATTCGTCTGGAAGTTTTAGTCTTATTTCTTTTATAATTTCTAATATAGCTTCCTTATCAAGAACTGCTTTATCTGTAAATGGAATCTTTTTACTTTGTTCTAATATTTCTTCTAAAGTTTCTAATAGTGTGAAAATCTCCATTCGTTTACTCCTTTCGCATAAATATTAACCATGCTCTACCGTATTTTCTAGTATCATAAATATTTATACTTATGTTCAATTTTCTAATTTCTTCTTCTATTCTTTCTTTTTCGTCTGTTTCTGCTATAATTATACCTTTTTCTGTTAATAAGTTTTTATCATTTATTATTTTTATACTGTTACTTATATAATTTGTATTATATGGTGGATCTATATATATATAGTCAAAATGTTCTTTTGTACTATTTAAATAATTTTCATAGTCCATACATAAAACTTCTACTTTTTCTTTATACCTTAATTTTTCTACATTCTTATTTATTATTTGTATTGCTTGTTTGCTTTTATCGCATAATATTGCTTTTTTTGCGCCTCTACTTATACTTTCTAGTCCAATTGCTCCACTACCTGAAAATAAGTCTAGTAGTATTGAATCTTTTATTTCGTTTTGTATTATATTAAATAAAGATTCTCTTACTCTATCTAATGTAGGTCTAGTATTCATTCCTTCTAATGTATATAATTTAGTTCCTCTAGCTAATCCACCTATAATCCTCATAATACCTCTTCACACCATATATTTTATTAGATATTAAATATATGTCAATATTATTAATATAAATGTAACATATATTTAACAGTTCTGTAATAAAGACAGCAAAAGACAAATTTTGCCAAAGCAAAACTTGTCTTTTGTTATTTTTATAAATTATCTTCTTCTTTATTTATGTCTTTTAAAAGTTCTAATTGTGATATTAATAAAGCTTCCATCTTAGCTTTGTATACGTCAAATTGTTTTTTAATATCATCTAATTCTTTTTTCTTTAAGTTTATTTCTTGTGATAAACCATCTGCTTCTTTTTGTGCATTTCCTTTAGCATCTTTTATTATTTGTTCTGCTTGTTGTCTTGCAACATTTTTTACTTCTTCTGCTGTTGATTGTGCCATAACCAAAGTACTTTGTAATGTTTCTTCTATATTTTTATAATGAGCTAAACTTTGTGTTAATTCATCTATCGTTTTTTTAGCTTCTGTACTTTCTTTATAAGCTTTCCCATAATCTTTTGTTAATTCATCTAAGAAATCGTCAACTTCTTCTACACTGTAACCATTAACCATTTGTTTTGAGAATTTCTTGTTTTCTATATCTAACGGTGTAAGCATTGCTATGCCTCCTTTTTTATTAATTCAACTTTAATATAAGCACGATTTGCGTGCTTATATTAAATTATTAATTATTTTTAATTAATTTTTTGTACTATTTTTTAGCCAAGATACAGATAATTTGTTTGAAATTTCTTCTCTTGCCATTTCATTTGTAATTTCGTAATTATAAGGTGCTATTAAGAATATTGAATTAGAAACTTTTTGGATGTGTCCATCTAATGCAAAAACTCCTCCACTAATAAAATCAACTATTCTTCTTGCAACATCTTTATTTACATATTCTAAATTTACAATTACAGATTTCTTTTCTTTAAGGAATTCACATATTTCTTCTGATTGATCAAATGTTGTAGGTTGTGAAATTACCATTTTTATTTGTTGAGTTTGTGGCATAGATACCACTTTCTCTTTACTTTTTTTACCAAATATTCTTCTATCTTCTATATCATCATTTTCTTCTTCATCATACCCATCATATGTATCATATTCATTGTTATCATATGTTTTTTCATCTATTTCTTCTGTTTCTCTTTCTGTATCCATTCCAAATAAGTCCCATACTTTGTTCATTATAGCTCCTGCCATTAAAAAAACCTCCTAATATTTCTCCTTTGTTGGTATTTGCATATAGTATCTAACTTTTTTTTATTATTGTCAATAGTTTTTTATTTTTGTAATTTTCTTTTAACATTTTTGTAATATTTCTGTAATAATGTTATTTTTTCCTATTTGATACTGTTTGAATTTCATCATACATATTTATTTTAGTGCTAACATTTAGTTCTGAAGAATTATACCCCATTTCTTTTAGTTCGTCTGAAGTATAATTATCTATTATAGAATATGTATCATTCTCTTTTTTTACTTTTACTAAAACTTTATTTAAGTATCCCGCTCTATTTCTAACAACATATGATAAATCATTCTCTTTTATAATTGCTGTATTAGGTACTTTATAACCTGAATATTGCCAAAATATAATATCGAAGGAAATTTTCCTACTTCCAATTAATTTTTCTACATCTTTATTAATTTTAAATACAACTAATATATCATCATTGGTTTGTTCCATAATATATTCTACTCGTCCTGGAATTTCATCTCCATTAGACAAACGTAAATCTAACTTGCTTCCTTGTTTTATGTCATGTAACTGACTCTTTTTTATTATCGTAGCAATAAAACATTCATAATTGTTTACTATTTTACCACATTCTGTATTTGTTGCTATTGTTTGTCCTGTTTTTAAATTTAAGCTTTCAAAAAACGATCTATTATAACTACTAAAATCATTTGGTGTTAGCACTTCTTCTAAATCATCTACTTTATATGATACAACTCCACTCATTGGCGCTTTTATATATTCACTACCAGAGTTTAGCTGGCTTTCATATTTTTTTCTTTCTTGTATTAAATTGTTTAAATATGACCCTGCTTCACTATTTTCTCCTATAATATTTGTTTTCTTCTTAATATATTTTTCTATTTCTCTTTTATATTCGGTAATTTTTTGTATATTATTGTTTTTGGAAATCTCTAATAATCTTAATTCGATTTCTTTTTCCAATAATTTTATATCACCAGGGTATACCATCGCTTTACTATTCTTTTGTGCCTCGTCAATTTTTTCATCTAATTCGTGTATTTTATTTACAAGTTCTTCTTCTCCTTTTGAATAATACCTAAAGACATTCTCATTTTTAGCACACTTTTCTCCTTCTGCCTTTATTTGTACCATTCCATTTTTGTAGTTATTTCCTTGTATCTTTTTTTCGTCTCTTATAACATATCCTTCTGCTTTTATTTCTTCAGAAATTGAGCCTTGCTCTACTAAAAATACATCTGTTGGATTTGTAAATAGCTGCCATGCTGTATATATTGCATAAAATATAACCGCTATAAATAGTATACTTATTAAAACTATTTTTACTTTATTTTTATTCTTCCTATTTTTTATCTTTTCTTCCAATTTATCTCCTCCAAGATAATTTCTATGTTTTTCTCATTTCCTGCTTTTGCGTCTAACCAAGTTAATTCTTTTATACCTTTAAACCATGTAACTTGTCTTTTAGCATATCTCCTAGTTTCTTGTTTAATTTTTTCTACCATTTCTTCGTATGAACATCTTTTTTCTATGTAATCTACAACTTCTTTATATCCTAAACCTTGCATTGCTGTTGGAAATTCTTTATATTCATTTTTTATATTTTCAACTTCTTCTATTAAGCCTTCTTCTAGCATTTTTTCTACTCTATAGTTTATCCTATCATATAACTTGCTTCTTTCATAATCTATCGCAAATACTTTATAATTATATTTTGGAGGTTCTTGTCTAGAAATCTTTTCTAATTCTGTTTTTGTTTTTCCTGTTTGATTATATATTTCTAATATTCTTAATATTCTTTTTTGATCATTTGGACTAATTTTTAAACATGCTTCTTCATCTATTTTTTTTGCTTGTTCATATAATTTTTCTAATCCAATCTTTTCAACTTGTTTTTCTAAATGCTCTCTGTATTTTTTGTCAAATTCTAATTGTGGATAATTTATATTATAAATTAAACTATTTATATATAATCCAGTTCCTCCAACAACTATTGGTGTATAACCATTATTTAAAATTTCTTCTATTGCATTTTCTGCATTAAGTTTAAATTCTGCAACAGAATATCTTTCATTTGGAGAAATAATATCAATCATATAATGTTTTATTCCTTGCATTTCTTCTTTTGTAACTTTAGCTGTTCCTATATCCATTTCTTTATATATTTGCATAGAATCTGCAGAAACTATTTGGCCATTTACTTTTTTTGCAAGTTCTATAGATAATCCTGTTTTTCCAGAAGCTGTTGGTCCTCCTATTACTATAACATCTTTTTTTGACACTTCTTCTCCCACTTTTTCCTCCATCTTATTTTCTTTCAAATTTTCTTTCTATTTCATATTTAGACATTTTTATAACTGTTGGTCTACCATGTGGACAAGTAAATGGATTTGTTAATTTTAATAATTCATCCATTAAACTTTCTACTTCTTCTTTGGCTAAAACCATATGTGCCTTTACAGCTGCTTTACATGCTATTGTTGCTAAAAATTTATTTTCTATTTCTTGTTTTGCTGTTCTTGCAACAGAATTTATTTCATCCAGTGTTTCTAAAAATAAATCTCTTGTGTTTAAATCTAAACAAATGCTTGGTGTTCCAGAAATTTTTATTGTGTTATCACCAAATTCTTCTATAATAAATCCTGCTTTTTTAAATAATTCCATATTATCTCTTGCAATATCCATTTCTTTATGTGTTAAAGTTATTATGTCTGGCAAAATCATTAGCTGAGAATCTTTTTCTTCTTCTGCATAAAAATTCTTTTTCACTTTTTCATACATAATTCTTTCATGTGCTGCATGTTGGTCCATAATGTACATTTCATTGTCCATCTCGAAAATTATATATGTATTAAATACAATTCCTATAAATTTATATTGTGTTTTATACTTGTAATCTTCTTCTACATTGTCAAATAAGGTTGTGTTATCTTCTTTTGTAATTGTTTGTACTTCTTCATCTTCTACCTTTGGTGGCTTTGCTCCAAAAATTTTAAAGTACATTTCGTCAAAACTTTCTTTTTTTGGATTTTCTTTTATATTGTCATTTGCTAAATTTTCTATTTGTTTATCTATCTCTTTACTAGCTTCTTCTAATTCTTTTATATCTAATTTCGTTTCTTCTTTTACTTCTTCCACTGCTTCAATTTTTTCTAAATTTTCTTGTGTTTCTACTGAATTATTTAGTGTATTATTCTCCCCCAATTTAGGTTCTTCTACATCCTTATCTTCGTTAATAACTTCATTATTATTAAATGGATTATAATTTATATCTTTTTTAGTTTTTTCTAAATCTTCTTTTATCTTTCTTTGTAATTCTAATAAACTATTAAATCTGTTATTTTGAATTTCTTTTTCTACACTACTTCTATTTCCAAATATTGAACTTGTTACACCTGTATTTGTTTCTTCTGTTTCAGAACTCTTTATTAAATCATTTTTTAATAATGTATCATTTACAGCATGATATACAGATTTAAACATTTTAGATTCATCTGAAAATCTTACTTCTAATTTTGCAGGATGTACATTTACATCTACTTTTGAAGGATCCATATCTATGTTTAATATTGAAAATGCATACTTACCTATTGTAAGCAATCCTTTAAATCCTTTTTCTATTGCTCCAGATAAAGTTTTATCTTTTACATATCTTTTATTTACAAAAAATAATTGATTTGATCTATTTGACCTTGCTATTTCTGGTTTTCCTATAACACCTGTAATATGAATATCTTCATATGTATAGTCAACATTTAATATATTTTCTGCAACATTTTTGCCATAAATGCCATATATAACATCTTGTATATTTCCATTTCCATTAGTTTGTATTATAACCTTTCCTGTATTTATTAATTTAAATGCTATATTAGGATTTACTAATGCAAGCCTTGTTATTGCATCTTCTATATATCCTGACTCTGTAAAGTCTTTCTTTAAGAATTTATACCTTACAGGTGTATTAAAAAATAAATTTTTTACTGTTATAGATGTTCCTTTTTTGCATCCAATTTCTTCTTGTTCTAATATTTTTCCTGCTTCTACAACAACTCTTGTTCCGATTTCATCATTTTCTGTTTTTGTTATTAATTCTACATTTGCTACTGCTGCAATACTTGCTAATGCTTCTCCTCTAAACCCCATAGAATGTATTAATTCTATATCGCTAGCTTGTCTTATTTTACTCGTTGCATGTCTTTCGAATGCAATTTCTGTATCGTCTTTTGCAATACCTTTACCATTATCTGTTATTCTTATAAAAGATATTCCACCGTTTTTTATTTCTACTGTTATAGCTGTTGCTCCTGCATCTATTGAATTTTCTACCATTTCTTTTACTACTGATGCTGGTCTTTCTATAACTTCACCTGCTGCTATTTTATTTATTGTTAATTCGTCTAATAAAACTATATTTCCCATATATATTTTCTCCTTTTCTATTACACTACCATTGCCAAAAATTATATCATTATTTTTTTAGTAACACAATAGATATATTTCGAATAAGATATATCATACTAAGAAAAAGAACTTAGGTTTAAAAAAGAAAAGGGAGGTTATATTTATGTGTTGTAATAATGACTTATTATGGTTCATCATTCTTTTCTTAATACTTTTCTGTGGATGTGGAAATAGTAGAAACTCTGGATGTGGATGTGACACACCTTGTGACCCATGTGGTTGCTAATTGTATACTGTAATTAAGATTTTATGCAGTTATACTTATATTCTTAATAAAAGAATATGAAAGGAGGGATTTATATGCCAGAAAATAGAGGTTGTGGATGTGGTTTCGGTTTTGGTGATGATTGTTGCACTTGGATAATATTATTAATAATAATATTCTGTTGTTGTGGTGGAAATAGAAGAAACGGATGTTGTTAGTTAAAACATAAATAATTGTCCTATGATTTAACTCGGGTTTTTGCCAGCATAGTCAAAAACTTATAAACAGTAAAAAACAAGTAGACTAGGAAATTTTTCCTAGTCTACTTGTTTTTTCTTAGTCTTTTGAAATTATCCAACCAGTTCTTATTGCCTGATGCAATTTTTCAAATTCATAGGTTATAACCTCTACCTTTTCTGGATCATACAACTGATACCCTTCTTTGGTAAATCCTAACACCACAACAAAATGTGAATCAGCATTCTCTGGGTCATTTTTATATACAGAATTCTTAACTAGCAATACTGGTAATGCTCCTGCCAAAAGCGCTTTTTCAACATCTTTAATAATTTCAAGTCTAGCACTTTTTAAGTTGTAAAATCTTGGAACGAACTTGTCAAACCAGATGTGCCTCATACCCATCTTTCTCCAAGTACCATCAGCTTCCTTCTTATAACCTCGGTAACCATATTTCACTGCCATTCTAGCTAGTTCTGATACTAGTATATCTTTTTCCAATGCAAAGTATCTTTCAATGAACTTTGCTATAAGAATAGCACAACCGCTACTAGCAACTGTTGAAACAAAATCACCTTTTTCTTCATCTCGAAACGGTACTTCTGTATAATATTGCTGTATAGGTAATCCAGCTACAAGTTACTCTTTACATAATATCATATTTTTATTTGTTATTCAACTTTTCTACTATATAAAAAAGCACACCTAAAATTTTCTACCAAATGCAAATTCTAAGAAAGTTTAAGGTCTTCCATAATCTTCTACTATAAAAAAGAATCCTCATTATTAAACAACTTCGTCTAATAATTTGGATTCACTCATTTTTTTACATTTTATTTTTAGTACATTCCACCCATGTCTGGCATTCCTGCTGGTGCTCCTCCACCACAGTTACATTTCTCTTCTTTTTTATCTGCTACTAAGCTTTCTGTAGTTAGTATCATAGATGCAATACTTTCAGCATTTTGTAATGCACTTCTTGTTACTTTTGTAGGATCTACAACTCCTGCTTTCTTCATATCTTCGTATTTTTCAGCTCTTGCATTAAATCCTACACCTTTAGCTGATTTCTTTACTTCTTCTACTATAACTGCTGGTTCTAATCCTGCATTTCTTGCTATTTGTTTTGCTGGTTCTTCTAATGCTTTAAGAACTATTGAAGCACCTAGTTTTTCATCTCCAGTTAAAGTATTTACAAATTCACTAACTTCATTAATAATGTCTATATATGTTGTTCCTCCACCTGCAACTATTCCTTCTTCTACAGCTGCTTTTGTTGCAGATAAAGCATCTTCTATTCTTAATTTCTTATCTTTCATTTCTATTTCTGTTGCAGCTCCAACTTCTATTACAGCTACACCACCAGCAATTTTAGCTAATCTTTCTTGTAGTTTTTCTCTGTCAAATTCGCTTTTTTCTTCGCTTATTTGTGCCTTTAATTGACTTATTCTTTCTGCTATTTGATTTTTGTCTCCCATTCCATCTACAATAATTGTATTTTCTTTTTGAACTTTAACTTGTTTTGCTCTACCTAATTGTTCTATAGTAGTATCTTTTAAGTCTAAGCCTAAATCACTTGTTATAACTTCTCCGCCTGTTAATATTGCAATATCTTGTAACATTTCTTTTCTTCTGTCACCATATCCTGGAGCTTTTACAGCAACTACGTTTAATACACCTCTTAATTTATTAAGTACTAATGTAGATAAAGCTTCGTTTTCCATATCATCACATACTATAACTAGTTTTGCAGATTGTTGCATTAAACTTTCTAATAATGGTAATAATTCTTGAATATTGCTTACTTTTTTGTCTGTAATTAATATATATGGGTTATCTAATATAGCTTCCATTTTTTCTGTATCTGTTACCATATATGGAGAAATATATCCTTTATCAAATTGCATTCCTTCTACAACATTAACTGCTGTATCTGATGTTTTTGACTCTTCTATTGTTATAACTCCATCTTTAGACACCTTTTCCATCGCTTCTGCAATTAAATTTCCTACTTCTTCGTTATCTGAAGATACACTTGCAACTCTTGCAATATCATCTTTTCCATTTACTGCAACACTTATTTTCTTTATTTCTTCTACTGCTTTTGCTGTTGCTTTATCCATTCCTCTTTTTATTGCCATTGGATCTCCTCCAGCTGCAACATTTTTAACACCTTCTTTTACCATTGCTTGTGCTAAAACTGTTGCTGTTGTTGTTCCATCTCCTGCAACATCATTTGTTTTTGTAGAAACTTCTTTTACAAGTTTTGCTCCCATGTTTTCGAATGTATCTTCTAATTCTATTTCTTTTGCTATTGTTACTCCATCATTTGTTATTAATGGAGAACCAAAACCTTTATCTAGAACAACATTTCTTCCTTTTGGTCCTAATGTTACCTTTACTGTATCTGCTAATTTGTTTACACCATTTAATAATGATTTTCTTGCATCTTCACCAAATTTTATTTCTTTTGACATATTAAATTACCAACCTTTCTTTATTATTCTATAATAGCTAAAATATCAGATTGTCTTACAATTTTATATTCTTCACCTTCATATTTTACATCTGATCCTGAATAAGTATTTATTATTACTCTATCACCTTTTTTTACATACATTTCTTCGACTTTATCATTTATTTTTTCTCCAGGTCCAACTTCTATAACTTTTGCTGTTTGTGGTTTTTCTTTTGATCCTGTTGATAAAATAATTCCACTTTTTGTTTTTTCCTCTTCTTCTTCCATTTTTAATAATACTCTGTCTGCTAATGGTTTTATCATTACACATTACCTCCTATATATGATTATTAGCACTCTTTGTTTGTGACTGCTAATAATTTATACCTTTTATTAGCAATTGTCAAGTCAGTTTGCTAATTTTCACATAAAATTCACATTACTTCTAACTTTGGATTTCATTATTAATTTTATTAGTATTTTTATATTTTTAGAACTATTTTTATTTTTCTTTTACTGCTTTTATTAGTCCGTACAAATACTGGCGCAGGTCTATTTGGTCTTGACTTTAATTCCGGATGAAATTGTACTCCAACAAAAAATGGATGATTTTTATATTCAACAATTTCTACTAATTTTCCATTTGGAGAAACTCCAGAACATATTAATCCTGCTTTTTCTAATTCTTCCTTATATTTATTATTATATTCAAAACGGTGTCTATGTCTTTCTAGTATATTTTCTTTTCCATATAATTCTTTTACTTTAGTATTTTCTTTTAATACACAAGGATATGAACCTAGTCTCATTGTTCCACCTTTTTTAGTTATATCTTTTTGTTCATCCATTATATGTATAACTTTATTTCTAGCATTTTTTTCAAATTCTTCAGAATTTACATTATCTAGTTTTAATACATTTCTTGCAAATTCTACTACTGTCATTTGCATTCCTAGACATATACCCAAAAACGGAATATTATTTTCTCTTGCAATTTCAATTTCTTTTGCTGCAATATCATTATTTAAAATGTCTAGGGATACAACATCCACTGGGAAACCATATTTAGGTAAAATATTCCTATCTGATAGATAGTTAATATTTGATTTTGTCCTGTAGGTATTCATTATTTTGTTAATGTAATCTGTATTATCACCTTTTTTAAATCTTTCATTTTGTAAAGTCTTTAATTGATTAATGTTATTTCTATATTCATTTTCAACTCTAGTAAAATATCCTTCATCTCCACATAATTCATCTATGAATTCCCAATTAATTATCTTTAATTTTTCATGTAGCTCTTTTGGTACTATTTTTATTAATGCATCCATTAACTCTTCTGGATGTTTATCCAATATTTCTTTTAAAGCATTTCTACAAAAACCTTCAACATCCTCATTAAATAATAAAGATGTTCTTCTAAACAACTCTGGCTTAACCTTAAAGAAATATGCAAATATAACAGAGTTCATATGTCTCTTTATAATTCTATCATTTTTATTTTCTAAATATGGTGCCTTTATACTCCCTGATATGATTTTTTCAGGGTTATTATAATAATTAATATCGTGGCAACCAACAATATTGGATATGTTAATAAAAAAT
>USAE01000035.1 GCA_900552655.1 uncultured Clostridium sp.
AAATTATGGCATCAAATAAAATGCGTTGTAACAGACATTGTTTTATGTTCCATGCTTTTAAACAGCTGGAAACTGCAGGATATCATATCGATATGGCTTCTCCATATCTTTCTGTATATTGTGGTCATGAATCCCTTGTGGAAAGTGAAAAATATATGAAATTCAGCAGTGAACTCTTCGAAGAAGATATGCTCTTGTTTGCTGATTTCACAGAATCTCTGTTTCCGGAGGTTGATTTATGAGAAAGCAAAAGACTCCTTCGATTTTTATGAAATATCTTGAATACTATGTAAATACATATATGCCGGAAGCACGTGGGTTAAGTAAGAACACAATCAACTCTTATAAAACAACATTTACACTTTTAATAAAATATATGTATTCAGTCAAAAACATGAAAGCAGATGAGATTACTTTTGGCTGTTTAGATGTAAATACGCTTTCCGATTTTATGTCATGGCTTGAAAATGAACGTAAATGTTCAGTTACAACCAGAAATCAAAGACTTGCCGCACTGTATTCTTTTTCCGAGTATGCACAAAACTATGACTTTGATGCAGCATCAACTTTTAGAAGTGCTGTATTGAGGATTCCATCAAAAAAAGCACCTAAAAAGCGGCGTGTTGGTTTTACCACCGATGAAGTAAAGATCCTTCTGGCACTGCCTAACCCAAAAAGTGAGACTGGTTTAAGAGACATGGTTTTATTAAGCTTTATGTATGCAACAGGCACACGTGCACAGGAAGTGTGTGATCTTACTGTAAAATCTGTCAATTTCAGATCAACTGGTACTACTATTGATATAGTAGGAAAAGGTTCAAAAGCACGTCGCATACGTATTCCTGACCCTTGTGCATCTATGCTTAGAAAATATATTAGACATCGCAGAATAGAAACAGAACCTGACAGACATATATTTTCGAGTCAGACGCATGAGCATATGACAATATCATGCGTGGAAGAAATATACAAAAAATATTCTAAACAAGTATATAGATTTTTATATAGTTTAACAAGAAACCATGAACTGTCAGAAGAGTTGATGCAAGAGACATTCTATAGTGCTATAAAAGGAATAAAAGATTTTAAAGGCAATTGTAGTATGTATTCATGGTTATGTGAAATAGCAAAAAACAAACTAAAAAATTATAAAATTAAATATAATAAAATACAAACTATTAGTTTAGATAATGTAATAGAAAATTGGCTAACTAAAGATGATATTGAAGAAAATTTTTACAATAATATTGATCGAATAGCTTTGCACAATGAGATAGAAAAGTTAGAGAATATTACTAAAGATGTAGTTAAGCTTAGAATTGAGTGTGAATTATCATTTAAACAAATTGGAAAAATATTAAATAGAAGTGAAGTATGGGCGAGAATAACTTTTTATCGCGCAAAAGCTAAATTAAAGGAGCGATTAAAAAATGAAAAAAGAATGTGAAATTGTAAGAGATTTGTTACCTAACTATGTAGAGGATTTGGTAGGAAATCAAACAAAAGAATTTATTGAAACGCATATTGCAGAATGTACAGAATGTAAAGAAATATTTAATAATATGCAAGGTAATATAATTCAAGAAAGTGAAAATGATTTTTTGGAAGAAAAAGTAGAAATCAATCAAATTAAGAGATACAGAAGAAAGATGACTACATTAAAAATTATTAGTTTAATTTTTTTATTAACAATAATAACGCTATTTATTAGTTTTGTTACTATATATATTCCAAAATATTGTATAATATCAAAAATATATGACGAAATACAAGAAAATAAAAATATGAATAACTATAAATTTACAATGACACAATATTATATAACATCAAATGATGAAAAAATAAATTCTTTTACAGATGAGTATTATTATAAAGATGGTACTTTTAAAAGTGAATCATATTCTAATAAAAGTAAAAAAATAATAAATTATGGCAGTATTTATAATGAAGATGTAATTTACAAAGATTACAATACAAATATAGTATTTAATAATACTACATATCCATATAAAACAAAAGGTTCTATCTCTAATTGCTTTAATGATATAGAAAATTATATGCAAAATAAACTTAGTATAATTAATTTGAAAATGAAAGAAGATACTTATAATAATAAAGATTGTTATGTAATCTTATTTGGTAAATCTAGGGAATTATGGATTGACAAACAAATAATGCTACCAATAAGAGAAATTCAGAAAAATAATGAGAAAACTAATTTTGAACGTACATTTTTAATAGAAGAAAATATTGTTTCTGATAATGATATTTTGCCACCAGATATAGAAAATTGAAAAAATAAACTTAGAACCATTAAAAGGAATGATAAGAGTGAACGAAAAAATGATAAAAGCTTTAATAATAGAAGATGATTTACAATTTTCTAAAAAAATCATAAATTCCGTTATAAGTAAATTTAATAATATACAACTTTCATATATTGCAACTACATACAAAGAAAGCATTGACATTTTATTAAATAATCGAATAGATTTAATTTTTTTAGACTTAAATGTAGCAGATGGAAGAGGAATTAACATTTTAAAGGAATTAAATTATATGAATACAATTAAAAAACCTCAGATAATAATTATTTCTGAAGATATAAAGTTAACAAGACTAGAATATAAAAATAATTATATTTGTGAAACTATAAATAAACTAGAAACTTTTGAAAGTATATTGGATAAAATAGAAAAAGTTATAAATAATTTCAATTGTGCTACAAATTGTAGCCAAATAGAAGCTTTAGTAACATCAGAAATAATTAAGTTAGGATATAATATTAAATACAAAGGAACCTTTTATATTATAGAGGCAATTATGTATGTATATAATAGAAATAATTTTGATTTTGTGGACAATTTAGAACAAAATGTTTATAGATATATAAGTTATAAGCATAAGAAGAGCATAAACAACATAAAAACTAATATTATCAAAGCAACAAATGAACGTGAGAAAGAGAAAATGTTATTATATAAGTTGACTCCAAAATCTAGCATAATAACAGTATTAAATAAAGTACGTAATCAATATTTATAATTACATGGATGGAGAAATAAATTGAAAAAAATTATATATTTTTTAGGAATCGTATTTTTAAGTAGTATTATTATTTTAAACCTAAAATATACAGCCTTTCTTGACAATTCAGAGCATATTATCTTTTACAACAATTCGTGGCTATTTAATTTAGGAATTGTTTTAGTAGTTATTGCTATTAATTATATAGCTAATATTATTAATAAAAAATTGAACAAAAAAGAACGCTCATTTCAAAAAAAAATAGTTATAATAGCATTATTAATATATTTATTAGTAAATATCCTTTGGGTTATTTTTGTAAATCCAAAAGTGGTTGGTGACTCGGTTCATGTGTGTAACCTTGCACAAATTTTCTATAAAAATGATTATTCGGAGATGTTATTTAATTCCACTTATATTGATGTTACATTATATGAATATATGCAAGCATATATTCATCAAATACCTCTAGCATCTATTTTTAGTATTATTTTTAGACTAATTCATTTTGACATTATGGAAGTGTTGAGAATTATAAATATAATAAGCAATATTGCTATTGTTATTGGATTATATAAAATACAATTAAAACTATCTTCAAAGTATAATACTAATACGACTTTATTATTTATTTTAATATTAACATTTTTTACTTTGCCTTTGTTAAATACATTTATATATGGCGATATTCCTAGTTTGGCGCTATGTATATTCGCAATATATTTTATAATGAGTTTTACAGAATCACACAAAATGAAATATTTTATATATACTATTTTTGGCACAATGCTCGCATATATGATGAGAATGAATAGTTTAATCTTTATAATAGGAATAATTATTTATATGTTATTAAATGTATTTAGTGAGTGGAATCAAAACAATTTGAAAAATAATTTAAAAAGTTTTAGTTTAATTTTTATATTTATGATAACTTCGATTCTTCCAGCAGTATTGATAATAAATTATTATTCTAATAAATATGACTTAGATAATACTAAAAATTATCCTACTATAAGTTATATATTAATGGCAATGGAAGAATCGGACAGAGGTAATGGATGGTATAATGAAGAAATTGCAAAGAAAGCATTATTAAATCCGGATAAAGCAAAGGCTGAATATCCTAAACATATTTATAATCGAATAAGCTATTTTTTAGAAAATCCTAGTTATACATTTGATTTTTATACTAAGAAAGTAGCTTCAATGTGGACAGAAAGTACATATTCTGCAATTCAAAATAATATTAGAAGTGATAATGATTATATAAAAAATTTTGTAAAACCTATAGAATTTTATCAAAAAGCATTATTAGTCCTAATTTGTTCTTCTAGTTTAATTGTTTTAATACAAAATAGAAAAAAATTATCACTTGAAATAATATTGTTACTTACAGTTTTTGTTGGAGGATTTGCTTTCCATATTTTATGGGAAGCAAAATCAAGGTATATAATTCCATACATAATTATTTTAATGCCAATTACTTCAATACATATAAACTTAAGAAAACAAAAATAGTTATAAAGTATTTCATTATAATATTATAATCTTATATCTAACTATTCGCATATTAGCGAATAGTTGGATAACATCATGGTACTAATTCTTCAGTTCCAATATCATTTAAAATAGCTTTAGACTTTTGATCTGGCATACCAAATCTTTGTGATAAATAACGAAGAGAAGCTGCGAGTTCACCGTCAGGCCCTCCGATATTGCGAAATAATAACTTTTGCTAATCTAGGATTTGTACATTTTATATTTACAGGATATTGTAAAGTTTTCTTATAAGTCCACATTTAAAATTCCTCCTTCCCAAGGCCAGCACTGGTTCTTTTTAGGAATATTAAATGTCTTTTTTTAGCATTCCAGATTTTTTGGGGAATGCAAATTTATATTTTATATGAATTTCTTTATCATCAATTATAATTTTATCAATTAATTTTAATAAAAGACTTCTATTAAAAGCGGGATTATCAAATTTTAATATATTGTTTATATTTCTCCTTATAAGAGCTTCATCATATGTGATATTACATTTGGAAGGTGCAAATTTTTCTTTAATATTAATTTGCTGTAATAAATTATTTCTTTCTTGTTCATAATTCCTGCTTAAAGTAGCAAACATATCATTACTAATTAAAGAATTGACTTTATCTTTATATAAATTACTTAATATTTTGTCTATTTGTTCTAACTTTTTAGTTAATGCTAAATTAACATTAGGAGATTTACTAAATTGTTCCTGCTTAATTTGTATTTTATCTATAGATAGATAATTTTCTATTAATAACTTTAAATTATTAATTACTTTTTCTACAAGTTCATTTTCTGTTAAATGAACATTAGAGCAGAGTTTTTTTCCATATCGTTTATAACTAGAACATACACACTTAAAAATTTTTTTACTATTTTTTACATAAGTGATTCTAGCGCCACAAGAACAAAATGCAAGCCCTCTTAATAAATGAAATGTGGTATTTTTAAAAGTCCATTCATTGGTTTGTTTATCGAGCATTTCCTGAACAGTATTAAAAGTATTTCTGTCGATAATAGCAGGAAAACAATTTTCTATTATTATCTGGTTAGATGTATTTACCTTAACTTGCTTATTTACTTTATAATTTACCTTTGTGGTTTTATGCTGAACTAAATCACCTACATAAGACCTATCCCTTAATATTTTGTTAATTACAGTATTATTCCATTTATAGGTTTTATTATTATTAGGATTATAGTAATTACTTTTTAATTCTTTATATTTTAGGGGAGTAAGAATATTATGCTGTTCTAAATAATTACAAATTTCTTTTTTGGTCATACCATTTTTGTACATTGTGAAAATATTGCGTACGTTTTGGCTGACTTCTTCATCTATTAAAATATTATTTTTATTCTTTGGATCTTTTTTTAAACCATATGGCTGAAAAGATTTTATACTTTTACCATTTAGAGCCATTGTTATAAGAATTGATCTTACTTTTTTTGATGTGTCACGGGCATATGTATCATTTATTACAGATTTAAATGGTGTCATATCGTTACTAGAATTATTAGTATCAAAAGTATCGATATTATCATTTAAGGCTATGTAACGAACATTTTTTAATGGAAAATATTTTTCTACATAATAGCCAGTATCTATGTAATCTCTGCCTAATCTTGATAAATCTTTAGTGATTATTAAATTTATTTTGCCTAGCTCTATATCATTTATCATTCGTTTAAAATCGGGCCTGTCAAAATTTGTTCCACTGTATCCATCATCTATATATGTTTTAGAAATAGTCCAATTTTTAAACTTTACAAATCTTTGTAGTAGTTCAATTTGATTATCTATACTTTCAGATTGCTTTAAATTTTCATCTTTTTTATCTGCATTAGAAAGTCTGGTGTATATACCAATTTTCCAATTATTAAGATTGGTAATTTCATTATAATTAGTATAAAATTCTTCCAAGTATACCTGCCTCCTTAATAAAAAATTAATTAGAAGTAGTTTTAGAAAAATTTAATATATCATCCATATTTTCATTTATCCATTCTTGAAAAAGTTCTGTTAATTCTTTTCTATCTTTAGTATAAGTTACAAAAACATCTTTTTCCAAATTATCATCTCCTTAATTTAATATATTCTTATAGATGTTTATTATGATACAGAAAAAGTTTTATAATTAGATAAATTAATATTTTACTTTTTTTTACTTTTTTTATCAAAATAACAAAATATGTGATATTAATATATTATAAAATTTCCCATTAATTTATTACGAAAAAAATAAGGAAAGGAGGATATAAAATATTTATAGAGAGGGGGAAACGTTAATATATATTTTACAAAAGAAAGGAAGATTGTTATAATTAGTAAAAATAAAAAATAGATAAGTTATAACTATTAAAATTCCATAATAAAAAAGCAATAAGATGAGTAATAGTATATTAAAAGAGATAAAGGGGAAAAAATGGTTAATATTTTAGTTGTAGAAGATGAAGTTGTACAGTCAAAGCAAATAATTAATTACATATCTCAAAAAAATAAAAATATTAAATTATATGGAATGGCTGACTCGGGAGAAGAAACATTAAATTTATTATTGTCAGGAGAAATTGATATAATTATATTGGACTTAAAATTACCAGATATTAATGGAGTAGAAATAATAAAAACAATTGAACACGAAAATATGGAAAGATACAAAAACTCTATAATAATAGTTTCTGGAGAAGAAAATATGATAAAAGAAGTAAATACTAGTCCGTATGTATATAAATATTTTTTTAAGCCAGTAGATATGTGCGACATAAATGAAACCATAAATAGTATGATTCAAGAAAAGAAATATACTGATATGATACGAAAGAAAATAGCTAATGAATTAAGTAAACTTAATTTTAATTTTACTCACGAAGGAACGAACTATTTATTAGAATGTATATATCAAGTATACAAGATGAAAATAATAGATAATATGAATTTGTCAAAAACAATTTATCCAATTGTAGCTAGGAAATATAAAAAGTCTCAAAATACAATATATGGTGATATAAAACAAGCAATTAATTCAATGTTTAATACATGTTCAAAGGAAATGCTAAAAGAATATTTTAATTATAACTTTTTTATAAAACCAAGACCTAAAGAAATAATTTATACAATTTTAAATAAAATCTCTGATTAAGATTAGTATAAAACTAAAGTTAAGTTAATTAGAATGCATATTGCCCTTTTTGATTTGCTTATATATTATTAAAAATTCAGGCTAAATTACAGCCAAAAAAATATATAAAAGAAAGGAGACAGTATATTATGAAGACAAACAAGTTATTAAAATTAGTTAGTATTATTAGTATTTTTACAGTGTTTTTATCTATTTTAATTTATCCATCATTTTCAAATGCACAAAGTAATACAAAAGAGATAAAAGAATTAGAGAATATTGAGAAAAATTTGAAAGAAGAAAACAGCTTCGTAGTAATTGATGCTAAAACTCAAGAAGTAGTAGATGAAATTACCACTGAAGAGCTATCAATGAAATCTCGTTCAATTACTACGAACCATACTGACCCATATAAAGTACCATTAAGAAAAAGTAATAATATTTCTTCAAGAGTAATTATCGGAGGAGATGAAAGAACAGAAGTTTCACATCCTTATAATGAAATAGCATATTTAGAAATAAATATGTCTGAAAAGGTTTGGTGTGGAACTGCTGTAATGGTATATAAAAATTTAGCAGTGACAGCGGCACATAATATATTTAATGGAACATTAGCAACTGGAACAGAAGTTTTTCCAGAAAGAGTAGAAGGCAACGCACCTTATGGTTCAGCTTTAGTTTATCAATATGTATTATCGAAATCTTATTATGAAAATCTTGATGATAATGAGGATTGGTGCTTATTAATTTTAGATAGGAATATAGGAGAACAAAGTGGCTGGCAAGGAATTGCGTATTCAGACGACTATTCTTACTATGCAAATGGAGAAAATGTAAATGTTACAGGTTATCCAGAGGAAAAAGGAGTCAGACAGTATACTGCTACAGGACCTGTAAAAATAGCAAATAATAATTTTTTATATTATGATATAGATAGTACAGGAGGACAAAGTGGAGGAGCTGTGTATGACAAAAATGGATATGTAATAGGTGTTCATAAAGGTGGGTCAAACAATCCATTCATTCCATGGAATAGAGGATCTAATATAAATAAAGAACGATTTGAGATAATTGTATCATATATGAATTAGGAGAGGATATACATGAAAAGAAATAATAAAATAATATTGATATGTGGATTACTACTTATAATATTAATAGTATTAGCTACTTTTTTGTATAGCAAAAATGGTAAGGAGCATGAAAATATAGTAGTTCTTAATGCAGTAAATGATACAAATGTGGATATGGTAGATAGATATGCCAATTTAACATCAGAAGAAATTGATAAATTAACTTCAGAAAGAACTTTAGATAAAGTTAGTATGGAAATAAAAGAAGGAACGCTAACAAATAAAGGAGCTACAATTATAATTACAGATAGAAATGAATTACCATATTCATATGGGGAGGCATATAAACTAGAAAAATTAGAAAAAAAAGAATGGAAAGCATTATGGAATATCTACTATGCGAAGAATGATATAGGGTACATTATAGGAAGAGATGGAAATACAGAAATAGACTTAAATTGGGAAGAATACTATAAAGAATTAGAAAAAGGAAAATATAGAATACTTATGCAAGTAATTCCAGGAGATGATAATACAATAATTTCTACAGAATTTGAAATAAAATAAAAAACAAATAAAAAGTAGTATTAAACTACTTTTTATTTGTTTTTTATTGCGATATTAGCAAAAGAGTGATATAAATAACTAAAAAATAAGAGGTGATATGTATGAAAAAAACATGTATAAAAGGAATTACTATAATGGTAACTATTTTATTAATAGTTATTGTAGGAGTTTGCTTATATAATAAATTCAGTAAAAAAGATGATAATAATATAGCTAAAAATGAAAATATAGTAGTTCTTAATGCAGTAAATGATACAAATGTGGATATGGTAGATAGGTATGCCAATTTAACATCAGAAGAAATTGATAAATTAATGTCAGAAAGAACTTTAGATAAAGTTAGCATAGAAATAGAAGAGGGAACATTAACAAATAAAGGGGCTACAATTGTGATTAAAGATTATAATGAGTTACCATATAGCTATGGAGAATATTATCATATAGAAAAATTAACGAATGGAGAATGGAAAGAACTAAAAAGTATAGATCATAATATAAATGATGTAGGACATATAATAGGTAGGGATGGACAAACAACAATTGACTTTAATTGGGAAAAAGCATATGGAAAATTAAATCCTGGTAAATATAAATTTGTTATGGAAATAGATTATGATATACCAAAAGTTTCTACAGAGTTCGAAATAAAATAATTAAGAGGAAGCAAAACATGAAAGATAAAAGGAAAATATTATATATAGGTATAGTTTTAATAGTAATAATGTGTATTGCTATTTGTATAAGTATAATTCAATCTTCAAAGAAAAAGGATAAAGATCCTACAAATTATTTAAATAATACTGTAATGGAAAAAAAGAAAATGAGCAAAGTGTAGATAATGTTTCAATGTATGTAAAAAAAGATTCAATAACACCCAAAGGGGCTATAATAGTTATTGAAGATAAAAATAGTCAATTTTTTACTTATTCAGATGGTTATTTTATAGAAGTATTAAAAGATGACCAATGGATAAAACTAAATGAAACAGAAAAGTTTTGGAATGATTTTGTATATGTTCCTGATGAGAATGGAATATTAAGTATGCAACTAGACTGGACTAAAAAATATGGAGCCTTAGAAAATAATAAATATAGAATAGGCATGATAATTGGTAATGAACAAATACAAGATAATATTTATGCAGAATTCGAAATAAAATAGAAAAATAAAAAAATAATCTCCATTAATTGAACATGGAGATTATTTTTTTTGTGCATTATAGAAAATCCCAAAATAAACGAATGCCAAGGTTCCTCAAGCCATCTCCATTTATTACAAGGGTAATTAATAGTTAAAGGACCATACACTCGTTGATATTTATCTTCTAAATCTTTTAATTCTTGGCAATATTTTCTGTGTAAACACAATGCTTTAGAATCAGTAGGATGAGTGTCTAAATATAATGCAATATCATTTACAGCAAAAGCATAACATCTTATTTTTTGTAATAATTCACCTTGTAAAGCGCAGTTATTAGTTGGTTTACATTCGCACTTACAAGTGCATTCCATATTTTCATTTAACATTTATTACACCCCTTTCCAATTTCATTTCTAGATTCTATATAATTAATTTGTTGCATAGATTGGCATGGTGAATAAGGACTAACTAATTCAGGGAAAATAGTTCCCATTTTTAGACCAATACAAGGTTTAAATGTTTTATCAATATATTGGATTGGAACATAACTTTGACCAAGCATTGGGTTATCTGGAAAAACATTAGCTTCTTCATCAAAACCACAAGAACAACTATTATAATTATCTTCTACATAAGAACTAACAGAATCACATTTAGTTTCTAACATATCTGTAGAATTTTCTCTGCTATTGTTCATACAATAACATTTTGGATATCTTCTGAACATATTTTATTCCTCCTTTTATAACATTATATGAATAAAACGAAAAATTGCGACAAAAGTATACAATTAAAAGCAAATAGAATAAAAAAACGCTATTTAAAACTTACACAAAATAAGTAAAAATAGCGTTTAAACAAATTATAAAGTAACAATTTTCTTAGTATAATCTAAATTAGCAGTAGAATTATTGCTATAAGCTAAAGTATAAATATTTGTTGCTAATATATCTTTATTCAACATATATTTATAAGTTTTATTATTAGAAGAATCTAAAAAATTTTTAACAGAAGTTATTAAAGTAATTTTAGGGTTAGCCTTATAAATTTCAGAAATAAGTTCTTTCCCTTGTGGAGAATAACCAAGAATTCTAGCATATGGAATATTTTTACGAGAAAGGTACATATCCTTTTTTGTTATATTTAATAAAATATATAATAATATTCGCTGAATACGTGTATGAGTGTACCTTTTAGACTTTATCATATTAATTAATTCAGATAAATTATTACAAGAATTACTTGCATTTTTTATAGCATTTTCTAGACCTTCTGTTACTTCTGGAAAATTCTTTATATCATCTGCAGATAATCTCCTAATTGCATATAAAATTTCTTTTTCAAACTTAGAAATATCAATAACCAAATGGCCTTCTTCAATTTCATTCATTAATAAATTGTAAGAAGAGGCAGGAACAACTTTTCTTATATCATTAAATTGTTCGTTAATAATCATATTTCTAATGGCTGTAGCGCTTGCATATTCGTCAACAATACAATTGCTATTATAAAAAACTTTTTCGCGTTTTACAGAAATAGGAGAAATATGAGATTTGTATTTTTTTAAAGCTTTTAAATATTCTATAGCAAGAGTGTTATTAGGTTGATTTAGAATATTTAAATATTTTTTATCGTTTAAATATAACAATATAGCATTTTCTCTAGCTTTAGGAAAAGATAAGCCTTTCTTTGATTCTGAATTTAAAAATTCCAAATATTGTTTAGGCTCTTCATGTAAAACAGAAGAAATTCTATTTAAAACATTTATATCTGAATTTTCCGAACCAAAAGAAATTGTATCTACAATTTTTAAAGAATTTAAAAGTTTTATAGCTCCTTCAGCAAAATTTTCAGCACTAGAAATAGAATATACTGTAGGAAGCTCTAGAACTAAATCAACTCCACTTTTTAAAGCCATTTCGGCCCTAATCCACTTATTTACAATAGAAGTATTTCCTCTTTGAACAAAATTACCACTCATAACACAAACACTATATTGTGCATCACATATTTTTTTAGACTTTTCTAAATGTAAAAGATGACCATTATGAAATGGATTATATTCAGCAATAATTCCTAAAACTTTTGACATATTTATATCTCCTTATATTGTAGTATAAACAAATTATTGATATAATATCATAAAATGGTAAAAATTACAAATATAGGAGATAAATATGGAAGAAATAACAATATATACAGATGGTGCTTGTTCTGGAAATCCAGGTCCAGGTGGATGGGGAGCAGTTCTTATGTACAAAGGAAATAAAAAAGAAATATCTGGAGGAAAAAAGAATACAACTAACAACGAAATGGAAGTAACAGCAGTTATAGAAGCTTTAAAAAATTTAAAATATCCATGCAGTGTTAAATTATATAGTGATAGCGCATATGTGGTTAACTGCTTTAAACAAGGTTGGATATTTAACTGGAGAAAAAATGGGTGGAAGAACGCTTCTAAAGAACCAGTAAAAAATAGAGAGTTGTGGGAAGAACTATACGAACTTACACAAAAACATAGTGTGGAATTTATAAAAGTAAAAGGCCATAGTGACAACGAATACAATAATAGATGCGACGAGCTAGCAAGGAATGCTATAAAAGAACTTTAGAATAACTAGGGGCGAACAAGATGAAATATGCAATAATTAGCGATATACATGGTAACTATACAGCATTTGTAGAGTGCTTAAATAAAGAAAATAGAAAAATTAAACATTGACGAAATTATATTTTGTGGTGATTATATAACAGATTTTCCAGAACCACATGATGTATTAAAACTAATAAAGGAATGTGAAAAAAACTTTAAATGTCATATTATTCGTGGAAATAGAGAAGAATATATATGCAATTTTAATAAAGACAAAAATTTGGAAAATATAAATGTAAGAAAACGAAGTAATGTTATGTGTACATATAATTTGCTAACAAAGGAAGATTTAGAATGGTTGGAAAACTTACCAGAAACGTTAGAAATAGATATAGGAAACGAAAATAAAATATATGTTTCACATCAATTAAACACAGAAAATATAAAGAATTGTAAATATAAAATATTTGGTCATGCACATAAACAATTTAATTTTAGAAAAGAAGGTATAACGTATATAAATCCTGGTTCTATTGGAATATCAACAGATATGGGCGTAATTGGAGCACAATTTTCTACTTTAGAAATAACCAATGAAATGGAAAAGATTGAAGAATACAAAATTAAATATGACATTAACCCAGTAATAGATAAACTAAAAAAATCAACATTATATAAAGATAGAATAAAATGGGGAAAAGTATTAGAAAGTCAATTAAAAACTGGAATAGATATACCTAAAAAATGTAAAGAAGAATATATAAAATTAATATGTTATGTTTACCCTAAATATTGTTTATTTATGCAAAACATGGTATAATAATAACGTGGGAGGTAGGCGTATGAAAATAATAGGAGTAACAGGAAGTTCTGGAGCAGGAAAAGATACATTATGCGAAATTCTAGAAAATAAATATGAAGCAGAAATAGTAGATGCAGATAAGATAGCAAAAGAATTATCTAAAAAAGGAACAATGTATTTTAATTCTATAGTAGAAAGTTTTGGTTCCGGAATAGTAGATAGACAAGGAAAATTAAATAGAAAAAAATTAGCAAGTATAATATATGAAGACGACAAAAAAAGAGAAGAATTAAATAAGCTTACTTTTATTTATGTTGTAGATGAAATAAAAAAGAGAATAAATAAAATAAAGAAAAAAATAATTGTTGTAAATGCGCCATTATTATTCGAAAGTAATTTAGACCAAGTTTGTGATTTTGTAATAGCTGTAATAGCAGAAAAAAATATACAGATAGAAAGAATTATGAAAAGGGATAATATAAAAGAAAGTGAAGCAGAAAAAAGGTTAAATATGCAAAATACAAACGATTATTACATAGAAAATTCAGACTATGTAATACATAACAAAGGTGATATAAAAGATATAGAAAAACAAATAGAAGATATAAAAATATAATAAAAAAACCGACTAATAAAGTCGGTTTTTTTATTGGTTACAATACCATGTCTTTATGCTTGATTATTATAAAAAAAGATAAAAATCGGGATTTTAAGGACCGTACTCGAATCCCGATTTTAACTCTGTTACAAAAATATTACATTTCAGTTATTTTATTGAAATGAAAACAACAATGACATATAATTAACAAAAATGTCATAAAAGAGGAGTAATGAGTATGTATAATGAAAGTTTTGCAGACATGTTATTAAATGAAAGAAAATTATCTGAAAAAATGAAGATATTGTTATATTTTAAAAAGAAACACGATTGCTTTTTTGACAATACAGTAATATTTAAAGCAGAAATATGTAGAATGTTTTTAGAACATTCTAAGCCAGATGTAGACAATAACTTAGTTTTAACAGCATGTTTGGTTTATGCGTGTAAAAAAAGTATAATTGCATTTACAGAAGAAAAAAGAAAAACATATTTACACGAAAGTGCAACATATTTAGAAGAATTAGGCTTTGACGAAAGATTCTGTAGAATTTGTGAGCAAGCTAATAGAATTGCAAATATTATGCCAAGAGATAAAGAAGGGGATATATTAGAATTAATAGATAATTTTGGTATGCTTTTAGATAGAGATGACAGAAGAGCTTTTAACCCAACAGAGGCTTTATTTGTTTTAGAAAACGAAAATTTAAAAGATTTAGACAATATATATTTACAAGACTTTAAAGAATTTGTTATGGAACTCGAAAATTTAGAAACTCTTGGGTTAGATAAGAGCAAGATAATAACAAGATGGCAAACAAAAATAAATACACTTCCAAAATATAATATAGCAAAAGGAATTAATGCAGCTATAGATTATAGGACTACAGCAAAGAAATTATATATAGAAGGCAAAAAACTAGAAGTTAATAAAAATGGAATAAGAGATAATAAACAAGAAATAAATGCAGATAGAAGAATAAAACATGAATTAGCAAGACAAATAGACGAAGAACATAAATTTTCTGACTTGCTAAATATAAGTGGGGAGGACTAAAAAATGAATGAATTTTTTGCAGATTTGCATGTACATATAGGTAGAGCAGAAAATAACAAACCAATAAAAATAACAGCAGCAAGAAGTTTAAATTTTGCAAATATTGCAAAAGAATGTGAAGAAAGAAAAGGAATAAATATTGTAGGAATTATAGACTGTGCATCTCCATATGTAATTGCAGATATAGAAGAATTTTTAAAAACAGGTGATGCATACGAATTAGAAGACGGAGGAATTATATATAAAGATAAAGTTTGCATAATACTAGGAAGTGAAACAGAAACTTCTGAAATAGGTAGAAATGGTAAAAAAGGTTCTGCACATAACTTATGCTATTTTCCTCATTTAAAAGATATAAAAGCATATTCAGAAGAAATGAAAAATCATATAAAGAATATAACTTTAAGTACACAAAGATCAGACCTATCTGGTTATGAGCTAATAGATATAGTAGAAAAGCATAATGGTATATTAATACCAGCACATATTTTTACACCATTTAAAAGTTATTATGGAAATTGTACAGATAGACTAAAAGATATATTTAAAGAAAAATACGAGAAAGTTTTTGCAGTTGAATTAGGCTTAAGTTCTGATACATACTTAGCAGATATGATATCAGAATTAGAAGATAAAACATTCCTTACAAATTCTGATGCACATTCATTGCCAAAAATAGCAAGAGAATATAATAAAGTCCAAATGGAAGACATATCTTTTAAAGAACTTGTTAAAGCACTAAAAAACGAAGATGGAAGAAAAATTATTTCTAATTATGGTTTAGACCCAAAACTTGGTAAATACCATAGAACCTATTGTGATGCTTGTAATTCTACAATTCAAACTAAAGAACCTGTAGAAGAATGCCCATATTGTGGAAGTAATAAAGTTACATTTGGTGTTTTTGACAGAATAGAACTAATAAAAGATAAAGAGGATTCAAAAAGCCCAGAGTTTAGGCCAGAATACATATACCAAACACCTTTAGGATTTGTTCCTGGTTTGGGGAATAAAACAATAGATAAACTATTAAATAATTTTGGAACAGAAATGAACATATTACATAAATTATCATTTGATGATATAGAAGCAGTTGTAGGAAGTAAACTTGCCAAAATTATAGATGAATCTAGAAAAGGAAAACTACTTATAGAAGCAGGTGGTGGTGGAAATTATGGTAAAGTTTCCACTAAAACATTAGATAGTTAGTTCTAAAATTCATTTTATTACATAGATATTATGTATAAATAATTCTATGGAGGATAAAATGAAAAAAGAAAAAAATTATGATGAGAAAATAAAAAATATTATAGATATGGTTGAGCTTAACGGGAAAGAAAATTATTATCCAAATGAACTTTCA
>USAE01000036.1 GCA_900552655.1 uncultured Clostridium sp.
TTGTATAAAATGCACATATATTATACTATATTTCGACTCTTTATACAAGATTATTATTCTCCAATATCTTGCATTTAAAAAAGAATAGCACAAGCTATTCTTTTTTATAATTTATCTATATAATTTAAACTTGGATTTTAAGGACCATCACCCAATCCCGTTAAAAGTAATCTTAATCGTCATCTGCTCCAAATAATTCGTCGAATTTTGCCTCTAATGCTTTTTCTAGATCTATATTGTTTACTTCCTCATTATTGTCTTCTAATGGTATTTCCATTGGTTTTGCTTCTTTTTTTGGAATACTTTCTATATTACTAAAAGCATTGTTATTCGTATTTGATGTTGTTACTTTTTCTTGTGTATTTTTAGAGGCTGGCTCTTCATCTGCAAATAAATCATCTAATGATTCTACTTTTAAATCTTGCGCTTGAATATTTGTACTTTCTGAATAAGGATTTGCTGGGTTAAATATTCTCCATTCTCCTCTTTCTCCTACTTCTGCATCATTATGGCTTATTTCTAGTCTAGCCATCTCTCTTCCCATTGGCTTTCTAAAATAATAGAATTTATTTGCTTTAATTGGTCTTACACCTTTAACAAATATAATACACATATCATTGTCGAATCGTCTTAATTCGTCCGGTGTAAGTAATGCTCTTCCCATAATTTGGTCAGAATCACTAGAACCAGATTTCCAACCACCTTTATCACGGTTTGTTGAATGACTATCTCTTGTAATTGTCTTTTCACCCAATGCTTTAGAAAAATACTCTAATGTTTTAGTAGAGTTACTTCCTAAGAATACATGGGTATCACAGTTACCAATTATAGTTTCGTAAGATTTTTCATAAACTGCTTCTAATTGGTCTAAGTTTTGTAATATAACACTAAATGATATTCCCCTACTTCTTGATGTAGATATTTTCTTATCGAAGTCTGGTATTTGACCTATGTTTGCAAACTCGTCTAGTATAAAGAATGTTTTTTCTGGTAGCTTTCCACCAGCTTTGTCTGCATAGTCATATAATTGTTGTATCATTTGTGAGAAGAAAATTGTAAGTAAGAAATTATATGTTGTATGTGTGTCTGAAGAAACAACATATACAGCTGTTTTTTCTTGGCCAATTTCTTCAAAGTTTATAGTATCTGAAGATGTTAGGTCTGCTATGTCTTTACTATCAAATTTACCTAATCTTGATTGCAATGTACTTAAAATAGAACCTCTTGTTTTTTCTGGTGCTATTTCGATTGATTTATAGTTTTTCCTTGCAGGATGTGTATAATCTAATTCGTTAATTAAATCTCCTAACAAGCTTGTTCCGCCACTATCGTTTGCAGCTCTAACTAGTTCTGCACAACTAGCTAAGTTTTGCTCTTCTGGTGGTCTTGTAGATATTAAATACCAAATTAAAGATTTTAGTAAGATTTCTGCCATATCGTCCCAGAATGGGTCTGAAGCTTTTTCTCCACTTTGGCCTTTAACTATAGTGTTTGCAATAATGTCTACATCTATTTCATTTCTTATATGTGCTAATGGGTTGTAACCATCACTACATTCTGGATTAACTAAGTTCAAAACTCTAACTTTATACCCTTTAGATCTTAAAAATCCTGCTGTTCTGTCATATAATTCTCCTTTTGGATCTGTAAATATGTAAGAACCTAAACATTGGTGTGCATTTGGTATAGAATATGAAGCAGATTTACCAGAACCTGAACCGTCCAACAACTAAAACATTTATATTTCCCATTTTATTTAATGGTAAATAGTTGTCTTCTGCTAATATAATTCCATTTTTTTTGCTTAGTACCTTATATTGTTCACCATTTTCTGCCCAACCACTTGAACCATGCTCTATATCGGTATATTCATTTTTAGGTCTAGCTTTTAATAAACCTACAAGCATTGCTGCTAAATAGAATAGTGAAAAATATAAAGTGCTAGATGCAAATGTTCCTATATAATTTTCTGTAAATATTAATCCGAAACTAGAAAAAGGGCTAGTTATATACATTCCTAGGTGTTCCAAAAAAATTTCGAAACTAAAAGCTCCAGTTTGCATAGCATCTGTAAGAGATGCTGAAAATGGAGCAATTCCTAAGATTATAATTACTAACCATAATATTGCGAATACTATTAATTTTTTTCTAGCATTTTGTAACATACTTTGTAATTTATAATTCATTTACTTCATCCCTATCTTTAGTACATTATCTTGCAGTGTCTTCATTTTTTGTCTTAGTAGCTGTTGTTTTTGTTTCTACTACTTTTCTTCCTTTTGCTTTTCTTTTTTCTGCAACAGCTGTAGTTGTTACACGTACACCTTGCTCACGTAATTTTTCTGCATTTTTTGCAATTTCTTTGGCTTCTTCCCTATTTCCTGATGTTATAACTTTATGAGTTTCTACTTCTCCTAATAATAGCGGAAAATCCTTTACTTCCTCTGTTGTAAAACATGCAAAAGTTATAGCTTTTACATTGTCTTCAAATACTAGTGAATTACAAGATTTTTCAGATAAACTATCTGTTGTGTCCATTAGAACTCCCCTCTCCTTTAATCTTTTTTATCTTTTATTTCGAAAGCAAAATAAGGTTTATTTGCTTTTAGCTTACATTTACCTCTAATTTCTTTAGCCTCTTCGTCAAAATATACCATAGGCTTTACTTCTTCTGTGGTTTCTGGGTCTATGATTGAAATTTGTCTTTTAAAACTTGGTGTATACTTAAATTCTTTATATTCTTTTTCGGTATCTGAATAAAGAGTATTAAATTTTAATGGCGTAGGCTTTTTAGATATTGTTATTTTATCGCCTTGCAATATTGCCATATTAATTACTACTCTGTCTTTACCAAATGATAGTATAACAAGTTCGTCTTTATTGTCTGAAGGATCGTCGACATAAAAAGTTTTTTTCTTCTTGTCGCCAAACATTTCTTCTGTATAATCTAATCTTGTTACTGTATATTTTGGTGAATTTTTTAAATCTTCTTTTAATGTTTCATTTATTTGATACACTACTGTACTTACGTTATTTGGATCCATTATACTAAAATGTTTTCCTTCCCAACTGTACATATTATACACCCCACTATTCACGAATTTCTATATACATAGTTTGTCTTTTGTAACACTACTATGCTTAATTATACCTAATTTGTAATTTTTTGTCAATCATTTAAAGTTTTTATGTTAATTTGCTCTTCTTCTTGGATTAAAGTTAGAAATTTGTTCTAATTCTTTATATAACTTTTCTTCCTCGTTTGTTAGTTCTTTTGGTACTATTATTTTTACTTCGGCTATTAGGTCTCCTCTACCACCTTTACCATCTTTATACCCTTTTCCTTGAATTCTGACTTTTTCGCCACTTTCAATTCCTTTTGGTACATAGACAGAGGCAGTATCGTCTATAGTAGATATGGTTGCCCTTGTGCCTAGAGCAGCTTCCCATGGGGTTAATCGTAGGTCTGTGTATAAATCTATTCCTTCTAATTTAAACCTTTGGCTATTTTGAATATTTACTTTTATAAATAAATCTCCGTTTTTACCACCATTTACTCCAGCTTTTCCCTGGCCAATCAATCTTATTTTTTCTTGATTCCTAATACCTGCTGGGACTTTTACTACAAAAGTTTTCATTTTTCCTTTTAGAGTCCTAAGAGAAATTTTCTTTTCTGTTCCATAATATGTTTCTTCTATTGACATATTTATTTCTGTTTCTACATTCTCTCCTCTTATAGGAATTTTTTTCTTTACTTTATCGTCAGTTTTTTCTTCCTCACCAACAATATTTCCAAAAAACATTGTGAAAAATTCGGAAAATTTTGAGCCATTTTTCCTTTGGCTTTCTTCATACTTCTTCTTTTTTCCCACGTTGTTATTCCATATTCTGTCATATTTTCTTTTAGAAGTAGAATTTGATAACACCCTGTATGCTTCGTTTATATCTTTAAAACGTTCTTCTGCAAATTCATCATTTATATTTATGTCTGGATGATATTTTTTTGCAGATTCCCTGTATGCTATTTTCAGTTCTTGAGGAGTTATCTTACTAGATTCTAAATTTAATATTTTGTAATAATCTTTGAAAATCATTTAACATCCTCCATATTCATGGTGCAAACATTATATCATATGTAATTGCATTTTTAAATAGTTTTATTTATTTTTTTAATAGTAAATAGTTTCTTGCCTTTATTGTTTCTAAATGAAGAACTCTTCCAATCTTTATATTATATTCTATAAATTCATCCATTAAAAATAAAACAGTTTCATTTATATCTTTTTTAGAAAGTTCTCTACTTTTTTCTAAATTGAATTTAGTATCCTTCCTATTTTCCTCTGTTTTGTCTGCTACATAAATAATTTTTTCTAGCATAGTCATATTTTCTCTACCTGTAGTATGCCATTTTATCGCATTTTTCATATCTTCTGTAAAATTATATTTTTTAGCTACAATGTCTGCTCCTACTTTTCCATGTAACAAAGAAGGATTTATTTTTTCTACTTCGTCTATTTCTATTTTGTTTTCGTTAGCATATTTTATTAATTCTTCATTTTTCATTTCTTTTGCAATATCATGTGCAATAGCTACTTTTTTTACTATTTCTTCATCTTCCCCATATTGTTTTGCAAGCTCCACTGCTTTTTTTACAACACCCAATGAATGGGTAAATCTAAATTCAGATAATATTTCTTCTACATCTCTTTCTATATTTTTATATTCCATGTTTCACCTCTTTTGCCAGCATCTTGCTTTATATAAGTTTTGCTATTTTTTTATTAGTCTTTTGCTATTGCAGAATTTATAAGCTTGTCTAAAAGTTCTTTATATTCTATTCCAATTCCGTCAAATAATTTAACATACATGCTATCTTCTGTAATATTTGGAATGGCACTAATTCCATTTACATATATGTCGTTTGTTCCATCTTCTATAAAAAAGTCTACTCTAGCAAATCCTTTAGCTCCTACAGCTTTAAAAACTTTAATTGCAATATTTTTTAGTTCTTCTTCTTGCCTTGTTCCCAACAAATTTAAAGGTATTAGTGTTTTAGTTTCTTGGTTTTGGTATTTAGACTTATAGCTATAAAAACCTGAATTTGTATCTACTTCACCTATATCAGATGTAATAATTCCATCATCTTCTAAAATAGATATTTGTATTTCTCTTCCTTTTATTTCTTTTTCTAGAATTATCTTATTATCGTAAAAAAATGCACTTTCTATATATTTTTTTAGTTCTGACGAATTCTCTGCCTTGTTTACCCCAATTGATGCTCCAGAATTAGCAGGTTTTATGAATACAGGATATTTTAATTTGTCATATACTAGCTCGCATAACTCATTTAAAGATACTTCTTTTTCATTAAATTTATTATCTACACTCACAATTCCATTATCGGTATTTTTTATGAAAAAATATTTAGGTTGTGCTATATCTGCTTGTGATAAAATCGTTTTCATATATACTTTGTCCTTAGTAATACTTGATGTTAAAACATTACATCCAACATATGGGATCTCTACAAAATTTAATAAACCTTGTATAGATCCATCACCTTCATCTTTCCCACGTAATACCGAAAATATTGCGTCAAGTTGCTTTAAATATTCTATTATATTTTCTATGTTCCTTAAATTTATTGGCTCTGCACCCAATTTGTAATTTTGCATATTTGGTATATCATCTAAAACTTCGTACCAATTTCCACTTTTGTCTATATATATTGCTGATATTTCATATTTTAACTTATTTAAATTTTTTACTATAGAACATCCAGATACAACAGATATAGAATGTTCGTTAGATTTTCCTCCAAATATAACTCCTATCTTTAGCATATCATTTATGCTCTCCTTATGTAATATATTTAGGTTTTTATACGGTTTCACCTATAAACCTAAGTTAGAACAAAATAACTAATGGCTTTTTTATTTTTGTATTAAAGCATACTAGTATTGTTTTAATCTTTTTATGATTATATAAATTAAAGTAAAATTTTAAAGACTGTTCCTAGTTCTAATTTTTTTACTTACTTATTGATTTTAAAATTTCTGAAAAGCGCATTCCGTGTGCTGCTTTTAATAAGACCGCATCGTCTTTTTGTAGTATTTTGTTTAAGTATTCTGAGGCTTCTTCTGTTGTTTCTAATGATATTATATTTTTTTCTGGCATTCTTAAGTATTTTGCCTCTTCTGCTATGTATTTTGCTAGTTTTCCTACTGTTACTAATATATCTATTTTATGTGTAACTACTTCTATTCCTACTTTTCTATGAATCTCTTCCGAAAATTCACCTAATTCGAACATATCTCCTAATACTGCTATTTTTCTTTTTGCAGGCAATTCTTTTAAATACTCTATTGCTGGCTTCATAGAATCATAGCTTGCATTATAAGCATCATTTATAACTGTTACATTATCTTTAACTTTTACAACTTCCATTCTATTTTTTGTTAAAGAAAACGTTTCTATTCCTTTAATAATATTTTCTGGGGATATTCCTAATAAATTTCCTATTGCTATTGCGCATAAGCTATTATACACAAAATGTTTTCCACTTACTGGTACATTTACTGTGTATTCTTCATTATTTATTTTTACATTATATGTAGAAGATTTATTTCCTATTTTAATGTTATATGCCATAACATCTGACTCTTCGTCTATTCCAAAAGTATATTTTTTGTATAATTTGTCTTCTTTAGCCCATTTATTTAGCATATCATTATCATTATTTATTACAATAGTTCCTCCTGGCTTTAGATTTTCTAATATTTCTAATTTTGCCTTTAATATGTTTTCTCTAGAACCAAGTAAACCTATATGCGCTGTTCCTACATTTGTAATAACTGCAATCGTTGGTTTTGTAATTTCTCCTAAATAACTTATTTCTCCTAAATGGTTCATTCCACTTTCTACAACAAGCGCTTCATGATCCTTTAATTTTAAAAGTGTAGTTGGAAGACCTATATGGTTATTTAAGTTTCCTTCTGTTTGTAATGTTTTATATTTTGTACGAACTACATTTGCAATTATATCTCTCGTACTTGTTTTTCCCACACTACCTGTTACTTGTATAACTGGAATATTGTATAAACTTCTTTTGTATTCGGCTATTTTTCCAAAAGCTATTAATGAATCGTCTACCTCTATTATAGTTTTGTCTTTGTATTGTTCTAATTTTTCTTTAGGTATTTCTATTCCAGAAACTATTGCTACTTTAGCTCCTTTTCTTAAAGCTTCTTCGTAATACTCGTTTCCATTAAAATTTTCCCCTTTTAAACCTACGTACACATCATTTTCTAGAATCTTTCTAGTATCTGTGCAAAAATTTTCACAATTTTCTTTTAAATTTCCTATTAATAATTTTCCTCTTGTTGCATTTAAAATTTCTTCTACGTTCATTTTTACTATGTATGATCTTCTGGTCATACTCCCCTTTCTTTATAATTTCTTAATATTCTATTATATTAATTTTACCCTGTCAAATTAATATTCTCTTAGTATACAAAAACGGTTTTAAATAAGTTTAAAACCGTTTCTTTATCTTAATATATTTTTTATCTAAAATATTGTAATTTAGTAAAAGTATTTTTCTTACATATTTATATGAATAAAATCTTTATTCACGTTTTTTCTTTAATAATATAACTAATATTATTATTACTGCAAAAATAATTACATATATTACAGCTTTTCCTTTTCTTGATACATTTTTAGAAATTTGTGCAGAATATAAATTAGATAAATTATCTTTTTCTATCTTTTCATTTTCTGTTAAAACTGTTTGCTTAGAAGTATTTAGTAATTCTTCTTCACTATATATTTCGTATTTATGTTTTTCTTTGTTATATGCTGTTATATAATTTGAAGAATTATCTTCTGTATCATCTTTTTCTAAATTTTGTGTTGCTTCATTTTTAGCTTCTTCTACTGGCATTTCTTCTAATTTATTCATAAGCTCTTTTGTTTCTTCGTAACCTTTTTTATTTGATAATATTGTATCTTCTTTTGGAGTTAGCTTATCTTCTATATAATCAAATAAATTAGTCTTATTTTCTTCTAGTTTTTGCCTATAAATTACTTCTCCAGTTTGATAATTAAATTTAATTTTATCACCATTTTTATATAATACTTCTATTTCTTTTTTGTCTGTATCTAAATTGTTTCCTATCTCTTTAATTCCTTCGTTTTTAAAGTTTTCTGGATATGTTAAACTTTCTTTTAAGTCATACATTTTTCCATCTGTACCTAAAACTGTTTCGTATTCTTTTTCATTATATGTGTCGAAAATAAAATTTTTTGGAACAATTGGCATATTACTATCTAATAAATATAATTTTCCATCTTTTACATATATTTTGCTCTTTCTTTTTACACTATTGCCTTCTTTATCGTAAATTTCGCTATGAGTTTTATATGTTTTTATTTTTTTGTCTTGGTAAGTAAATTCGTATTCTAGCTCTTCATTTATACTATTTGTTGGATCTGTAGGAATTTCTATTCCTTCTTGATAATCTAAAATTTGATTGTTTACTTGTAATAGTGGATATTTGTTTTCGTTTAGTATTTGATAATTATAATAGCCATTATTCGCCCACTTTATTTTATTTGTATATGTTTCTTTCTTATTTAATTCCTCTTCTACTAAATAATTTTCTTGTGGAATATATGGTTCCGTTTTTTCATTTGGATATTCTCCATTTATTTTTGAATATTTATAATAATGGTTATTTATAAATTTTGGATTCTCTTCTTTCATATTTCCTATTCCAAGAGATACTTTTTCTTTATCTTCACTTACTAAATTTGCTTCTACATAATTAGAATAATATCTTTGTTTACCGTCTTCATCATATATTGTTTTTGCTATTTCTCCTACTGCTCCTCCTACATTTTCTTTTCCTGTAATAGTTCCACCTGCATAATAGCTATTGTTAATATATGTAACATTACTTATATTAGTCATTTGTGAGTTGTCTAAATATCCTATAAAACCTCCTACTGCTTTTCCACTTCCTGTAACATCAGAATTTGTATAAACATATTGCATATTTCCAAAGTTACTACTTCCTGTAATTGCTCCTACATTATTTTTACCAACAACTGTAGAATCTAATGAATATGTTCTTATTATATTAGACCCTACTCCTGTTACTCCTCCTACCTGGTCACCATTAGTAGTTACTATTGTTCTTATTATACCACTATTAAATATATTCCAACTTAATTGTCCTATCATTCCTCCTATTTTTTGTGAACTTACATTATTTGCAATTATTTCCGAATTTCTTATATAAGCATTTGATAAATTTCCACCTGAACCGAATATTCCTCCTATATTTTCTCCTTCTCCTATTATTTGAGAATTTGTAACATTTACATTCTTTATTCCTTCAGTTTGGTAAGCACTGGATCCTGCTATTCCACCTACATGGTTCACTCCTACTACTTTACAGCTAATACTACTTAAATTTTCTTTTATTCTAGAATTGCCACTTTGCGCTCCATATATAGCACCTGCATATGTTCCATTGCCTGTTATTTCTGAATTTTCTATTCTAATATTTGTAATAGTTCCCATCTTAGTAGTTGTGCTTCTGTTTGCCAGTATTGAACCTATAATTCCACCAATACTATTTGTTTTTCCTTTTACTGTTATATCTTGTCCTACAATATTATCAATTATTGTATCTTCTGTTTCTCCTATGAATCCACCAATTTTTTCTTTTCCTATAATATTTATATTATTTAACTTAATATTTTGTATTTTTCCTTTGTTTACACCTATACAGCCTAAGTATATATTTTCTTCTGCTTCTATATTTATATTATTAAAATTAACATTTTGTATATCCCCCATATTGTTAGATATTACACCCAAATAACTATATGGTGATTTTATTGTTATATTTTCAAAGGTTACATTTTCTATTAAGTTTTTGTTTTCTTCTATAACGCTTAATTTTCTATCTTTAGCTTCTAATGTAATATTTTTTATAGTATGTTTTTCTCCCTCTGTTACTAGTCTATTTATCTTTAAACTATTATTTACATCTTGCTTTCCAGCAAAATCTAGATCTGTTAATAGCCTATAGTTTTCATAGCTTTCTTTATCTATATTTTGCCAATCTTCGTATTTTGCTATTTCTTTATAAAATGCTTCATTTATTATGTCATATGCTTCTATTGTAATATTTTCTTCTCCCATAGCATAGGTTATCCCCTTTATAATATAAAAGTCATAATATTTTGTAGGTGTTCCTTTTAGTTTTAAATATGTTTTTTTATTAACTGTTCTATTTTCTAAAATTGTATGTTCCATATTTTCTATTTGTATATCATTTATTTCATATTCATTTGGGTTATTTATTATAAGTTGTATTTGTACATTGTTGTTATCTGTTTTTAAAGTTTTTACTTCTTCTATAAATATATCATTATTAGGAATTTTTATATCTTCTTGGTTTGGCAATAAGTTTGTGCGCTCTGCATTATTAAGCTTTGGTAATACTCCATTTTCTATATTTTCATAGTTAAAATTATCATCAAATTTTAACATTTTTATATATGTATCCTTATTTTTTAATTGTTTTTCTGTTAAAGATTTTTCTGTTTTGACTAGCTTACCATTTATTTTGTTGTTTTCATAAATATAGTTGTTTACATTAGTTTTATCACTATTTCCAATTATAGATTTAGTTAACTCTGTTTCTTTTTTATTTACTATATTCCCAATATATAAGTTATTTTTTATTTCTCTACCTGTTTGCTCATTATTGCCAACTATTCCACCAATATATTCACCATTTCCTATAATGTCTACATATGCATATGAATTTTTAACAACTGTTTGTCCATTACCTGCAATTCCGCCTATATAGCCTGAATTAGAAACTATCTTACCTTTAGCATAGCAGTTTTCAACTGTAAATTTTATACTACTTTGTCTTCCAATTATTCCACCTATGTTTTTTGATCCACTATTTGTATCATTAATATATAAATTGTTTACTGCTACATTTTGTAAGTCTGCATTTGCAAGTCCTATAACTCCACCAATATATGTAAGGTTATCTTTGCTTCCTTGCATTTCTATTTTTACATTGTTTAATGTAATATTCTTAAGAACTGTTTGATTTGCGTTGCCTACTAATCCACCTATCTGTGTACTCTTAGTTGTTTTTAGGCTAATATTATTACAATGTATATTTTCTAATAATGCATTTTGGCTTAAAGAAAATATTCCAAAATAATAAGCATCTGAAACTGCACTATAGTTTTCTATATTAATATTTCTTATAATTGCACCATCTACTGCATTATAAAATAAATACCATTTTGTATTTATATTTTTTATTGTATGCCCCATTCCGTCTAATATCCCATATATGGTTATTTGTGTATATAAGTTTTCTTTTGCATTTTTAAAGTCTAAGTCTTGCATTAATTTATAATTTTCTTTTGCATTCTTTTTCATATTTTGCCAGTCTTCTATAGTCCAAATTTCGTTATATAATTCTAGTTTTATATTTCTTTCATTTTCTTCGTATGTACGTGTATATGGCAAATTCATTGCGCCTTTCGTTGTTATGCTTAAAATAGAATAATTAGAAACACATACAATTGGGTTATATACTTCTATAACAACTTTACTTTTTCCATTGCTATAATTTTGTGAAACAATTTTCGTAGTTAAGTTTTTTATTTTAATATCTGTTATTGTTTCACCCGCTGGGTTATATACTTCTAGTTCTATTTTTGCTATTTTATTCTCTTGTTCTATTACCTTATTTGTTACTATATCTGGTAAATCTTTTTCTGTTAATTCTGGAAGTTCTATAAATTCTTGCCTTGGCATACATTCTGGTAATTTAAGCATTGGATAATAACCTTGTTCTATATTTTTATCTATTTCGAAGCTATTTTCGCTATTTAATATTTGGTTTTGGAATTCTCTGTTATATAATGCTTTACTTGTTGTTTTAGTATCTGCTTTTCCTTCAAATATTTCATCATTTATATAATAGCTATTTTCTACATTTCCTTGTGTCTTACCTGTATTTGCATTATATTTTTTTGTATATCCTGTTCCAAGGCCTACTGTATAAACATTTTTTACTTTACCTCCATAGTTATTTGCTACCAGTTTACTAAATGTATCGTTTTCTTTTATTTCTTCTATGTCTAGATTAATTGTAGAATACATGTTATAAATAAAGCCTTCATTAGTATTAACAAAAGGACTTTCAGCTAAAGTTTCTGTTCTAGAACTTAATTTTATATTTTTACCATATAAATACCCATTTTTTATAGTTCCACTATTTGAATATATAATATTTCCATTATCTTCTACATATAAATCTTCGCTTAGTTTAACTATAAGGTTATTTATAGTTCCTTGGTTATAATTTCCTACTAAATAAAAATTTATATTTTTTGCTTTGCTACTTTCTTTAAGATTTATAAAGCAATTTTCTATTGTTCCTTTATTAGTATAAAATAGTATTCTTCCATCAATTGAAAATTTATTATTCATATATAGTTCTATATATAAATTACTTATTTTAGCATTTTCTCCTATTTTATAAAACAATCCTCCATTAGTATAAGTATTATTTTTGTTTACTGCATCCATTGTAATTACATAGCCATTGTAATTAATATTTCCTTCAAACTCTATATTCGTACTAAACATATAGTCTTGTGATCCACTTTTATTTGTAAAGTTTAAATTGTTTAGCACAATATAATTACCCTCTGGTTGTATTTCTTTATATTCTTCTTCTGTTGTAATTCCTTTTATCTCGCCTTCTTTTGTGTTAAATTCTGATGTTGCTATTGTATAATTCCTATCCCTTATTTTTACTTGTAATTCTATTTTATAATTTTTGTTTTCTTGTAATTGTAATTCTTTTACAGCATTTTCTAATTTATTATTTTCTGGAATATCTTCATACCTTATATTATTTATTTCTGCGCCATCTTCATATGTTTTTATATAATAGTCATTTGTTACTATTTCATTTCTTTTATCTTCTAAATTTACTATTGCTTCACTTTCTATTCCATATTTATATGGTTCATATGATGTTTTCTTGTTTCCAAATTCTATTTGTAAATCTTGTATATAAATTGATGTATTATCATCTTCTGACTTATTTTGAACATAAAAACCAACATATCCAGGATCTTTTACAATAAGTGTTTGCTTGTACTCTTTAAATTCTTGTGTTACATCTATATATGTTCTATTTCTTTCATCATACATTCCTTTACTATTTTGTATTCCTACTTTCATTCCTTCTTGTTCTGTTCTTGCTTTAAAGCTGATTGTAACTTCTTGCCCTATATAGTCTTTAAGGTCATATAGGTATAATTGACTATTATTTTTAGTACCTGCATATAAGTTTAATGTATTTGTCTCTTTTTCATATTTTTTTCCATAAAATGTAGCTGTGTTCATACAATAAGAATACCATTTTATTTTAGACTCTACATCTACTAAATTTTTTCCTGTAGTTTTTCTTAGCATACTCTTTAAACCTATATTACCACTTATTCCTGGTTCTGTTATTATTTCTAATTCGTGTATTAAATAATTTATTTTGTATGTTTCATCTGTGTTTCCTTCATTGTATTCGTCTGCATAAAATTTTAAGCTATATGTTTTGTTTTCTTCTAATTTATTATATGTCTTTCTTACATAATCTTTATTTGTTTCTATTTCTGTTAAATCTATTAAGTTTTTCTTTTCATCTCTTAATTCCATTCTTATTTTGTTGTTTAGCACTGCATTGTCTTGGTCCACTATACGTACGTCAAAATCTATCATTTCACCTGTTACAAATTTATTTTGAATTTCTACTTTTGCTGTGCTTCTTAATGTTATAAATTCTTTATAATTATATGTTACTTGTATCTCTTCTGGAGTAGTTCCTTGCTTTACTTCACTTGTTATTTGTATTTCGTATGTTGTATTCGAATTTAACAAGTCATATTTTATTTCTATTTCTTCTCCTTCTTTTAGCTTTTCTAATTCTTCTCCTGTTATTTCTTTGCTTGAAACTACTTCTTTTGTTTGATTACCATTATTTAATGTTTTGTCTGATTCGTTTAAAACGCTTTTTTCTACTATTTCTATTTGGATTTTGTTTAATATTTGCACTAATCTCTCATCTGTTCTATCTTTATCTATTTTATATTTAATTTCTGCCCATGTTGTACTTATCTCTTTTGCTTCTACTTGCATTTCCACAGATCCTAATGTTGATAATGGTTTTGTTGCAAATACTAGTTTACCTATTTCCTTATTTCTTTGTATTCCTTTGTTATCATTTATGTCATAATCTGCATATATTTTTATTTCATAATATTGGTTTGACTCTAAATCGTTTAAATGTATCTTATTTTCGTTTTTTCCTAATTTCTCTTCTTTTGCTATTTGACCATTTGCTCTTTTTACTACATATTTATAATTTTCTAGCTTAACTTCATCTTTGTTTGTTAACTGCAATGCTAATGTTACACTTACTATATCTTGTTCTTTTACTGTTACTCTTGCTGTTGGTTCTTGCATTGATGTTCTTGTTTCACCTTTGTTATTCTCTACTTTTAGTTCTACTTCGTTTTTATCATAAATTTTTATTTCGTAATTTATCTTACTTTTTGAAGGTAATCCTTCTGATGTTTCTACTGTTACTTCTTTTCCTTGTAATAACATATTTAGCTTATCATTTTTTAATGTTGTTTTTATTCCATTTGCTACTATTACTATTTTATTTATCCCTTTTATTTCCTCTGCATTTAAATTTGATGTTATTTTTAAATTTTTTATTTGGACTTTATTATTATATATTTCTCCTTCTTCTTTACCTAATGTTATTGCTCCTAATGCTTCATATCCTTTTGTTTTTATTTTTCCTTTATAAAATGTATTTTCTATTTTTTTGTTTTCTTCGTTTTTATATATGTATTTTCCTATTATTTCGTATTCTGTATCTGCTTCTAGTCCTATTATTGTTATTTCTCCTGAATTTGTATATGTTCTTCTTAAATATATTTTTCCTTTTTTATATATTTCAAATGTTGGTGCTTCTACTATTCTTCCTGCTGGATCTTTTATATGTAAACTACTTTTTGCTGTATATACTTCTGCTTTAAAGTCTTCTACTGTTACTTCTGGTTTTATGTATTCTGTATTTTGGTTTGCTTGTTCGTTGTTTTCTGGTTGTTGTTCTTCTTGGTTGTTTGGCGCTGTTTCGTTTTCTTGTGTTGTAGGCTTTTCCTCTTTTGGCTCATTATTGTTTGTTGAATCTTCCTTTTGTATTTCTTCTTTTTCTACATCGTTTTTTATTATTTCTAAACGTGTTAATAACTCTTCATAACTATATTTGTTGCTTACGTTTTGTTCATCTTGAATATTTTGCGCATTTGTATCTAAATCGTTATTTTCAATATTTTTTATTATTACTTGTGAATTGTAATCTATATCCTTTATTTCACCAAATACTAAAATATCATTTTGTACTTTATAGTATTTTATTGCATTCTTTTCAAGAGCTATTAAGCTATTTACTGGCAATAAATATTCATTTGCTGTTGTGTTTATTTTTATTTCTTTTAAATTTATATATATTTCTTCACTAGTTTTCGCAAATATATATTCTTTTCCATCTGTTCTTTCTAAGTTATTTCCATTATATACTTTTCCGTTTGTTATGCTTATATTTGGGTATCCTGCTACTTTTTCAAAATTCTTACTTATTAATGTTATATATTGGTTTAAGTTATATATTGTATTTTTGTTATTTATGTATATTGGATAATTTAAATTTATTTCTGTTTTTTCTTTATTTCCTGCAAAATATGTACCTAGCTTTTTAAATATCATCCCTTGTTCTTCTATTTTTGCTAAGTCTATATTTTTATCCTTTTCAGATTGGGCAGTTCCAAGCAAATTTTCTGTTATATTCTTTCCTCTTATTGCATAACCCTCATATTTAAAATTCATTATTGGACTATATCTTAAAAATATATAGTATGTTATCCATATAATGAAAAGCACCACTAATAAACCTATGGCGAAGTACATAGGTTTACTAATGGTCATATTCTCTTTTTTTCTAAAGACAAATTTGGCCATTTTCTTTTTCCTCCTGCTATTTGTTTTTTAACAATAACAGATAGAGTAGTAGTGTGTGTGTCTACCACTCTGTACTATTATTAAATTAAGTGTGTGTTGTGTGTGTAGTTCTTTTTCGAACCATTTATTATATATTAAATTTTATAATTAATTTTGTAAAGCTTGCTAAAATAAAAAAAAGGCTGTACATTCTACGCACAGTCTTCTTATACTTTATTGTTTACATTTTTATAACATTTTATTTTTCTATTTCCTTTTTAGTCTTTCTTTTATTTTTTCTATTTCTTCTAAAGTTAAATTTGTTACTTCTGCTATTATCACTTCATCCATTTCCTTTTGTAGCATTTTTATTGCGACATTTTCTGCTTTTGACTTTTCACCAATCTCTCTTCCTATTTTTTCTCCTTCTTTTTTTCCTTTTTCAAGTCCTTCTTTCATTCCTTTTTCTATCCCAGCTTCTTCTGCAGAGTGCATACCACTATTCCAG
>USAE01000037.1 GCA_900552655.1 uncultured Clostridium sp.
GTGTGTGTGTGTGTGTGTGTGTACAGCGCCAAGGCTTACACGGTTCGCTTCGTTTTGCATTTCTTTACCCTCGCTTTTACTGTTTACTTTTAGTTCTAAAATCCGAATAATTTTAAAATGGGAATATTCAGATTTTTTCTTATTAAATCTCTCTTTTCACTTTATTCTATCTTATATAATTTATCTCATATTGTAAATATTGTCGTCCTTATCCTAGTACACAAAAAAGGCTGTACTCTTTACGCACAGCCACTTTACAGTTCATTATTTACATTTTTATAACATTTCATTTTCCTATTGTTTTATCTCATGTTCTACTTCATTTCTTAATTTTTCTATTTCTTCTGACTTTAAGTTTGTTACCTTTAATATTATTTCTTCATCTATTTTCTCTTGTAACATTTTTATTGCTACTTCTTTTTTGCCTTCTTTTACTCCTTCTTTTCTCCCTTCCTTCATTCCTTTTTTCATTCCCTTTTCCATTCCTGTTTCTTCTGCATAATGCATATTACTATTCCAATCTCTTTCCCATTTTTCTTTTAGGAATGCTAGTCTTTTCTCTGCTTCATCTCCTCTTAAGTATTCCCATTCTTGGTTTGCTTTTGCTATTTTTTCATTTTCTTTTACTGCCATTTCTACCTCCCCCTTTCTTTTATTACATATAAATTCTAACCATTGCCTTAATTTTTTGTTTCCTTTTTCTTTGCTTTTTAAAAATTTCGGTAATTCTATAAAATGTATTTCTAGTCGATCTGTTATTTTTTCGTTATTTTCATTATCTCTTATGGTTGCTATTGTATGATAATTTTCTTTTTTAAATATGTTATACATTAGTATGTTTATTGTTATTACCTTATTATTTAATTTATAGTCTTGTCCTCTTTTTAATCCTGTATAATATAGTCCTGCCCAATAGAATAGCGTTCTTTCTATCATGTTCTTCTCATCAACCATTTGCATTTCTATATCTACTGTTATATTCTCGTTTATTATTGCTCTTATATCTAGTATTCCTAACTTATCCTTTATATCTACTCTTTCTAGCTCTATTTCTTGCATTACTTCTACTTTTTCTATTGCTATTTCTAGTATACTTTCTAGCAAATCTTTTAGTATATCTTCATTTCCTTTTTTGCTGAATAATCTTTTAAATATGTAATCATTTGTAAGTTGTAACTCTACATTTTTTATCATTTTCCTCCTTCTATTTTACCAAATATTAATCTTTCGTTCAACTATATGGTAAAATTTAATTTATTTCTTAAGATATTACCTTTTTATATGTTGGAATTTTATAAAGAACTGAATTATTAAGAATTAAATCGTTGTTTAAAAATAAATTTAGACGTAATTATTGTGGACGCTATTAAATAATATCGATATTATTTTTTGCTAATTGTATATAGCTTTTTAAAATCTCGAAGTGCAAGTTTTAATATAACTTTAAACTCTAATAAAAAATGGGGGATTTTTTCGGTTTCAAATTTTTTTGATATCAAACACAAATAAAAAATTTCGTATAATATAAAATTAATTAGATCTAGAATAAATTTCATGATTAATAATATTCTTAGGTAATATCCTAAGTATTTATATTTAATCATGTTATACTACATTTTTCAATCTTTTTTCATCTTACTTTTTCGACAAATTCTGAAAAAACATACCTTATATTTCTCACAAAATATAAATTCTAAGACATTTAACCTTGTTGTATTGCAGGCTATTACTTCTTGCTAATATAAAAACCAAAAACGGGATTTTAAGTATTATCCCTTAAATCCCGTTTTCTGTATATGGTTTTAAATAGCTTAAGCCACGTATTAATAATTGCTCTTTTTCTGCTGTTTGTAATGAGTCAAAGCTCATGTTTATTGTGTACGTATCTGTTACAACTTTTGCTTCTTGACCATCTTGTATATCTATTACTTGATATTCGTCTTTTTCATAATTATATATTTCTATGCTTTGTTTATATCTTACTATTGCATATGACAATGGTGAGACTTCGTATGTTGTTCCATTAACTGTTATATTAGTTCTTTCTAAAAAGAAATATAAGTCTTGTCCATCATATAAAAATGCTTGGTCTAATTTTGTTTTGTTTGTTTCTACTGCTAAATTTGTTTCTAAATAAACATCACTATTTTCTTCTATAATATTTGAAAAATGGTTTATTCTGTACATCATCCCATTATTATGTGGAAATACTATTGCCATATCTTCTGGAAATATAACTTTATTTTCCTTTTCAGCATAATACACTGGTGTAGAGTCTAATGTTACTTTCTTATCTGTAGCTTTTAGCTCTGTAAGTCCCTCTTTCCTAGTAAATGTTAATTCCCCTTTGTATTCTACTTTTTGCCCAGAATACCATTGGAAAAAATTATGGCTTTCAGTTTTAGTACTGTTTAAGTTTGAAATTATTATTGATACAATAATAATTATTACTATTAATGCAGAAACAATTGATACTGTAATTATTGTATTTTTTCTTCTTTTCTTCTTTTCTAATAATTCTCCTTCTTTTTCTAGTTGTTCTTTTCTTTTTTTGCTTTCTTCACTTTCTTCTGGTTCATTAATGATAATTTCTTCTTTATCATCAAATTTTTCTACTGTAGAAGTATCTTCATTAGAAATTTCCTCTTTTTCTTTTTTCTTCTTTCCTTTTAATTTTGCAATACTTGCTTCTAGTTTGGCATTATTTTCTTTCGTTTTTTTCTTTTGTTTCACAGAAATCTCGCCTTTCTCTACTTCCTCTGGCTCCATTTTTATTGTCGTTTTTTCCTCTGCATTCTCTTCTGGAATTTCTTCTGAATCACTTTTCTTAGTTGATTTTGCCAGCTTTGGCTTAACTTCTGCTTGCTCTTCTTTTGAATCCACTTTTTTAGTTTCTTCTTTCGCTAGTTTAGAATCTGTTTCTTTAGTTTCTTCTTTTTCTAATTTAGAATCTGTTTCTTTAGTTTCCTCATCGTCCAGTTTAGCATCTGCCTTCTTACTCTCTGTTGTCTTCTTCACTGTTGTCTTCTTCGCTGTTGTCTTCTTTGTTGTTGTTTTCTTTGTTGTCGCTTTCTTCTTCACTGTCGTCTTCTTTTCGTCTGCTCTCTTGGCTTTTGATTCCTTTGTATCTGTTTTGTTTTCCTTTGTTTCTTTCAAATCTATTTTCTCTTCTTTTATCTTTTGATTTTCTTTCTCTTCTTTCATCAACCGTTCTCCTTTTATGGTTTGTAATAATATCTTCAAAATTCTTTAAGAAGAAATATGTTGCATATACTATTAAAAATACGATTAAACATATTTTTATTACAAGTACATATGGGTCATTGCTTTCCTCTATCATATAACTTGTTAGTATATTTATTAAATATAGCGCAATAATTTGTGCTACTGTACTTACTATTTCTAAAATTGCCTTTTTATAATTAAGTATTGCAAATATTATAGATGAAATAGCTATCATTAGTAAATATAATAATATATTTTTACTATATACACAAGCAGTAAATATTACTAAAAATGTTCGTATAAGAATTGATATAATCATTATAATTTGCTTATTACTAAGTCCCATAAACATTCCACTTAATATTACACTCTTTTTGTGTATATTAAATTTTTTTGTTACTAAATACATTATAAAACTTAATAATAATATTATTCCTAAAAATATTGGCAATACCCAAGCAACTTTGCTTAATTCATAAAGTATTGTATCTAACATTTTATTCCTCTTTTATAAATAATTTAAATTCATTATGTTTTAACATATAATATCCTATTATATTTGTTAACTTCACAAAATTATCTATAGAGATTATCTCTACATCTCCATTTATTTCTCCAATTACTGGCAAATAATCTTCCATAATACTTAAATTATACTTTTTACTCTTAATTTTTATTATAGAAACATTATCATATGTTTTTAACCCTTTTTGTATGTTTAAAATTTTCACTTTCATTTTGGCAACTTTGCCTGTTTGTTCATTTACTTTTTCATTATTCATGTAATGTACCTCTAAATAATAATTTACTTTCGTCTACATCATCATATTTTCCATTTAAAATATCTTCTACATCACAAAGTGTATCTTCTATATCTACCATTACACCTTTTATACCTGTGTAATTTTCAGAAACAAACATAGGTTGTGTAAAATAATTTCTTAACTTTCTAGAGCGGTAGAATATCATTCTGTCTTCCTCAGATAATTCGTCTATACCTAGAACTGCAATTATTTCTTCTAGCTCTTCATATCTAGACAAATATCTTAATGTTTCTTGTACTAAATCATAATGTTTTTGACCTACAATTTCTGCATCTACAGCTTTACTTGTAGTTTTAAAAACATTTATTGCTGGGTAAATACCCTTTTCTGCAACTTTACGGTCAAGAACTACTTGCCCGTCCATATGTGTTGTAACAGCTTGAACTGCTTCATCTGTTATATCATCTGCTGGTATATATATTGCTTGGAATGATGTTATAGATCCTTTGTCTGTAGAATTTATTCTTTCTTCTACATCTGTTACATCTGACACCATTGTTGTAGGATATCCATTTTCTATTGGAACTCTCTTCATTTCTGTTGATATTTCAGATTTTGCTTGAATAAAACGATATATGTTATCTATAAACACTAATACGTCTTGATTCTTTTCATCTCTTAAGTACTCTGCAAGTGTTAACCCACTATATACAGCTTTAGAACGTGAACATGGATTTTCACCCATTTGTCCAAAGACCATAGACATTTTGTCTAGTAAGTCTGATTCTTGCATTTCTTCTATTAGCTCTTGTCCTTCACGAGAACGTTCACCAACACCTATGAATACAGCGTTAGATTTTAATCTTTTGTAAACATTGTTTATAATTTCTTTTATTAAAACTGTTTTTCCAACTCCTGCCCCACCTAGAAGTCCCATTTTAAATCCTTTTTGAAGTGGTGCGAAAAAGTCTAAAGCTTTTATTCCTGTCCATAATGGCTCATTATTTATGTTTATTTCCTTAAAAGAAAGTTTTCTGTCATATACATTTCTTGTTCTTACAGATTTTAATTCTTTATGGTTTATTACATCTCCATATGGGCTGAATACTTTACCTAACATTGCATCAGAGTACTCTATTTTAAGTCCACCTTCTTCAAGTGTTACAGTTCCTCCTTTTTTTAGTCCTATAACTCTTTCAAAAGGTACTGTAGATGCAATATTATTATCTATTTGAACAACTTCAAACTTTCTTATACCTTCGTCGTCTTTGTATATTAATATATCATTAATTTTGACATTGTCACTAAATAATAATACTTTAACATTAAGTTCGGAAATACCAATTATTCTTCCTATTATTTCCTTTTCGTTAGTCATTATATCTACACCTTCCTACTATTCTTCCTTAAAATTTAAATTTGTAAAATTCTCTAAAACTTTTTTAAAGTTCTTATTTTTTATAATCTTTCTTTCTTTTCTTAAATTAACTTCTTCTAGTTCATCTAGTTTTTTTAAAGATTCTTTTGTTATGGTTTGCCTCATAATATTTTCAGAAGCAAAACTATTTTCTGTTGCAATTTTTATTTCGTAAGATAAATATAGTACTATTATATTTCTTAATATACTATTTATATCTCCTTCTATTACAAAGTCTTCTAAGTGTCGCTTCTTAGTTTGCATTTCCTCTTCTTGCATACTTTCTAGTGGAAGTATTTTCTTTTTTCTTAGCTCTATTTTACTTATATTATAATAATGATTATAAATGATATTTACTTCACTATATTTTGCATTTAGCATTGCATCATACAAAATATCTTCTATCTCTCCTATCTTGCTTGGATACTCATCTTTCGTCATTGATAAAATTACATTTTGTTTTTCATTTGTAATTTTCTTTCCTATAATAATTTTGTCTATATTTTCATCTGCTTTTGCTAAGTCGTTTACATTTGTGTTAAAGTTACCACAAAATCCTAAATCATTTCCAATGTATACATTTAGAGGTTTGTATTCTTTATTTAACTTTAATATTTTTTTATCTAGTATTAAATTTCTGTTGTTTAGTATATTGTCTGCAAAATCTGAAATTTCCTTTTCGTATTCAAAATACTTTTCGGCATTTTTTCTTGCAGTATCTACTCTAAGTAAAGAATGAAAATTCATTACTTTTACTACATTTCTTATTTTCATTTAGCATCCTCACCTAACATTTTGAATCTTTCTTTTATTTCTTCTTGTGATAATGGAGAAAATTTATTTTGTCTTAATGCTTGTTCTATTGTTTTTCCCATTTTCATTTTCTCTCTTAATTCTTGGCTCATTTCGTCCATATTCGCAAGTTCATACACTTCTTTTGTTTCTAAGTAACTTAAAAGTTTAAGTCTTACACTAGAGCCTAATTTTTTCATTTCATCTGTCTGTACTGCTCCTCCTAATCTTGAAACAGATACACCATAATTTATTGCTGGTTTTTGACCTTTTTTAAATTGTTTTTCAGATAATACAATTTGTCCATCTGTTATAGATATAATGTTTGTAGAAATATAATCTGTTATATCTCCACCTTTTGTTTCTACTATTGGAAGAATTGTTATAGATCCACCACATTTGTGTTGACATCCTTTTTCTAATAATCTTGAATGTAAGAAGAATATGTCTGCTGGATATGCCTCTCTTCCTGGTGCTTTGTTAGATATTAAGCTTATTTCTCTATAGCTTTCTGCATGACTTTTTAAATCGTCAATTACAACTACTACATCTTTCTTTTGCATCATGTATTCTTCTGCAATTGATAATCCTACATATGGTATTAAGCTTTGTACTGTTGTTTTATCATCATTTGTTGCTGCTACTATCATTGTATATGATAATGCATTTCTTCTTAACAATTCATTATATATTGTTTTTATTTCTTTTTTAGTTTTACCAACTGCTATATAAATACATATAATATCATTTTCGTTAGACTTTTCTTTCATTATTTTTCCTTGGTTTACTATAGTATCTAAAGCAATTTGGGTTTTTCCTGTCTTTTTGTCACCTATTATTAATTGCCTTTGCCCTCTACCTATTGGGTATATTAAGTCTATTCCAGCAATTCCTGTCATCATAGGTCTGTTTACAGGTGTTCTATCCATTATAGGTACTGTTGGCTTTTCTATATCTATATATTTAAATTTTTCGAATGCTCTTCCTGTTAATAAATCTATCCCGAATAAGTCTGTAACTCTACCTAAAGCCTCTTCTGCAAATATGGCTCTAAATCTTTCCCCTGTTGTATTTACAGTATCACCGATTTTTATTGGTTCATCTTCTTTTACAACAGCTACTATTACAGAATTCTCCTTTATTTCGTTAACATATCCCATTCCTTTTCCTCTTATTATTACTTTTTCATAATAAGCAACATTTTCAAGTCCAGATACTTCTATAATATAGTCTTTTAGCCTAATTACTTTTCCTGTATCAAATACATTTTTTTCTTCTTTAATCTTCTTTAATTTGTTTTCTACAAGATTGCTAATATGCTCGCCCATTTTTTCTCCTTTACTTTATATAGTTTGAACATTTTTGATGTTCTTTTATTTTTTTGTGAAAGCTTTTAAGAACATCCTTAAAAAGTTCACTTTTATATACTATAGTCATATAGTTTGTCTTTGTATTCTATAATAATACCTTTTGACATGTTCTTAAATAATTTTGTTTTTATTTTTGAACTTAGATAATCATAGTTTTTACTCTCTCTTCCAACATATACATATATTGTAGGAGATATTTTATCCATTCTTTCTTTTATTTTGTCTAACATTTCTAAAACATTAAAATTCTTTATTGTTTTTATTATTGGTTCTACGTAATCTTTATTTTCGCTATTTAATACACTTTCTACCAAAATTAATTGTTCTTCTGGTGTTAATGTTAATGACTCGTATATAGCATTTTGTGTAAACAATTCTTTAAATGATTGTAATTCTTTATATTCTTTGTCATCATCATTTTCATGTATTTTTATAAAGTCTTTTATAAGCTGTTCACTATCTACGTCAAATTCTTTGTTTAAACCTTTATAATTTTTAAAGAATCCAGATTCTCTAAATTCTGGTGTTGGAATGTCATATACAATTTTTTCTTCTGGTTTTGTATATGCTGGTATTTCGACAATCTCACCATTTTCTCCTTGTTCTTTAGCTTCGTTTAAACGCTTAATTTGTTCTGATAATATTTCTATTTCCTTTTCTTTTTCAGCTATTATATAGTCAAAATCTTCAAGTTTATCTAAAAAATATTTTTTTGTGCTACTATTTATTCTTTTTACTAAGTTTTTAAACATAAAGAATGTAAAGATAAACATTATTAAGACTACTATAATTGCTGGTATTATTAATTCCATAATTCTCACCTACTATACTGTTAAAGGATTGTAAAATAATAATAAAAATACGAATGCAAATAGTAGTAATAAGAATATTGCAACTACTATTAATATTGTCATTACTGAATGTACAATATCACTTTTAGTTTCTGGGTTTCTACCTACTGCTTCTGCAACTTTTGATCCTAATATTCCTATTCCTAAACCTAGTCCTAAGAATGTTAAACCTATCATCCATCCAATGCTGCTCATTGTTGCTACTAAAACTTGTTCCATTGTTTTCCACCTTCCTTTTAATAATTTCTATATTTTGCTTGAATATTTGTCTTTACTGGTGCTCCATCATGTGATGTTCCCTCTACTTGAAGAACTATTTCGCTTCCATAGTTTTCAAATGCAAGTACATTTGACCATCCATCTGCTTTTGCAGCCTCTGTTAGGTTTACAACTATATCGCTTTCTTTCATTCCATCAACATATAATGCAACTTTAGCATAGTCAAATGCATAGTTTTGGTCTAATTTTAAATTAAAGTATACCTTTTGTTTTCCTGCTAATACTTTTGTTATGTCTAATTTTGCATTTAGCCTTGTGGTTCTTACAGATAACACATCTTCTATTTGGTCTTCTATTTCGTTATCTGCTGTTATTTGTTTATATCCAAGTGTTATTTTATATTCTGTATTTGGCTCTAAATCTGTTAGCCTATATGTTGTAGCATTTTTGTCTAATGCTATCATATTTTCGTATCCAACTGCTTCTATAAATGCATATACTGTTTGGTATTTATTTTCTGGGTCTTGTACTGCATATTCTATGTCTATATAAGAAGATGTTGCTATTGCACCTCTTAATGAAACACTTTTCGCAAGTGGTGTTTTGTTTTTGTCAGAACTTATTATTCCTCCACCTTGTTCTACAGTTCCTCCATTATTTACATTACCATTTTGGCCTGCTTGTGTATTTTGGTTTCCATTTACAGATCCCTCACCATTTTGCATATTTCCATTTGGCCCCCATATATTTTCGTTGTTATTGTTGTTATTATTGTTTTTATTATCTTCTTCATCTTCTGTATCTTCTTTAGTAGTTTCATTTGTATTTTCTTCTTGCTCTTCTGGTTCTTTTTCTTTGTATTCATTAGAACTTCCTATTATTTTCTTTAAGTCAATCTCGTTACTTCCTACTATTAGCTTTTCGTTTGCAATGTCAAACTTATAAGAACTTGTAGTAAGAACTATTGGATTTATTGTTTTTGCATAAATTTGGTTATTTAATATTAATGTATTTCCAGATTTATCTATTATTACATATAAATACTTTGATGTACTTATACTTCCAGATTCGTTTCTTATAGAATCGCTTATTAACAAATATTGTCTATCTGCAATTTTATAAAACTGGTCTCCAGAGTTATTTTTTATCTCTGTATCTTTTACATATTTTTCTACTTGTCCATCAAATAATACTTTAAATACTTCACCATATAGTGTTACTTTAGATTTTGCTTCATTAAAGCTTACAACTTTTTTGTTTAGCTTATAAGTGCTTTTAGAATTATTTAATGTTAAGTAATAATTTCCATCCCATTTTTTGTTTATGGTTGCTTCTTCTTCTGTTTTTATTGGCACATAATCACTATCATATAATGTTATATTACTTTCTATTTTATATTGTTCTGTTTCATGTTTTAAGGCTAATCGTAGACTTGTAATTAATAATATGATTATTGTGATTATTATAATTGCAAAAAGTGCAAATCTTTTTTTATTTCCTGCTGCTAAAGCTCTCAAATTATTCACCCCTATTTTTTATTCTTAAGGAGGAATACATCCTCCTTAAGTTTATTGTAACCTGTTTATCCGTTTACAAAAATATGCTCTATTCTGGCTGTGTCTACAATTTCACCATTTCTTATGAATTGCATTTCTACATAATATTTACCTTGTGTAGGTAAATTTTTATTTAATGTAAAACTATAATATGTGTCTTTATCTACTTGTGACTGTATTTCTCTTGGTACAAAATCTTCTATATCACTTTGGTTATATCCACTTGTATTATAAATTGAATATCTTATTTGGTCTATTTGGTCTATTTTGTAACTATTGTAGAATAATAAATCTATTTTATTTGGTTCTGTTTGATTGTTTGTTGATGTTACGTTTCCCACAGAAATACCACTTTCATTTACTGGTTCTACTGTACGTGTATTTGAAGAATCATGTATATATGGTTCTTTACCATCGTTTGGATAGTCTAAGTCCATGTTTACTTCTATTGTATATTTTTGGTCTCTTGCTATGTTTCTTAATTCAAATACATTGTTTGCGTCATCTGTACTATATTCCCCTTTATATTCTTCTGGTGTAATATCTTCACGGTTTTGATCATATATTTTTATAGTGTATTTATCTCCTACTACTATTCTGTCATTATCATACATTGTAACTTTAAATCTTATTCTATTTCCAGTATCTGTTGTTCCATCTTCATTTGTTGTATCTAAACGATATCCATCTATACCAACTAGTGGTGCACTTAGTGGTGCTAAATAGAATTCTGCATCTTTTGTTCCTAAGTCAATTTCTTTTTGTTCTTCACCATTTGTTATTACTGCAATTGGCGTTATAAATATTTTATATCTTGTTCCAAAAGTAAATATACTTCCTGGGTTTGCTTCTACATATTCTTCCATTATTGCTTTTGGTAAGTCATCTTCAAATTCTGCTACTTTTTCCTCATATGCTCCTGTATCTGGATTTTGTCTGTAAATTATATGTTTTAATTTTTGGAATCCTAATACTTTGTCTAATGTATATGATACTTTTATGTCTTTATCTGCATAACTATTAGGGCTGTATTCTACTTTTATATTTTCTATATTTACATTTGCAAGTGTAGAGAAATAATAAAGTTTTCCTACTGTATCAAAATCTACATCATATAAGTATTTTTCTATAAATTCTTCTGCTTCACCTTTGTTGTTGTTTCGTATTTCTGCTCTAAATTTTAAGTAATAATATGTTTTTGGTTCTAAGCCATCTATTGTTATTTGCTTTTTAAAGTCTGCCAGAGGTATTGATACTTCTTTTATTTTTTCACTATTGTTTAAGTTTTCATCTGTTTTCCACAATTCTACAATTATGCTATTGTTTTTTATTTCCACTTTATTGTCTGGAATTATTTTAGCATTAACTTTAACTCTGTCTAACTCCTCTGTTATGTCTAATTCACTTGTACTACCTTGTTTTAGCAAGCTTATCCCTGGTATCATTAAGTTAAATTTAATTAAATTGCTTCCTTCTGCGGCTATTGCTGTTAGTCCTATTTCTTTTTGTAATACTACATCATTTTGATATGTATATCCTTTTTCTGAATAGCTTAACTCTAAGTTTGAATTTTTGTTATCTATAGGGTTTACTAAATTGAATGTTGTACCTTTTTCTGAACTAATTCCATTAGTTCTATTATACATATTTTCACTTATAGTTGTTGTTGGAACTACGTTTCCTTCTTTATTTATAGCATAATAGTTTATATCTTCTCCAGATTTATAAGCTTTTTGATATGCGACATAGTCACTTTCTAAATCATAACCTGTAATTCCTGTATCATAATATGCTTCTACATCTACTTTTGTTTCTTCATCTAATAAATCTGAAATGTCATTAAAGCTTACTGTTAACATATTATTTCTTATTGGTTTTAAGTCTTTTTCTATTTTTATTGTTTGTGTTTTTGTATCTGTAAATGTTGCTTTAACTGCAACTATTTTAGAAAGCTTTTCTGGATCGCCAAAAATTGTTATGTTTACACTGTTTTCTTCAAGTTCTATCCTATATTTTAAGTCTTGTATATCTCTTTTTCCTTCAAAGTATTGGTAAGCTAAACCTATGTCTACTGCTTCACCTGTTTTAGATATCCTTTGTTTTGTTCTTATTTCAAAATTTCCTGCAACTAAATTTTCAAATGATACTTCTTCAAATAGATCTCCAGTATTTGGATTTATTGATTTTGTATCTTTCTTTATTGTTGTATTTATATATGCTGTTAATTCATCTTTTTCTAGTGCATTATCTATGTCTAAAGATTTATATTTAAATTTAAATGCTTTGTCTGTAGATATTGAAGGATACATTATAATTCTTGGTTGTTGCTTATTTGGTTCTACTTCTTCAGATTTTAATGTTACATTATCACTTGGAAGTGGCCATTCGGTTTCTCCTTCACCATCATGGTTTAAATCTAACATCATTTTATATGTAAAATAATATTTATTTCCTCTTCTTGCTTCATCTACATCTTGAACATTATATTTTGTACCATCACCTACATTAAAGATTGCTGGTGGAATAACTCCATCTTCTCCTATTTCTATCTCTTGTGTTCCTACTACTTCATTTGTTGTAGAGTCATACATATTGTATATAATCTTTACAGCATAGTTTTGGTTATTATCATATTTAGCTTGTGCTTTATATCCTACTATTGTTTCTGCATTTAGTTCAGTTCTTGGTGAGTCTGTATCACGATTTCTAACAGGTGTTACAGTTATAGCTTTTTCTGGATCTGCTGGTAGATCTGGAATAAATCCATTTGTTGTTACAACATAGTAGTCATATCCTAATCCTTCTATTAATGGTATCTTGTTTCCGCCTGCATATGTGTAGTCATATGCGTTTAATACTTGTATTGTATATTTTTGGTCTTTGAAGTCTTTGTTTTCTGCTCCAAAAAATTCTGGAGTTATAGATTTTACTTCATCATAATATTCTTCTTTTATTTTACTCTTATATGGGTCTTGAGCGTATTCGTCTTTTATTTTTACATTTCTTATTGCTGTTCCTGGCATTGTTACTGTTCCATCAGCATTTTGGATAGGTTGTCCTGCATATATTCTAAATTCTAGATTTGAAAGAACATTTGCTTCTAAGTCTTGTAATGTTGGGTCATCTGGGTTTACTGTATCTATACTTCCAGAGTTTTCTTCATTTGATTTTTTTAATTTAAATTTAATATTAAATGTATTTTTAGTATCTGTATTATCTTGCAAAAATGATCCCATTAATGCATCTGGTTTTAATGTTTGAATTATTGCTCCACCTATATAACATTCGTCTATTGGGTCGTTATCATCTTTTAAGTCTATTGTTGTAAATATTCTAAATTTATATGTTTCATTACTTCTTAGGTCATTTATATCTATTGGTATTGTTAATCCACCTTGATATGAAAATTGTCTTGTATAACCTGTAGAATCTGTATATGTTATTAACATTTTATTTGTATCATCTGTTTTTATTGTATTGTTTGGATCTTCTATTATTAATTTTCCTTGAATTCTTTCAAATGTTATTGTTTCTTTTTCGAATCTAACTGTTGGGAATTCTACACCATCCATTTTCATAACATTACTGAATTCACTTTCATATTCTACTATTTTTTCATTGTCATTAAATATTGCTATTACTTTAAATGCGTATGGCACACCTCTTGACAATATTTTTTCGTCTACTTTTACTGTAATAGCTTCTTTACTTGCAATTTCTTTTTTATAAACAGGTTCTTCGTCTAAATCATTTCTTGTATCATATATTTCATATCTATATCCTTGTATACCATTATCTTGGTCTATAACATTTGTTATATTTAATCTGAATGTAGATTCTCTTTTATCTATTTCGTATTCTGGACCTACTATTTGTGGTTTGTTTTTTAATGTTTTAAATGTTTTTTCTTGTTCAAAACCATTAGAAATTATTTGTCCATTATATAATACATTAGCTATTCTTATTTTATAGTCTGTATTAGAGTTAAGTCCTATAAATTCTGCTGTTTCTCCTGCTTGTGTTCCATTACCTACTTCTACTGTTTGTTCTACTGTTCCTGTTGGAGAGATTAATGACATTTCTGCACTTTTTACTTTTGAGTCTGGGTCTACTGATACTCTAAACTTTAAAGAATTGTTAGTAAACACATCTTTTTCATATCTTATTCCAACACTTTTTGTTCTAAATATTTTGTATACAAAGTTTTTAGTATATGTTATTCCATCCACATCATATGCAGACTCTATTACTAATGTATAGTCTGTTTCTGGTGATAATGTTGAAACTGCTATATCTATATTATATGTTCCTAGTGCCTCTTCTTTTGCATATACATTTTTTCCTGTTGCATTGTCTAATATTTTTATATATGGTTCTCTTACAAGTCTTGCTTCATCATCTTGTATTGTAACTTGTGCATTTAAGCTTATAGAATCTACGTCAAAGCTCTCTACTTTAAATACAGGTGCTACTAGTTCTGGTAAGTCTTCTACTACTTCTTCTACAATTCCTCCAGAACCACCATTTTGTCCTTCTCCTGCATTTCCATCTTGAACATTGCCTTCAACATTTGTACCTGTTTGTGAATCTTGTCCATTTTGATTATTTGTTCCGTTACCATTTCCATTTTGATTATTTTGGTTTTGGTTATTTCCTATTTCTTCGTTGTCTACATTTTCTGTATCTATTTCATTTCGTAAAGATTCTTCTACTTTATTTTCTTTATATTTATCTTCTTTTGTTTCTTCTACAATTTCTACATTATCATCTGAATCTATTACCATATTTGCAAGGTTCATTTTTGTTTCGCCATTTTTGTTTACAGCTTTACTTTGTAAGTTTATTTCTATATTTTCTGGCATTTTTATATTAACTTTGCTAGATATTGTTTGGTATATAATTTCTTGATTATATAGTTTTATTATTTGATTATCTAAATATTCTAATTCTATGTATCCATTAATTTCTTTTGTAGTTCCATCATCAAATGTTACTGTCATGGCACTTCCCGCTATTAAATATTTAGTATCTGATATCTTCCAAATTAGGTTTTTAAGTTGTAGTTTATTATTAAGATGATTTATATAATAATTTTCGCTTTGTTTTTTTACTATTTGGTTTGCAGATATACTGTAATATGTTATTGGGTCTTGATCTATATTAGCTAAATTAATTAGAACACCTTTTTTTAAACTACTTATCGCACCATTATTATAGTGAATAAAGTTATCTTTTGTCGTTGTAACCTCATCACCACTAGTATCTTTAAAAATAACTTTTTGGTTATTTTTAACTTTATACTCCTCATTTGCATTGAAATAATACTTATCTATTTTTTGAGTCTGTCCACTTGCACTTTGCAATATATAACCAGGCTCTTCAAAATTTTTCATATTTTCTTTTTGTACATTGTAAACATTATAAAATAATAATCCTGCTAGAATTACCCCAATGCTTACTATAAAAAATACATATTTTTTCATAGTTATGTCCTCTCCCATTTAATTTGTTCTATCAAAAAAATGTTATCATAGAAAGAATTTCTTTTCAATATATATACTTTTCCATTTATTTACTTTAAAAAATTATTACTTCTATTGTATTACGGAAGCCCATTTTGGCGTTTTTTGTTGTTTTTATTTTTATAATATTAAATTATTGTGACATTTTTAAATTTCGAATCGGGATTCGGGGACGTTCCTCGGGATTCGGGGACGTTCCTTAAAATCCCGGTTTTTGTAATTTTATTACTATAAGTGTTTTTTTCAAGCTAAAGCGCAAAAAAATGAACTTTGAATGATATCTTCAAAGTTCATTTTGCTTAATTATTATTTCTTTTTTATTCTTTCATTTTTCTCCTTAAGTATTACTCTAAAGTCCTATTTTCTCTTTTGTTTTTTAGTTAGAACTACTGCGTATCTTAACACTACTGTTTCTAATCCTATTAGTCCAACTAACACTAGTAATAACATTATAGGTATT
>USAE01000038.1 GCA_900552655.1 uncultured Clostridium sp.
AATATGGAAATTTGAAACTAAAATGCAAATAAAATATTTCTTTTTTGGAAATAATATGCTATAATATAGATAGATGAAAAAGGAAGTGAATTTATGAGTATAGGAAATAAAATAAAAGAATATAGAGAAAAAAATAATATGACTCAAAAAGAAATTGCAGAAATTTTAGGAGTTGAGCCAGGAACAATATCAAAATATGAATCGGGAATGATTGAACCCAATATTGAATCATTAAAAAGATTGGCAGATACATTTAATATAACAGTTGATGAATTAATAAAAGATGAAGAAAAATTTGATCTTACAAAAGTTAATGTTTTAGAAGTTCTAAGAGAACAAAAGGAAATGGAATTAAAGGGAAACTTATATCATAATACCCAAGTTATATTTGCATATAACACAAATCATATTGAAGGAAGTAAACTAACCGAGGATCAAACAAGGTATATTTTTGAAACAAATACTATTTTATTTGAAGGTCAAACTGTAGCAAGTGTAGATGATATATTAGAAACAGCAAATCATTTTAAATTAGTTGATTATATGTTAGATGTAGCAGAGGAAAAATTAACAGAAGAAATGATAAAAAAATTTCATAAAATTTTAAAAGAAGGAACATCAGATAGTAGAAAAGAATGGTTTAATGTTGGAGATTACAAGAAACTAGCAAATGAAACTGGAAATATGCAGACTTCTCTTCCTAAAAATGTAGCAAGAGATATGGCTAAATTAATGGAATGGTATAATTCATTAGAAAAAATAACTATAAAAGAAATAATAGAATTTCATTATAGATTTGAAAGAATCCATCCATTTCAAGATGGAAATGGTAGAGTCGGTAGAATTATTATGTTTAAAGAATGTTTAAAAAACAATATAGTTCCATTTATTATTTTGGATAAAGAAAAATTGTTTTATTATAGAGGTTTAAAAGAATACAAAAATGAAAAAGGGTTTTTAGTTGATACATGTTTAAATGCACAAGATCAATATATAGAAATGCTTAAGTTTTATATAGGAAATAAAATGTAAAAATGGAGGAAAATAGATGATAATATCAAAAGGGACCCCAATATATGATAAAGATATGAATGAATATATTGTAGAAGAGAGAATTGGAGGAGGTGGATTTTCAGCAGTTTTTAAAGTGATAAATAAAAAAAAAGGGAAATATTATGCATTAAAAACTTTTTCATCTGATTTTGCTGATAAAACAGAATTGGAAACTTTTAAAAATGAAATTTCAAAGGCAATGCAGGTAGAATCAAATAATACCGTTAAATATTTATTTTTTAATGACGGAGAGATATTTTCTGATTTACCGCCATACATAATAATGGAATATTGTGATGGTGGAACACTAGAAGAATATATAGAAAATATTAAAAAATCTAAAAATATTATAACAAATGAAGAACTAAAAGAAATATACTCTCAACTGATAAATGGAATGAACGATATTAATAGCAAGCTAATACACAGAGATATAAAGCTGAAAAATATTTTATTGAAAGATGGGATTATAAAAATAGGAGATTTTGGTATATCAAAAAGTATTTCAGATACAACTAGAACTATAACTTTCAAAGGATATGGAACAGCGGAGTATATTGCACCAGAGGGGTGGCGATTTGAAAAGAATACTATAAAAATGGATATTTATTCAATGGGAATTGTTTTTTATCAAATAGCTACATTATTAAATTATCCATATAAAATATTAAAAGGTAGTGAAGAAGAGTATAGGAATGCTCATCTTTATGGAAGTGTAATCAATCCTAGAAATTATAATAGAAATATAGAATTTAATATAGAAACTACCATTTTAAAGATGTTAGAAAAAGAACCTAAAAAAAGATTTAATAATTGGGAAGAAATTCAAAATCAAATATTAGTTGAAAAAAATTATAAAAATTCAGAAATACTAGAAAGAATTTTAAAAAAACGTATAGCTATTGATGAAAAAAATAGAAAAATAGAAATAGAAAATACTAAAAGACAAGAAGCAATTGACGAAAGAAAGAAAACAATAAATTACAGTATCTACGAAAATATTTATTTACCAATAAAAGAATTTATAGATGATTTTAATAAGTTATATGCATCTGGAAAAATTAATATAACAGATTATTCTATTAGTACAGAGAGATTTAGTAATATAAGTGTAAAAACAATTTCTGGTAAAAGAATAAAAATAGAAATACATAGTATAATTGATAAGGCGTTTATAAGAGAACGTAAAGATCAATTTTTTGGAAATATTTATGAAGAGAATTATAGACCTACTCTAAAAGGAAAAGAAATTTTAGCTTGGGGAATGATAAATTATTCAGATGAACTAAGTTATAACTTTATTCTAGTAAATGATAATGAAAGTATATATGGAAAATGGTATCAATTAAAAAATAGTAATTCTGTATTAAATCAAAATCCAAGAACTCCTGAAATATTTGCATTTGATTTTAATGAAATTGAAAAAGAATTACATTATATTGATTCAATGCATATATATAATTCTACTTTAGAAGAATATAATAAAGATGAAATGTTAGAAAATATAGAAAAAATAATATAAAAATACCAGAAGAAAATTTATTCTTCTGGTATTTTAGACTATTCCTCAAAACATCCCATAATCATCTGCACACCATCCACAAACCCATTCCTATAATACTTCTCATTCCAATAATCAAGATACCTCATAAAATCATCATACAACTTATCAAGCTGAGACTGAACAAACTGCCTATTATCCTTAGAAACATTACGCAAAATCCTCTCGCAAAACTTATCAAAATTCAAACCATGTTTATAATCCTCATCAGAAAGCTGACAAAGCAAAGTATCTTCTCTAAATGTCAACCATTCCTTTAATATATCATCATCATTAACCTCTCTAAAATTAACCATATTCAAAACCTCCTACACATATATAATCTCATTCAAAATAATTTCTTCAGCTCTATTTTTAATATTATTCATAGCTTGAACCCATTCCATTTGATGATGTTCTTTTAGTTGCTCATTAATATTTTCAGATTCAGCAAATTGTTTTATAAGAAGATTAACTTTGTTATTAGCATTTTCATCTATATCTAGCAAATGTTGTTTCAAAGTACCACTAATAAGTAATTCAGTATAAAAAGGTATATTAAAACTCTTTAAATAATTTAACCTTAATCTTCCATATTTTCCAATGTGCCCATCAGGCTGTTTAGGCAAACACAAATCAGGAATAAAATAATCTCTTTCTCTATGATAAGTAATCTTATTATTCATATCAAAACCTCCAAAATAAAGTTAAGGTTTCCCATTCTAAATTTGCGACAATAAACACAAACTAAATTCGCAATAAAAACTATAAACTAATTTTGCAATAAAAATCACAAAATACATCTAAAATCTATCAAAAATAATTGGGGAAAAGTTGGGGAAAAACTCCTCCAAAAAGTTCAAAAAAATGCACAAATGTTCTAAAAACCATTTTCCCAATTTTTATTGAAATATCAGCTAAAGCCCTTGATTTCACTAAATTACATAAACGTTTCAAGTACATCTCATAACCCGAAGGTCTTACATTACTGATAAAATCTATATACTAATAAAAAACGAACTAAGCAAATTCAAGAAATAGATTAAGTTTAGATTATAGACCTAAACAACAATAATAAACCGCTTACAGGTGGTTAGTATTTCGTTCCACTACGCTAAATCATAACCACCTGTAAACGGGTGGTTTGCTCTTCCCCTAGAAGGGGAATTACTTGCTCACCACCTAAAGGTGGTATTGAATATTTGACATCGCATTACTTTTACTGCAGCCACTTTCAGTGGCTCTTTTTTACTTTCCTTCCTTTTTGAATGGATCCATATATTCTTCTATTCCTATTTGATCTGATATATAATCTTCTTGCAATTGATTTCTTATGTATTCTTTTATTATTTTTTCATTTTTTCCTACTGTATCTACAAAATATCCTGTCGCCCAAAAATGTCTATTTCCATATTTATACTTTAAATTCGCATGTCTATCAAATATCATCAATGCACTTTTACTCTTGATGTACCCCATAAACTGTGATATACTCAAATATGGAGGAATACTTACTAACATATGGATATGATCTGTACAGGCTTCTGCTTCAATTATTTCTACTTTTTTTTCATTACATAATTTTCTTAGTATTTTGCCTATGTCAGCTCTCAATTCTCCATATATTACTTTTCTCCTATATTTCGGTGCAAATACTATATGGTATTGACACCTATATGATGAATGTTCTAATTTCTTTATTTCATTCTTCATTTTTACCTCCTTTTATTTTAGTAATGCGATCGCCAAATCACTTACTATTATATCAGGAGTTTTTTATACACTAAAGTATCTTTACCCACCACTGGTAGAACCAGTGGTTTTTTCAAGCTAAAGCGCCAAGCATAATACAATAGCAATAAAATTGCTATTGTATTATAAACAAATATGTTATAATTTGACTAATGTTTAAAAGATAAAAAAGGAGTCTAAAACATGAACAATCTAGAAATAAAACTAGAAAAACTATTTAAAGAATGGAAAAAAGAACATATAGAAGATAACAATTACAAAAATAATGCGCCAAACTATCAAGAAACATTTGTGCCAAAAAGTAATTTTATAAAAGATGGATTCTGTGTATTTAAAGAAAAAGAAAATACAATATTATATATTTCTAAAGAAAGTCATGAGTACGATACCAAAAAAGAAGAAATAAATAAAAAACTAGAGCCAAAAGATAATGAAACTAAATGGCTAAAAGAAAATTTTATAGAGAATAAAAACTATATATTTCCAAGAAGAATAAAAGAGATGCAAAAAATATTAAACGAAGATGTAACAAATATTTCATTTATGAATATCAATAAAAGACGGAGGATTTGAAAAGACAAATGCGAAAATACTGAAAAATTATGCAATTGATTATCATAAAAAAATATTTTCTGAAATTGAAATAATTAATCCAAAGTTGATAGTATGCTGTGGAAAAGGATTAAAAGAAATAATTGAAACTGTATACAAATTAAATGATAAACAAATGAATAGACAAATTATTGAAATTTATCATCCATCATATCACTTTATAAAAGAAAATAACTATTATAAATTATTTATTAAAAAAGCACAAAATATTAATTGGGCCTGTAATGATAATGAAGTAAGTTATATTCTAAATAAGAGCTAACCTTACATATAATAAAAATCTTTAACCTGCAAGAATATAAAAAATAAAAAACAAATAACAAACAAATAACAAAATAAAAGCGAAAGTATCAATGCAGAAAGAAATAAAACAAAGATACTTTCTAGAAACAAAACTTTTATCAGCAAAAGAGGAAGAAAAGTAAATAGATTCTTTTGCTTTATATAATTTTAGCATAATTAAAATGAAAATGTTGTAGAAAATTGTCGACAAGATGAAAAAATATAAAAAAATGACAAAAATATGCAAGAATTCGAAAGAAATATGAAAAAGACGCCAAAATACAGAAAGTCGCAAAAATACAACAGAATATAAGCAATATAAAAAATTCACAAAAAGTGCAATAAGAATATACCAAATATGTAAAACATAAGAGTATATAATAAAACTATACAAAACAAGAAAAAAACAAAATTACAAATATATAAATTGAGAAACAGCAAACAAAAAATATAATTCTTATAAGTTTACAATAGATATGTAATAAAAAAATAAAAAAATTATAATTATTTTGTAGAAAATAGTCAAACGATATGTTATATTAAATGTATTAGGATTGGTGAAAGAATGAACAAAAAAAGCATAGCGCTAATATTAATAGAAATTTCAATATTAATAATAGCAATTTTAGGAGTAAATAGTAATTTAATTAATTACGCACCAGAATGCACATTTTATAAAATAACAAACTTACAATGTCCATCTTGTGGTGGAACAAGATGTGTAGAAAGTATTTTAAAGGGGCAATTTAAAGAAGCTTTTTTGTTTCATCCAATATTTTTTATAACTATTTTTTATTTATTGTTATGTAATATAGTGTATTTAATTAACTTAAATAAAAAAGATAAAATTATGACATGGATTTATCCAAAGTATTGGTATGTAATAATCTTCGCCATAGTCCTTGTTATATACGCAATATTGCGCAACTTACTATAAAGATGTGTATAGTCCTAATTTAGGATTAAGTAAAGATTAAACCAATATAATTATTTAGTTCTTCTTGCTTTGAGCCTAGTAAAGAATAAACAATAGTAAGTGCACAATATAACGAAAATAAGAGGAGGTATATTATGGAAAATAACACAAACAATTTAAACGAAAATCAAAATTCAAACAATGTAGAAACAAATGCAGTAGAAAACAAAAAGAAAAATTTTAGTATAGCAGCGCTAGTACTTGGAATTGTAGCACTAGTTCTTTCTTGTATATGGTATATATCAATACCTTGTGCAATTTTGGCTATAATATTTGGAGTACTAGGATTAAAATCATCAAAAAGAGGAATGTCTGTAGCAGGAATTACAACAGGTGCGATAGGTATGGTACTTTCTATATTATTAATTGTATCAGTTTTTCTATTCGGTTTCGCTATTTTGAAAAATGCAACAGATGAATTAACAAATAATGATTATAATTATTACTTAGATGATAGTAATTTCTAAATAAGAAAGCTATTTATATAGCAGTAATTTTAAAATTAATAATTTATGTATATATAAGAAACTATAGTTTAAATAGAAACTAAGATGAAGGAGGATCTGTATGGACGAAAATAATATCAATAACAACAATACAGATAATAATTTACCAAATAATGAAGAGGTATTAAATAACAATTTAGCAAGTAATGATAGCACATTAAATGACAATGTAACAAATAACGAAAATACAGCGAATACTAATACAACAACTAATATGCAAAGTAATGAGCCTAATAATGGTGAAGAAATTAAAAAGGAAGCTAGTGCTCAAGAAATAGTAAAAAAAGAAACAGTAAATGTAGTACAAAATAATCAACCAATAAATAATTCTAAACAAAATACAAATAATATGGAAAATGATAAAAAACAAGTAAATGATAAAAAAGGTTTTAGTATAGCAGCTTTAGTACTTGGAATTGTAGCTATAGTTCTTTCATGCATATGGTATATATCAATACCATGCGCAATTTTGGCAATAGTATTTGGAATATTAGGAATAAAGTCAAGCAAAAAAGGAATGTCTATAGCAGGTATAACAACAGGAGCTATAGGAATGTTTATATGTATAGCAATACTAATAGTATTAATGATATTTGGTTTTGCAATGGGAATAACAGATAGTATAACAGAGATAATAGAAGACGAAGATTATTATGATTATTATGATTCTTCATATTATTTTGACTACAAAGATTTTTAAAATAATATAATATTTTTGTGATAAAATATAAAATTAAATCCACTTAGCATATCAATTTATGGCAAGTGGATTTTTCATGTTTATTATATAAAATTATTGTATAATTTTGTAAGCTCTGATATAATGAAACCGTATATTTTTTTAATAAAATATATTGTACAAAATTAATAAAACATACTAAATAAGCATAATATTTTATATAATACAAAATGAAACTGTAGTCAAATGAAAACAACTATGTAATTAAATGCAATATATAAATTTATATTTGTAATAACATTATATAAGATATATACTAAAATAAAATTTCGTACCAAAAGTACAAGAATGGAGGAATATATGGGCGAAAAAAATTGTATGGAAGAAAAATTATCAGAAGAAATGAAAAAACTACTACAAAAATATTCACAAGAAAAATCAAATTTAATTCAAATTCTAAATGAAGTTCAAGAAAAATATGGTTATATTCCAAAACAATCACAAATTGAAATATCTAATTATTTAAACATTCCAATGGCAGAAATTTATGGTGTCATAACATTTTATTCTCGTTTTACGTTAAAACCCAAAGGTAAATATAATATATCAGTATGTCTAGGGACTGCATGTTTTGTTAAAGGTTCACAAGCTTTACTAGATAGACTAAAAGAAAGATTACAAATACAAGAGGGAGAAACTACACCAGATGGCAAGTTTTATATTGATGCAACAAGATGTGTTGGTGCGTGTGGATTAGCACCAGTATTTACTGTAAATAGCGAGGTATATGGTAAAGCAACTGTTAAAAAATTAGATGAAGTATTAGATGAATATATGAAAAAAGAAGATTAAAAATATCTAGCGAAAGGAGATAATATGAAAACTTTAGAAGAAATTCATGAAATAAGAAATAAAAAAAGACAAGAGTTAGATTTAAGAGTTAATATAGAAGCAAGTACAAAAGAAAAACATATATTAGTATGTAGAGGAACAGGCTGTACATCTTCAAAATCACCAAAAATTATAGAAAATTTTAAAAGAATAATAGAAGAAAAAGGTATCCAAAATGTTAGAGTTATTCAAACGGGATGCTTTGGGTTATGCGCCAAAGGACCGATTGTAATAATACGACCAGAGGATACCTTTTATGCTATGGTAACTCCAGAGGATTGTGAGGAAATTATAGAAAAACACATAGTAAAGGGAGAGATTGTAGAAAGATTATTATGTAAAGACATAGATAAAACAACAGTTAAAAGATTAGACGAGCTTAATTTTTATAAAAAGCAAAAACGTATTGCTTTAAAGAATTGTGGAATTATCAATCCAGAAGAAATAGACGAATATATAGCGTTTGATGGATATAATGCTTTAGAAAAAGTTTTAAAAGAGATGTCACCAGATGATGTAATAAATGAGATTAGTGAATCTGGTTTAAGAGGTCGTGGGGGAGCAGGCTTCCCAACAGGAAGAAAATGGCTATTTACAAAGCAAGCTGAAGGTGACCAAAAATATGTTGTATGTAATGCTGATGAAGGTGACCCAGGAGCTTTTATGGATAGAAGTATTTTAGAGGGCGACCCACATAGCATTTTGGAAGCTATGGAAATTGCAGGATACAGTATAGGTGCTAATAAAGCTTATATTTATGTAAGGGCAGAATATCCAATAGCTGTAGAAAGACTTAAAGTTGCAATAAAACAAGCAGAAGATTATGGTTTTCTTGGTGAAAATATTTTTGGCACAAATTTTTCTTTTAGTATAGAAATAAGATTGGGTGCAGGTGCATTTGTTTGTGGCGAGGAAACAGCACTTTTGGAATCTATAGAAGGAAGAAGGGGGCAACCACGTGTAAAACCACCGTATCCAGCGAGTGCAGGTTTATGGGGAAAGCCAACATTAATTAATAATGTTGAAACTTTTGCAAATGTTACTAGAATTATTTTAAATGGTTCTAAATGGTATTCAAGTATAGGAACAGAGAAATCTAAAGGAACTAAAGTTTTTGCTTTAGGTGGAAATGTAAATAATATTGGACTAGTAGAAGTGCCTATGGGAACTACATTAAGGGAAATTGTATTTGATATAGGTGGAGGAATACCAAATGGTAGAGAATTTAAAGCAGCTCAAACAGGTGGACCTTCTGGTGGATGTATTCCAAAAGAACATTTAGATACTCCAATAGATTATGAATCACTTGCAAGTATTGGCTCTATGATGGGGTCTGGTGGTCTTATTGTTATGGATAATTCTAAATGTATGGTTAATATTGCAAAATTCTACTTAGATTTCACTGTTAGCGAAAGCTGTGGGAAATGTACTCCTTGTAGAATTGGTACAAAAAGAATGTTAGAAATATTGGAAAGAATGTGTGAAGGAAAAGCTGAAGAAGAGGATTTATATAAATTAGAAAAATTAGCACTAAATATTCAAAAAACTGCAATATGTGGACTTGGTCAAACAGCTCCAAATCCAGTTTTAAGTACATTAAAATATTTTAGAGATGAATATATGGAACATATTAAATATAAAAAATGTAGAGCAGGTCAATGTAAAGCTTTAGCAAAAATACAAATAGATGAAGAAAAATGTAAAGGTTGTGGTATATGTAAAAGAAATTGCCCAGTAAATGCTATTACTGGAGAGCCAAGAACGCCACATAAAATTGATCCAGATATATGTATAAAGTGTGGTACTTGTATAGATAAATGTCCATTTAAAGCTATTAATAACTAAGAAGGGAGAAATAAAATGGAAGATAATTTTATAACTTTAAAAATAGATGATAAAGAAGTTAAAGCAAAAGAAGGAACTACAATATTGCAAGCTGCAAAACAAGTAGGCATAGACATTCCTACATTATGTTTTTTAAAGGATATTAACGAGGTGGGAGATTGCAGAATGTGCATTGTAGAAGTTGAAGGAAGAAAAGGGTTTGCAACATCTTGCATTCAAAAGGTTGAAGAAGGAATGATTGTACATACGCATTCACCAGCAGTTATGGAAGCAAGAAGAGTTATATTAGACTTAATACTTTCTAACCATCATAGAGATTGCTTAACTTGCAGTCGTAATGGCAATTGTGAATTGCAGGCCTTGGCAGTAAAATTTAATGTTCAACATGTAGAATTTGAAGGTGAAATGACTAGCCATAAAATAGATGATAAATCACCTGCAATAATGAGAGATTTTAATAAATGTATTTTATGTAGAAGATGTGTTGCTGCATGTAAAAATGTACAAGAAATCGGAGCGATAGATTGTATTAATAGAGGATTTGAATCTTGTATTTCTACAGTTGGTGATAATAGTTTAGCAGATGTTAATTGTACATTTTGTGGCCAATGTATAGAAGCATGCCCAACAGGAGCTTTGAAAGAGAAGGAATATATTAAAGATGTATGGAGAAACTTAAAAAATCCAGAAATACATACTGTTGTTCAAACTGCACCAGCTGTTAGAGTTGCATTAGGAGAAGAGTTTGATATGCCTGTTGGAACAAATGTAACAGGAAAAATGGTGTCTGCGCTAAAAAGTTTAGGATTTGATAGAGTATTTGATACAAATACAGGTGCAGATTTAACTATTATGGAGGAAGCAAACGAATTTATAGAACGTTTCGAAAAACAAGAAGGTTTACCAATGATTACATCATGTAGCCCTGGTTGGGTAAGATTTGCAGAAAAGAATTATCCAGATTTATTAGGACATTTATCTAGCTGCAAATCGCCACATCAAATGTTTGGTGCAATGGTAAAGTCATATTATGCTAAGAAATATAATGTAGATCCAAGCAAGATATGTATGGTTTCTGTTATGCCATGTATTGCAAAAAAATATGAATGTCAAAGAGAAGAAATGGAAGTAGAAGGAATTAGAGATGTTGATTATGTAATAACAACACGTGAATTAGCTAGAATGATAAAACAAGCAAATATAGAATTTACAGAGCTACAAGAAGATAAATTTGACGAACCAATGGGTGAAGCTACTGGCGCAGGGGCTATTTTTGGAACAACAGGTGGAGTTATGGAAGCAGCTCTAAGAACTGCCGCAGATGTATTAGAAAACAAGGATTTACCTAAGTTTGAATATGAAGCTGTACGAGGCGGAAAAGAAAGAAAAGAAGCTGTTATAGAGATTGCTGGAAAAAAGGTAAAAGCAGTAGTAGTAAGTGGTTTAAGTAATGCCAGAAAAATAATGGACGAAATAAAAGAAGGAAAGGCAGATTATCAATTTGTGGAAATAATGGCTTGCCCAGGAGGATGTATAATGGGTGGAGGTCAACCTATAAAAAATTCTAAAACTCGAAGTGAGATAGATATTAGAAAGCTAAGATCAGATGCATTGTATTCAATTGATGAAAAAAGTGTTATAAGAAAATCACACGAAAATCCTGTTATAAAGCAAATGTATGAAGAATTTTTACAAAAGCCAGGAAGTGAAGTCTCTCATAAATATTTACATACACATTATTCTAAAAAGAATTTGTATGATATATAAGTTTAAGAAATTGACGATTCTCAATTAAAATTTTTATGTGATAACAATGATAAATGTAGTAAAAAAATAGACTTTTATTTTTAAAAGGAATATAATAAAAATTGTTAATGAACTTTAAAGAACGTCTCTAAGTTCGGAATAATAAGAGAAGGTGAAAATATGCAATACTATAATTTAAAAATAGCAATTTTTTTAAAAAACAATTTACAAAATTATGAAACATATGAAAAAATAGGAAATCTAATATCATTTGCAATGCTAAAAAATGAAAACTTAAAAGAGTTACACGAAAAAAACATATATAAAAATTATGTATACTGTAATTTATATCCAATAGAAAAAAATGGTTATTACAAACAAAACCAAGTATACCAATTTGATATACGAGGAATAGAAATTGAAAAAATGATGAAATTAAAACAGGTGCTTAACTCTGTAGAAGATGAAAATTTTAAGGTAATAAATGTAAGATTTGAAACAAGTGAGCAAAGGAAAATAAATAAATTAATAACATTAACACCTGTAATTATAACTATGCCAAAAGGTGACTATGACATAAAAGACGATATGAATTTTATTAAAAAAAGGATTTTAGATAATATTCAGAAAAAATACAAAGAATTATATAAATCAAATATAGAAGTAGACTTTATAGAAGAAATTAGAAAAATAAACTTAAAGCCTATAAAAATACCATACAAAAATATACATATGTTAGGAAATAAGTTTGAAATAAAAGTAAAAGAAGACCCAATGTCACAAAATTTAGCATATTTAATGTTAGCAATAGGATGTGGAGAAAAGAACTCTTTAGGATTTGGATTTTGTAAAGCAAAATAGGAGGTGATATTATGACGTATGATTTACTAAATGTATTTAAAAAATATTTTGCAGATGATAAAGTAATATTAGACAGCTATGAACTTACAGATGGATATTATTATGTAATAGATAATGATGGTAATTTTGAAAAAATGCAGGTTGTAAAGAATAATTCAGATAATTATGAGTTAGAAAAATACATAAAAATTAGAGATTTTTATAGTAAATATATAAATTCAAATAAAGCTTTAGATACAAATTATACAGAAGAAATAGAAAATGTGAAATATACAATGCTTAAAAAAATTTGTAGTAATAATATATATACATTATTTTTTAAGAATAAAAGTGTATTAGGATTATGTAATAAAGAAGCAACAAAAGATGCTGTGCCAGTAAATGTGTTTAAAAAAGGGATAGATAAATATTATGAATCTTTATTAAAATTAGGAAATGATAAAAAAGAAGAAAAACTCGCTAAAGAAAAATATAAAGAAGATGAGATAAAAATAAATAAAGAAAAAATCTTAAAAGCATTTGACATAGTATATAAAGACTTAGAAAATGAAAATATGCCAAAAGAAACTTGGATAAAAATTTTCTTAAAAGAAGATGTGGAAGAATACAAAAGAGTAGCACAAATATATATAAGACTTAAATTATTTAATACAAATGATAATAATATAAAAATAGATGAAAAAATATATGGATCAAATAATTATAACTATGGTCTGAATAGTAAAAAGCCTTATTTAGAATTAAAGTCTACACCTTTTAAAGTTGGTTCTTTTATAGATGATGAAAATATAGAAATTTTAAATAAAATGTATATATGGTTATATAATAATGCAACCGGAAAAAATGTGTTACGATTACCAGAAGACTGGAAATTTAATGGTATTCCTAATGAAGAAGAGGAAGTAAGAGATAAAAATACATATATAATAAAAGTAGCAGGAAATAATGGAAATGCTAGAATTGATGATTATAGATATGTAAGTAATTACAACACAAAAATACGAAAATTTACTTGCAAAGAATATCTAAAGGAAGAAAAAACAGTTCTTTTTGAAACAGAGAATATATATGCATTAAACTTATATACAAACAACATATGGTTTGCAGAAAATGAAAAGAATACAAGAAATTATATAAAAGATTCATATTATGACTATGAATTGAAAATTGCAAAATCAATGTTATCTAATTGGAAAAAAGAAATATTAAAACAATATAATCATTTATTTTTAGAACTGTTTGAACAAGAAGAATATGGTAACTTTATGAAAGAATTAGATAAATTAGCAATAGAAATTATTCAAAATATGTATGTTGATAATGTAAAACAAAACAAGAAATATTTAGATAATTCAAGAAAAGCATTTAACTTATGGCAATCATATAAAAAATATTTTAAAGAAAGTGAGGAAAGTGAAATGAAAATTAATAATCTACAAGAACAATGTCAAAAAATAGTGCAAGAAGAAGGAAAAATAGAAACAGATGAACAATATTATTTTCTTGCAGGACAAGTTGCGTACTATCTACTAAATCAAAGTAAAGCAGAAAAATTAACTCAAGATGTAACAGAACCATTTATAAAGGCAAATACAGTAAAAAAATTAAAAGAAGAAATTGAATTTTTATATAAAAAGTATAATTATGAGATATACTTAAAATATCCAAAATTTAACAATGTACTTTCGCAATTATTATTACAAGAGCCGGAAGAAAAAGTTAAAGATAACAAAGATGTACTATTAGCAGGTTTACTTGCAAACAATTTATTTTATCAATCAGGAAATATAAATAATGGAGGTAATGAAAATGAATAGAGTATATGGAGTTATAGGAATAAAAAGTAGAATGAGTAATTGGAATGCAGATTTTACAGGAAGACCAAAGTCAACTTCAGATGGAGGTGTTTTTGGGAGTGATAAAGCTTTTAAATATCCAATTAAAAAAATGTGGGAAGTAGAAGGTGAAAAAGTATTATATGTAAAATCATATAAAAATGAAAAAGGTAACCTTAGAGCAAGAACACTATCTGAAAGATTTGAACAATTATTTGAAACAGAAGTAAAAAGCATTAAAGACAAAAAAGAGTTAGTAAAATATTTATTTTCAGCAACAGATGTAAAAAATTTTGGTGCAACATTTGCAGAAGGATCAAACAATATAAGTATAACAGGAGCAGTACAAATAGGACAAGGATTAAATAAATATGAAGATACAACTGTTGAAATACAAGACATACTATCACCTTTTGTTGATTCAACAAAAAAGGATACAGCACAAAATACATCAATAGGTAAAAAAATAGTTTCTAATGAAGCACATTATTTTTATCCATTTTCAGTAAATCCAGAAAATTACGATATTTATACTAAAGAAATAGAGGATTTGGAAGGATATACTAGAGAAGATTATGAAAAATTTAAAAAAGGATGTCTAATTGCAGCAACAGCATATAATACAAACAGTAAATCTGGTTGTGAAAATGAATTTGCAATTTTTGTAGAATGCAAAGAAAATAGTAAATTATATTTAGCAAATTTAGATCAATATATTAAATTTGAGAAAAATGATGAAGGAAAAGATATTATAGATATAAGCCAATTAGAAGAAATTTTAAATGAAGAAAAAACAAAGCAAGAAATAGAAAAAGTAGAAATTTATTATAATTCGTATACAACTAATTTAATAGGAGCAAGAGAAAGCGATGAGGTAAGAGAATTATTTTAGAATATCAAAAATAGCATAAAACCTTGAGAAAGGAGAAAAAATGGAAACAATAAAATTCGACCTAACTGCGACAATGGCAATTATAAGAAAACCAGATAGTAATGAAACATATTATACATATAATTTCCCACATAAGATTATGATTTTAGGAATGCTAGGAGCAATTATTGGATTAAATGGTTATAATTATTATTCACTTCAAAAACTTTTAGGAAAAAAAGTAAATGCAATGCCAGAATTTTATGAAAAGCTAAAGCAATTAAAAATAGCTATTGTTCCAAACTTAGGAGATAAAAACTTTTCTAGAAAAATACAAGCATTTAATAATTCAGTAGGATATGCTTCAAAAGAAGTTGGTAATAATTTAATAGTAAAAGAACAATGGCTAGAGTTACCATCTTGGACAATATACATATTAGAAGATAGTAGTGAAGAATATAAGAAGATAAAAGAATATTTAATAAATAAAAAATGTGAATATATTCCATATGTAGGAAAAAACGATCATTTTGCTGACATAAAGAATGTAGAGATAGAAGAAACAAAAGAATTAGAAGAAAATATTAATAAATTAGATAGCTTATATGAAGAAAATATAGCAGAAGAAGTAGATAATTTATTTGACGAAATATTAGGATTTGAGATAAAAAAAGATAAAAGATAT
>USAE01000039.1 GCA_900552655.1 uncultured Clostridium sp.
AGAGGATGTTATGAAAACAAAGCAAAATTTATAATTTATGATGAATCAATAGAAAAAAAGAAATACGATAATTATAATGCTGTAGATCATAGATTTGGATCATTTTGCTTAACGCCACATAATACTAATTATTTTAAAACTTTTATGAAAATGATTTTAGAGTACCATTTATCATATTATTGGATATGTTGGAATTGTGGAGAAATACATGTACAAAGTAAAAAGTTGCTTACTGCTGGAAACAATACTAAATATCACTTCAGATGTAATAGCTGTGGGGAATTCTGGGTTAAAAGTCACTGCAGTAAAAATGGGCACAATATTATAAAACATATTGATAATTATCATTCTCTTTTAACTAATGAATGGTATTTACTATGTCCAAAATGTTTTGACGGATTTATTTCTGAGAATAAAAATATAGAAAATAAAATATTTTCTGCAATTATTGATAAATTTACAATTGATGATAAAGCTTCTTCTACTTTATATAATATTAGATCTGCAAAGAGAAAAATTGATCAAGAAATAAAGAACAAATTAAATAATTATATCTCTTCTTCTTCATACTCAAAATATCTTCAAGATCCTGTTGTAACTATAAAAAATGATAGATATGTAATTCCTGTTAAAGAAGAATATAAAAATAATATAAAAGGTTTCATTCACGATATGTCTAATAGTGGCTCTACTGTATTTATTGAACCTATATCTGTTTTTGATTTAAATAGCAAGATTAGTACTCTAACTGTTGAAGAAAATATAGAAATTGAGAAAATTTTAACTAATTTTACTTCTATGCTTTTTGAAATTTTAGACGAATTAGAAAATGATCTTAGGCTAATTGGATTGCTTGACTTTATTTTTGCTAAAGCTAATTATTCTATAGTTTTAAATGCTACTAAGCCTTTATTAAATGAAAATAAAGAAATTAATTTAATAAAAGCAAGGCATCCATTAATAGATAGTTCTACTGTTGTACCTATTAATATAAACTTAGGTATAAATTTTAACACCCTCGTAATTACTGGTCCTAACACAGGTGGAAAAACTGTAACCCTAAAAACAACTGGATTAATAGTTTTAATGGCTATGTCTGGTTTAAATATACCTGCTAGTGAAAATAGTAGTGTATTTGTTTTTGATAATATCTTTGCTGACATTGGTGATGAACAAAGTATTCAAGAATCTTTAAGTACATTTTCTTCACATATGTTAAATATTATTGAAATATTAAATAATTCTACTTCAAATAGTTTAGTTTTAGTAGATGAACTAGGCTCTGGAACAGACCCTATGCAAGGTAGTAGTTTGGCAATTAGTATTTTAGAACACTTACATAACAACAATACTTTAACTATTGCTACTACTCACTATCCTGAAATAAAAAATTATGTTTTAACACATTCGGGTTTTGAAAATGCAAGCCAAGAATTTAATTTAGAAACTCTTTCTCCTACTTATAGATTATTAATAGGTGTTCCTGGGAAAAGTAATGCTTTCGAAATAAGTAAAAAGTTAGGACTTTCTGAAACTATTTTAAAAAGAGCGAATAGTTTTTTAGATAGTGACACTATTTACATTGAAGATTTATTAAAAAGTATTTATGATAATAAATTGAAAATAGAACATGAAAAAAGTGAAATTGATAAAAAATTAGTGCAAATTAGTAAATTACAAGATTCACTTGAAAAAGATGTTTCTAATGTTCGAAACAAGCAAAATGAGATTATTAATAAAGCTAAGTTAGAAGCCCGTGAAATACTATATTCCGCTAAAGATGAAGCAACTACTATTATACGACAAATGCGAAAAATAGAGCATAATTCTGGTAATTTAAAAGATTTAGATAATTTTAGAAATAGTTTAAATAATTCTATTAAAGAATTATCTGCTACCAGAAATTCTTCTACTTCCTTTAGTACTTTAGATGTGAAAGCATTAAGAATTGGCATGGACGTATATGTAAAAAAATTTATGACTAATGCTGTTTTGCTTACATTACCTAATAAAAATAACGAAGTGCAAGTACAATGTGGAAATATGAAATCTTTCGTACCTATTTCTGATATTTCTATTAGTACAAATAAAAAAACTTCTTCTAATATCCCTTCTAAATCTTTTTCTACATCAACAAAGTCTAAAAATATTTCTTCTGAAATTAATGTTATTGGTCAAACAGTTGATGAAGCAATTTTTGTTATAGATAAATATTTAGATGACTGTAGCTTAGCAAAATTAAAAACTGCACGAATAGTTCATGGTAAAGGTACTGGCAAATTAAGAAGTGGTATTCATACTTTTTTAAGGAAGCATCCACATGTAAAATCTTTTAGACTTGGTACTTTTGGTGAAGGTGAAATGGGTGTTACTATTGTCGAAATAAAATAATTATATTTGTAGCAAGATTTTCTAACATAAAAACATATAGAAAATCTTGCTTTTGTTTTTTAGCTTGCTTTTCTTAGTTCCCTTGCATGTTGTAATGATATTTCTGAAACAATTCCACTTGCAATTCTTGCTATTTCTTCTAACACTTCTTGTTCATTTAAATTTTTAATTCTTGTTTTAGTATTATTTTCTTCTACTTCTTTATAAATATAGTAATTTGCATTTCCTTTAGCGGCAATACTTGCCAAATGAGTAACAATAATAACTTGATGTTTTTTAGAAATAGTTTTTAATTTTTCACCTACAGCGCTACCAGCTTTGCCACTAATGCCTGTATCTATTTCGTCAAAGATTAAGATTGGTACTTCATCTATATCTGATAATACTGTTTTTATGGCTAGCATTATTCTAGACATTTCTCCTCCTGAAGCTGTTTTTATAAGTGATTTAAAGTCTTCTCCTTTATTTGTTGTTATCATAAATTCAACTTCATCTATTCCATCTTTATTAAAATTAACATTATTTATACTTATTTGAAATTTTGCATTTGGCATTTCTAAGTCTGTAAGTTCTTTATTTATCTTTTCTGCTAGCACAATTCCTTTTTCTTCTCTATCTTTATGAAGTTCTTTTCCTAATTTTTCTAACTCTATTTCTATATTATCTAACTCACTTTTTAATTTTTTATTTTTTTCTTCTACATTTTCTATTTTATTTATTTCCTCTTCTATTTCTTGTTTATAATTTAGTATTTCTCCAATAGTATTTCCATATTTTCTTTTTAAATCATTTATTTCATCTATTCTATTTTCTATTTCTTCCCTTTCAGATTCTTCAAAAGATGAATCTGAATTATAATGACTTAAATCTATAGCTATTTCTTGTAAATCATAATAATTACTTTTTAAAGAACTTAATGTTTTTTGATATTTTACATTTATATCTTCTATTCTTTCTAATCTTTTAATTGCTATACTTAATGCATTCAAAGCATTTTCATTTATTTGTAAATCGGCTTCATTTAAGGACTTAGATATTCTTTCTGCATTTACTATTAGATTTTTTTGTTCTTCTAATTCCTCATCTTCGTTCATTTTTAAATTAGCATTTTTTATTTCGTTTAACTGATAATATAATAAGTCTAATTTACGTTGCTTTTCTTTTTCGTCCCCATAATTTTCTTTTAATTCTTTGTTTATAGAAACATATTCATTATACAATCTTGTATAATTTAATTTTTTATTTAAAAATTCTTTTCCTAAAAATTTGTCTAAATATTTAATATGATTTTCTTTATTTAATAAATTTTGATTATCATTTTGACCATGAATATTTATTATATTTTTCATAAATTCTTTTAGCTCGTTTACTGTTACTAATCTGCCATTTATTTTACAAGTGTTCCTGCCATTATCAAATATCTCTCTAGAAATTATTATATTATTATCTATAGATTTAGGATTATCTGGCAAATATATGCTAACTTCTACAAAAGAATGATTTTCTCCTTTTCTTATCATTTCTTTTGAGAATCTTCCTCCAGATACTATTCCTAATGCATCTATTATTAAAGTTTTTCCTGCTCCTGTTTCTCCTGTTAATATATTAAGACCTTTAGAAAAGTCTATTAATATTTCATCTATTATTCCTATATTTTTTATATGTAATGTAGATATCATACATATGCCTCCTATTTTAACTCTTTATATGCTTCTGAAGTAATTTGTATTGCATTTTTCTTAATTTCATATAAGTCTAATAAATTATTTTCATTTTTTTCTATATATAATAAGTATTCGATATTACCTGCTGGTCCCTTTATTGGTGAATATGTTAAGTTTATAATTTTAAATCCTAATTTATTTGCAAATATTACTATATTTTGAATAACTTTTTGATGTACTTTTATATCTTTTACAACACCATTTTTATTTAAATGTCCCTTTCCTGATTCAAATTGAGGTTTTATTAAAATTACTGCTTTTCCTTTTATTTTCAACATTTCGTATATTTTTGGAAGTACTTGCAGTTCTGATATAAATGAAACATCTGAACTAATAAAATCTAGCTTTTCTATACTGTTACTTTCTAGTTCTTTAATATTTGTTCCTTCTAAATTTACTACTTTTTTATTATTTAAAAGTGTATCTGCTAATTGAGAATGGCCCACATCTATTGAATAAACTTTTTTAGCCCCGTTTTGTAGCATACAATCTGTAAAGCCTCCTGTTGATGCTCCTATATCTGCACATATTCTATCTTTTAAAACAATAGAAAATTTATTTATAGCCTTTTCAAGCTTTAACCCTCCTCTACTTACATATTTTAAAATTTCTCCTTTTATTTCTATATTAGATTCGTAGTTTATAATTTTACTTGTTTTAGTAATTTGTTTGCCATCTACATATACATTTCCTTTTTCTATTTCGTATTTAGCTTTTTGCCTAGTTTGAAAGTATTTTTTATTAACTAAAACAACATCTATTCTATCTTTTTCGTTTAACATTTTTTACCTCTTTTAAAACTTTTGTTCGCTTACTATTATATATTATTTTTTTATTTTGTCAATACATATTTGCGAAATTTTGTTCCTATTGACTATTATTTATTTTTATGATATAAGTATTTATGTTAGTTAATATGGCCCGTTGGTCAAGCGGTTAAGACGCAGCCCTCTCAAGGCTGAATCATGGGTTCGATTCCCGTACGGGTCACCAATTTATTTAGAGTACCAAGTATTTTTCATAATTTGCTTGGTACTATTTTTTTATGGCCCTAACATACCTTTACCACATTATCTTTTATAACAATCCTAAATGCAAATACGCTAAATTAGTTCTTATCACTTTTGTATTTTTGATTTTTTGCCTTATTTATGCTATAATTATTTTAATTAACTCGTTGATATAAAAGAAAGGAGCACATAGACTATGTGGTTTTTCATTGTTTTAATTATTCTGAGCGTTTGTTTAAAGCTTGGTGACTGGTCATTCTATCTTGGCTTATGTGGTTTATTATTATTCTTTGCAAATTGGGTAATTAATAAGCTTTTGAAGCCAGAGGATTCTACAGATGGTGAACGGATTATTATCTTAATATTAAAGATTGTAGTTTTCGCTTTAATCTGGAAATGGTACTGGTAATAATGAACTCTATGGCACACGTCATAGAGTTTATTATTTTTTTGGAATATTTTTCTATTTTTTGGATATATTAATAGTACAAGTTTTTAAGGAGATGATTGTATGAAAGCTTCAAAAATATACCAAATTTTACAAAACAAACAAAAAGTCGATATTTTTTATAATGAACGACCTGTTTGGGTTCAAGAAATAAATAACAACATAGCCAAAGTTGGTTTTATTGATAATTTTGAAGAAAAAAATGTACGTATAGAAGATTTATATGAAAAAAATTTATATAACAATTAAACTCTAGTTTTAATATAAAATCGGAATTTTAAGGATCGTCCCATAATCCGGGTTTTATCTTTTTATAAATCAAAAAACCGTATTTTTTTAATTGAATACGGTTTTTGTTTTATATATTTAATTAAAAACTTCTAGATGAGCCTCCTCCTCCAGAGGATCCACCACCACCGAATGAACCTCCTCCAAAAGATCCTCCGTCCGCCATAATGACCTCTACCGCCAAATCCCCCTAAAAAGAAGATTCCGTGTCTACCAGAAAAAATTATTAACATTATAAAAATAGCTACCATTATAAGTTCTGGAAGTATATGGCTATCATCGTTTGTTTCTAGCGCTGTAGCTTCTGCTACACCATCTATTGTTATTCCATACTCTGTCATTACTTCTTGTAATATCGCATTAAAACCATTCTTTATACCTGTGTCAAAATCGTTTTCTTTTAAATATGGAATTATATATTCATCTTGAATTCGCCCAGTTTTTCCATCTGGTAAAGCCCCTTCTAAACCATAACCAACTTCTACCCTAAGCATTCTCTCTTCATAAGCACATAATATTAATACTCCATTGTTTTTTTCTTTATCACCAATACCATATTCCCTAAATAATTTTGTAGCATATTCCTCTAAAGACATTCCTTCTAAGTTTTTAGCAGTAACTACAACTATTTGTGCTCCTGTTTTACTTTCTAATGCTTTATTCATATTTATAATATAGTCTTCGGTTTCATTTGATAGTAAATTTGCTGAGTCATTTACAAAAAAATCTCTTGTTTTAGAAACTATAGCATATGAATTATTTCCAAGTAATATAATAATTGTTATAAGAAATATTAATACATATTTAATTTTTTTATTGTACTGTATTGAAGTCAACAGTTGGTACCTCCTCGCTTCCTTCAGATGCTTGGAAGTATTCTTTCTTTTCAAATCCAAACATTCCAGCTATTAAATTTGTTGGAAATTTCTTTATTTTGGTGTTGTATTTTTTCACAACATCATTATAATCTTTTCTTGCTGTAGCTATACGATTTTCTGTTCCAGCTAATTCATCTGATAAATTTATAAAATTTTGTGATGATTTTAAATCAGGATAATTTTCTACTACTAACAATAATCTATTTAAAGCTCCTGTTAATTGTTGATCTGCATTTGCTTTCTCTTCTACAGTATTTGCTCCTGCAAGTTTCGCTCTTGCCTCTGTAACTGAGTCTATTACAGATTGTTCTTGATTAGTATATCCCTTTACTGTATTTACTAAATTTGGAATTAGATCTGCCCTTCTTTGTAGCATTGTATCTATTGTTGCAAATTTATTGTCTACCTCTTCTGCTAATCCAACTACTCCATTATAACTAGAAGCTACTCCTGCTATTATTGCTATTAATATTACAGCAACTACTATAATTGCTATTGTAGATTTTTTCATAATTATATTTTCCTCCTTATTTTAAATTTAATATAACCACTACTTAAGTTTTTATTCTTTAGTAGTGGTCTTTATTACTTATTATGGTAAAAAGTTCATAGGATTTACTCTATCATTATATCCTCCTGGTGATTTTCTTACTTCGTAATGTAAATGTGGACCTGTTGAATTTCCTGTATTTCCTGAATACATTATTAAATCACCTTGTTTTACTTCTTGTCCTACTTTTGCAACTAAAGATGAAGCATGTGCATATAATGTATAATATCCATTATAATGTTTAATTTTTACATAATATCCATAACTATCTGAACCACCCCAAGTAGATGTTACTACAATACCATCTGCTGCTGCATACACAGGTGTTCCTACAGATACACCAAAATCTACTGCACCATGGTATTTTCCACTAGAATAATACATTTGGGCTGTAATCTTTCCACTTTTTACTGGTCTTATGAATCCTTTAGAACTCACTCCTCCACCTGAATTAGAACCAGAGTTTGAACCAGCAGAGTTATTTTGTTCTTCAGCTTTCTTCTTTGCTTCTTCGTATTTCTTTTGCAAAGCTCTTTCTTGTTCTTTTTCTTTAGCATCAAGTTCTTTCATCTTTTTTTCGTATGCTTTTACATCACTTTCTAAATCATGTGATTGTTCTGTTAATTCCTCTACTTTTGTTTCTTCTTTATTCTTTGCTTTATTTAATTCTTTTTTAACAGATTCTAATTTAGTTTTATTTGTTTCTATTTCATTTAAACTTGCATTTATTTTTTCTTGCATTTCAGCTATTTGTTTTTTGTCGTTTTCCAATTTTTGAATTAGTTCTTTGTCTGCTGCTGTTAATGTTTCTATCATATAATAGCTAGATATAAATTCTGTTAAATCTGAAGATGATAGTAACATATCCAAATAAGAAACTTCTCCTGCCTCATATAATGTTATTAATCTTTCATCAAGTAAATTTTGATTTTTCTCTCTTTCTATTTCTAGTTCATCTAGTTTTTTTTGCATTTCATTAGCTTCTTTTGTTTTTGAAGCTATCTCACCTTCTAAAGAACTTATTTGAGATTCATAAGAATTTATTTGTCCAGATAAATCATTAACTTTTTCTTGTGATTCCTTTTTTTGACTATTTACATCATTTAAATTTTCTTTTGTTTCTTGTATTTTTTTATTTAATTCATTCTTTTGACTACTAAAACTTGAAGCTGCATATGATGTTGATAATAAATTTAATAATACTACTATAACTGTTAATATCGTTATAAGTTTTATGTATATTTTTTTCATTTTATCCTCCGTTTTTTGGTAAATTAATTTACTCCATCTTTATGTGTTACATATGGTAATGGATCTACAGGTGTTCCATTTATTCTAACTTCAAAATGTGCATGAGGACCTGTTGAATTCCCCGTATTTCCTGTTTTTAAAACAACATCACCTTTTTTTACTGTTTGCCCTAGTGTTACCATTATTTCATCGCCATGCGCATATAATGTTGAAACTCCGCCTCCATGGTCTACCATAACCATATTTCCATAAGCAGAATTATAACTTGCTTTTACTACAATACCTTCGTTTGCTGCAAGAAAATTAGTTCCTATAGGTGCTGGTATATCAATTCCTGTATGCAATTTGTATACCCCAGTTATCGGATGAACTCTCATTTTAAATGTAGAACTTAACTTTGTATATCCAGGTACCGGCCACAACATCTCTCCGCCTATATAATTTGGATTAATTATTAAGCTATTAGCTGTTATTGCTTGGATTTCTGCTTCTAGTTGATTTAATTGTGTTTGATATGCATCTATTTCTGACTGTATTTGCTTTTCTTGGTCTGTTAGTTGAGAGGTATATGTATTTTTCATAACCCTTGTATTTTCCAATATTATTGCTGCTTTTTCTTTTTCTTCTTTTGATGTATTAACTTGATGTTTCTGCTCTTCTAGCTTTTTCTTTTGATCTTCTATTATTTTCTTTTGTTTTTCTATTGTATCTAGAAAATCTACATTAGAATCTGCCAAAATCGATAATAAGTAATAATTAGATAAGAATTCTGTTATTGTTTTTGAGCTTAGTACAACATCTAAATATTCTGTTGTACCAGCTTCATACATAGTAATTAGTCTATCATCTAATAATTTTTTTTGATTTTTATAGTTTTCTTCTGCTTTTTTTATTTCTTCTTCTGTTTTAGAAATATCATTTTGTAAATTTACAATTTGATCATTATAATTATTTATTTCTGCTTCATATTGTGCAATATTATTGTTTAGTTCTTGAACTTGTTGTAAGTTTTGTGTTAGCTCCTCTTTTACAGCCTGAAGCTGTGTTGTTGCCATATCTTGATTTGCTTGCACTTGTGTTTGTTGCTCTTGTAAATCTGTTAATTCAGCTGCATATATTGTTGAAACCCCTAAATTTGATATTAACAACAACATTATTATTAATATTTTTAGAAATCTTCTCATTTTATTCTTCCTTTCTATACTTTTAAATACCTACGCATAGAAATACAACTTCCTAACACACCTATTCCAATTCCTAATATTGTATAAACAAGTACAATTAGTCCAAACATATCTACAAATGTTAATAAATTTATACTCATTGCAGACACAACTTGTGATTCTAAAATTTTTCCTGCAATTAAATTGTAATTAATACCTAAAATAATTATTGATATTGCTCCTGATATTATTCCAATTATTATACCTTCTACAATAAAAGGCCATCTTATAAAACTATTCGTAGCCCCCACATATTTCATTATAGATATTTCTTTTCTTCTTGCATGCACTGTAAGTTTTATCGTATTTGATATTATAAATATTGAAATTATAATTAATATTGCCAGTATTACACCAGTTATTATTCTTATTCCATTTGCCAAATTAATTAGTGTTGTTACTGTCTCATCTTTACTTGTTATATTCTTAATTACAAGGTCTGTTTCAGATTTTCCCTCATCATACGAACGTATCTTTTTTATTACCTCTCCACTTTTTGTTAAATCAGTTAAAGTTACTACATAAGATGCTGGAAATATATTATTTTCTTCATACCCAGATAAAAGATCTGCTCTATCCTTAAATTGGCTCTTTAATTGATTTAATGCATCTTCTTTAGACTTATATTCTACAGTATTTACGCCATCTATATTTCTTATATAGTCTTCTACAGCTTTTGTTTGATCTTCAGAAATATCATATAAAAATACTTCTATTCCTTGTTCACTTTCTATTTGTTTCATTATACTGTTAATATTTTGGGTAATTACAAAGAAAACACCAAATATTAACATTGTAAGACTCATAATTATTATTGATGCACTACTTGATTTTTTGTTTTTAAAAACATTTCTTATTCCTTCTCCTAATAGATAAGTTACAACATTATATCTCACAATTCATACCCACCTTTTTCATCATCTTTTACTATAGAGCCTTTACGAATATGTATAACTCTTTTGTTCATTTGATCCACTATATCTTTTGCATGAGTAGCAACAACTACTGTTGTTCCTCTTAAGTTAATATCATTTAATAACGTCATAATGTCCCAAGCTGTATCTGGGTCTAAATTTCCTGTAGGCTCATCTGCAATTAGCATTGAAGGGTTATTTACTAACGCTCTAGCAAGTGCTACCCTTTGTTGCTCTCCTCCTGATAGTTCATTTGGATACATTTTTGCTTTCGCACTTAAACCAACCAATGATAAAACCATTGGCACTTGTCTTCTAATATGTCTTGGTGTAGCTTTTACAATATACATAGCAAATGCTACATTTTCGTAAACAGTTTTATCTGGTAATAATCTAAAGTCTTGGAAAACAACTCCCATACTTCTTCTTAAATATGGGATTCTATTAGGTTTTAAAAATGTAGTATCTTTTCCATTTATTATTATATTTCCAGATGTAGGTTCTTCCTCTTTTAATATTAATTTAATTAGTGTTGACTTTCCTGAACCAGAAGCTCCTACAAGAAATGCAAAATCTCCTTTTTCTATAATGAAATTAGCATTTTTTACTGCTTCTGTTCCTGTATCATATCTTTTGCAAACATTTCTAAATTCTATCATTTTAATTGCTCCTTAATTCGATATATTCTTATTTATATCTACAAAATATAATAACAATAAATAAGATTTATTGCAATAGGGTGTTAAAAATTTCCATTAATTATTTTTTCTATAAATTCTGCTATGGAATCTTTATCAAGTTTAAAATATTTTAGTAATTCCTCTGCTTTTCCAGACTTACCAAATTCATCTTTAATTCCCATTTTGTAAACTTTTTTTGGATAATTTTCTGCAAGAACTTCACATACTGCTGATCCTAATCCTCCTATTATATTATGATCTTCTATTGTTATAATGTTTTTTGTTTCTTTTGCAGATTTTATAATTATTTCTTTATCTATAGGTTTTATTGTATGCATATCTACAATTCTTATATTTATACCTTTACTTTTTAGTTTTTCCATTGCTTCTATTGCCTCTGAAACAACTACTCCTGTTGCTATTATTGTGGCATCTGTTCCTTCTCCTAATTGTATTCCTTTACCTCTTTCAAATTTTTCATTTTCGTATATTTTAGGTGTAGCTAATCTACATAATCTTAAATATACTGGACCTTCAAATTCGCTAATTTCTCTTATAGCCCATTTTGTTTGAGCATCATCTGAAGTACACATTACTGTCATATTTGGTATAGTTCTCATTAAGGATATATCTTCTAGCATTTGGTGTGTAGCACCATCTTCTCCTACTGTTATTCCTGCATGAGTGGCACAAATTTTAACATTTAATTTTGGATAACAAATACTATTTCTTATTTGGTCATAAGCTCTTCCTGCTGCAAACATAGCAAATGTACTTACAAATGGTATTTTGTTGCAAGTTGCAAGTCCTGCTGCTGTACCAATCATATTTTGTTCTGCTATTCCCATATCAAAAAATCTATTAGGAAATTTTTTAGCGAATATATTAGTTTTCGTTGCAGATGACAAATCTGCATCTAAAACAACAATTTTTTCATTTTTTTCACCTATATTAGCTAATTCCTCTCCAAAACTTTGTCTTGTTGCCTTCTTTTCATCTTTATTCATTTGCTTCGCCTCCTAATTCTTTTAAAGCTTGTTTATATTCTTCTTCATTTGGTGCCTTTCCATGCCAACTCGCATTATCTTCCATAAATGAAATTCCCTTTCCTTTTGTTGTTTTAGAAATTATCACTGTAGGTTTTCCTTTTGTTTCTTTAGCAATATTTAATGCTTCTTCTATTTCGGGAATATTATTTCCATTTATAGTTATTACTTTAAAACCAAAACTTTCAAATTTTTCATCTATTGGATACGGATTAATAACATCTTCTATTTTCCCATCAATTTGTAGATTGTTATTATCTATAAATACACATAAATTATCTAATTTATATTTTGAAGATGCCATTGCTGCTTCCCAAATTTGACCTTCTTCTATCTCTCCATCTCCCAAAACAGCATATACTCTATAATCTTTATTATCCAGTTTTCCTGCTATAGCCATTCCATTAGCTGCAGATAAACCTTGCCCTAAAGAACCTGTAGACATATCTACTCCTGGTATTTTTTTCATATCTGGATGACCTTGTAAATTTGAATTTATGTTTCTAAAATTTCTTAATTCATCTTCTTTTAAAAAACCTTTTATAGCTAATGTTGCATACAACGCAGGCGCACAATGACCTTTAGATAATACGAACCTATCTCTGTTTTCATCTTTTGGATTTAATGTGTTTATGTTCATCTCCTTAAAATATAATACAGCTAGTATATCTGCTATAGATAATGAACCCCCTGGATGTCCTGATTGTGCATAGTATACTTCTTTTAATATATTTATTCTAATTTTATTTGCTATCTCTTCTAAATTATTTTTCATAATATCTCCCTTCTTTATTTATAATAAATGGGACAATAAGTAATATTCTCTTATTGCCCCATCTTTAGCTATTTAATTTTTATATCTCTATATCTTCTATAATTTATATAAGAAATAATAAATATTAAAATAACTACTGGTAATACCCATCTTGCTATATCTGTTCCAGTCTTCGGCAATAATTTGTCTGCTAAATCTTTATCCACTGTTCCGTTATAATAATATGATGTATTTCCGTTTGAGTTATTATTAGTTGTTCCAGTTCCTGTATTCGAGTTGTTATTATTTATATTTATATTTGTATTTGTGTTTGTGTTAGTATTTGTATTGGCATTTGTGTTTGTATTAGTATTTGTGTTTGTATTAGTATTAGTATTCGTGTTGGTATTTGTGTTTGTATTAGTATTTGTATTTGTATTTGTATTCGTGTTGGTATTGGTATTTGTGTTTGTGTTTGTGTTTGTATTAGTATTCGTGTTGGTATTTGTGTTTGTATTAGTATTAGTATTTGTATTCGTGTTGGTATTTGTGTTGGTATCTGGCTCTGTAGTATCTTTTGTGTTTGTTATAGCTTTTATACATAAATTTGATTCTTCAAAGTTATATTTATCTATTGTTAATGTAGTAAAATCTTGCCAAGATTGTAAACTATTTGTAGAAATATAACTTTCTCCAGGATTTGCACTTACATTATCAAATATTGTTGGTGTATTAGTTATTCCACTATCAAAATAATTACACTCTACTCCTATTTGATATTGTTCTTCTGCACTTATTTTCAAAACTACTGCAAATTTATCTCCTGTTATTTTTACAGGATTTTTTAATTTTAATGTATTATATGTAGCATCTAAAGTTGTCTTATCTACTTCAACTTTTTGCAATTTTGATTTATCTAAACTTGCATCTAATGGATTAACATATACTTCCATTTTAACATTACCACTTACAGCTACTTGCAACTCTTCTATATACTCTTCTCCCATATTTTCTTTAGAAAATATGCTAGCTAGTCCCACATCGCCTAATGGATTCATTGTTAACCTTGTAGTAGCACCATAAAAATCATTTTGATATATTTTTTTATTTTCTGAAATTTCTTCTGTTCCCATTATTCCTGTTAAGTTTTTTTCTATATTAACATCGTCATAAGAAACATATGTATATCCATCTGCAAAACTTTCTGTTCCATATGAATTTAAGCAAATATATGCACCAGGATTTTTTGGTTTTTTATTTGGATTAAAATTATCTACTGAATAATTGTCATCCCATCCTATAATAGTTATTGCGTGATCTATAGTATACAAATTATTATCACAATAATATGAAGAAGAATGTATTGGGTCTTTTGGATTACTATAAAAATTTGCTTGATTTGCCACTGTTGTTGCAGACAACGCTCCATATTTCATAATATACTGTTTTATTTCATTCCTTATTAATTGTACTTCTTCATCTGTATATGTGTTTAATAAATCTTTTTTGTAAGTTACATTTCCTTGGCTATCTATGCTTTTATTTATAGTTGGAAATTCTTTTGCGTCTGTTACTCTTGTAACTGGTTTTTTATTTTGTATTTCTTCTAATTTTATTTTTTCTTCATTATCTTCAAATGGCATATTTTCTTCTAGAACTGCTCCCGTTCCATTAGTAAGATAGCCTAATGCCATTGCTGAATTTCCTCCACTTTTAAGTTCTCTGCTATATCCTATTGGATTTTTACCGTCTAAAAATGTTTCAGAAGTTGCATAGTCCATATGTCTTGCTGAGTATCTTGGTATTACAGCTTTTTCTCCTGATTTGGCTAAATATGATTCTAATACACTTGTCATAGAAAATGCCCAACATTCGCTAGTAGAACCTTGATGTTTAACTGGTACATTTATATCTTGTGTTAGTATATATTTGCTTGGTATAGACACTTTTGTAAAGAAATTTTGCATTCCAAACATGAAAGAATTTGCATTTTTTGTATCTTTATCATTCATGTTTATTGTTGTTGCAGTCGGCATAATTGTTTTGTTTTTTTCTTCTTTCGAAAGTTTATCCCACTCTTTAAAATCCTCAGATATATTAATAGAAATAATAGTTTCTCTTAAATTTTCTTTTGCAAATGATATATTGCAAGTTCCAATTATTATACTAACTAATGCTATTATAGATAAAATTTTTTTCATAGTCATATCTCCCCTTATAGCCATATGATAGCATATAAAGTCATTAATTTATATAACATGTTTTTTTCTTTTGCATTACATTTCTATTACAATTTCTTTGCCTTTTAATTTGATTTGTCTGTATTTTACATTGCATAAATCTAATAATTTTTTTGAAGCAATTGTTTCTGTAGTATTAGCATATTTATCTGATAGATATACTACTTCTTTTATTCCTGCTTGAATTATTTCTTTTGCACATTCATTACATGGGAATAAATCTACGTAAATTCTAGATTTTTCTAAATCTTTTCTTGAACCTCTATAATTTAATATTGCATTTCTTTCTGCATGTACTACATATAAATATTTTGTTTCTAATGGATTTCCTTCTCGTCCCCAAGGAAATATTTCATCTTTAAATCCATTTGGCGCTCCGTTATACCCTATTGATAAAATTCTATTATCGTCACTAACTATACATGCTCCTACCTGTGTATTTGGATCTTTACTTCTCATTGATGATAATTTGGCAACTGACATAAAATATTCATCCCAGCTTAAGTAATCTTTTCTTGCTTTTGAATTTTCTTTCATATTATTTATTTCTCCTTTCGTTTTGTCATTCCTTTAACTTATAAAATTTTAATATATTAATTGTTCGTTTTAATTTAATATACTTTTTTATATATAATAAAAATAAAAACAGAGCTGTATTCAAGGCTCTGTTTTTGAAGTTTTAGAAATTAAATTGAGTTTTTCTTCTTGGTCTTCCT
>USAE01000040.1 GCA_900552655.1 uncultured Clostridium sp.
TTTTATAATTATAATTTTTAATAAATCAATAATTGTATCTTTCATATCCTTTGCATTATCTTTAATTTTTAAATTTTTATAAATTTCTTGCATCATTTCGTCAAAATTGTTTTGACAAGATTTTATATCTATCTTTCTTATTTCCTCTATTAAATCTTGTATAAGTGCAGGATATTTCTTTTCCAAATCATAAGAAAAATTATCATAATCATAACTACAATATGTATTTTCTTGGTTTATATTATATCCCAAAACTGTACTCATATATTCTTCATAATTTTTATCATGCATATTTATAACCTCCTTAATTTATTATATAAAAAAAAGACACATATGTGTCTTTATATTTTAGATTTTATTAACTAATTCTTTAAATTGTTCTCCTCTGTCTGCAAAATTTTTAAACATATCAAAACTTGCACTAGCAGGCGAAAATAATACTACTTGGTCTTTTTTTGCAATTTGCTTTGCAGCTTCTACTGCTTCTTCCAATGTTTTTGCACAACATATTGGAATTTCTATTTTTTCTTTTTCCATTTCTTGCATTGTAGCAGTTAAGATTTTCTTAGCAGTATTACCAATAAGTATTAACGCTTTTACTTTTTTTACAATATATTTACCTAAAATTTCATAATCCAAATTTTTGTCATATCCACCAGCAATTAATACAATTTCTTCATCATAAGCATTTAGTCCAGCAATTGTACGTGATGGGCTAGAACTTGCTGAATCATTATACCATTTTACTCCATTAATATTTCTTACAAATTCTAGTCTATGTTCTACTGCATTAAACTCTTTTATTGCTTCTACTGCAGTATCTTCACTTACAAATTCTTTCGTAGCAGCTAATGCTGAACATATATTTTCGAAATTATGTCTTCCTCTTAATTTTATTTCCTTAGTATTTAAAATATGCCTTCTTAACTTATTTTCACATTCTTTTATGATATTTCCATCTACCATATAGCCATCATTTAATTTTTCTTTACTACTAAAATATATTACTTTAGAATTAGCCTCTGTTTTACATTTTCTTGTAATTTCATTATCATAATTTAATATTAATGTATCATTTTCGTTTTGATATTTAAAAATAGTTTTTTTCGAATCTATATATTCTTCATATGAACTGTGTATATTTAAATGGTTCGGAGTTATATTTGTAATTACAGAAATATGTGGGCTTACTTCCATTTCCATTAACTGAAAACTGCTTAGCTCTAAAACAACTATATCTTCTGGTACCATTTCAGATAATTTTGTAAATAGTGGCATGCCAATATTTCCACCTAGATATGTGTTATAACCTGCATGTTTTAAAATAGCATATATTAAGCTTGTAGTAGTTGTTTTACCTTCACTTCCAGTAACACCTATAATTTTGCAAGGGCACATTTTCATAAGCATTTCTATTTCTGTTGTTACTATTGCTCCTCTTTCTTCTTCTGCTCTTAACTCTGCTTTTGTTGGTAAACAACTTGGTGAACGAAATATTAAGTCAAATCCATTTAAATTTTTTAAATTGTTTTCACCTAAAAAATGTGGTATCGAATATGAAGTTAGTTTGTCTGCGATCTCTTTTGGAATTTCATCTATTGTCCTGTCATCAAAAACAGTTACTTTTGACTTTTTCTCGTATAAATAATCTATTAATGGTATATTGCTTACTCCTAAGCCAATAATTGCCACTTTTTTTTGATATATATAATCTTCAAACTCTTGTAATTTTTCATTTATGTAATTCACTAAAATACACCTCTTTATTTTATATATTCCATTATTTTATTTGTTTCTTCTTCTATCTCTTTATATTCTGTTACATCTAAAACTCTTGTTATTGGATGAATTTTATAATATCCAGTTTGTTTTTGTAATTCATCTCTTTTTTGTATATGCTTTTTTAAGTCTTCAAATGATATTTCTCCTTTATATTGTTTCATCTTTCTTCTAACTCTTTCATCTATGTCTGCAACAAGTAAAAAATGATAATCAATTTTTGGATACATATTTACTATATCTCTTGAAGATACTATAACATTATAATTTTGCTTTAATTTTTCTATTACATTTCTTCCAAATTCATATAGTTCATCATTATTTGCGTAACTACTAATTTTAGAAGTTGCCATTGAAGTTTCTAATGATTGTAAATCTTCTTCACTTATTTTCTTTCCATGCACATATACAACACTTTCTTTATTTTCTATTTTTAGTTCTAGATGTAATTTATCCATTATATGCTTTACATTTAATTTACTTAATTTATTATTGTCCTCTTTTACATTTATTAAACCTGTTTTTAATATACCATATGAAATTGCTCTATATATGTTACCACCATGTAGCAATACAGAATTTGGTATTTTATTTAATAAATTCTTACAAACAGCAGTCTTGCCTGTTCCTACATAACCTTCTATTCCAACAACTATATTATCCATATCTTGCCTCCTAAATTTCACTTTTGTCATTATATAATAATATATTTATTTTTTCAACCGGGATCGAGGGACGGTCCTTAAAATCCCTATTATTAATTTTAAAAAATTAACTTTATTATTATTTTGTAAAGTTGCAATATTCTAAGGTATAACATGCTTTCCTACTGAATAAAAAATTGTGAATATTTTTGCTATTTATGCAGAAAATATACTTATACACATTTTTAGGAGGTGCTATTATGGCAAAAAATAAAGAAAAGAAAAATAAAAAACAAGGAAATAATGCTGAAAAGCATAAACCAGTTAATAATGAAACATTAAATGATCAAAAATAGCATAAATATAATAGAACCGGGATTTTGAGGTGCGTCTCCTAATCCCGGTTTAATTTATTCTAAATATTTCTTTAAAAATTTACCTGTATAAGATTTATCATTTTTACAAACTTGTTCTGGTGTTCCAACTGCTACAATCTCTCCGCCACCGTCTCCACCTTCTGGTCCTAAATCTATTATGTGGTCACATGTTTTAATTAAGTCTAAATTATGTTCGATAACTATTATAGTATTGCCAGTATCTACAAGTCTTTGTAAAATGTCTACTAATCTGTGAACATCTGCTATGTGCAGTCCTGTAGTAGGCTCATCTAATATATATAATGTTTTCCCTGTAGCACGTTTTGAAAGCTCTGTTGCAAGTTTTACTCTTTGTGCTTCTCCTCCAGATAATGTTGTAGATGGTTGACCTAGTTTAATATATCCTAAACCAACATCATATAATGTTTGAATTTTTTGTTTTATTTTAGGAATATTATTAAAAAATTCTAATGCTTCTTCTACTGTCATGTTTAAAACATCTGCTATAGTTTTTCCTTTATATTTAACTTCTAGAGTTTCATGATTGTATCTTTTTCCCTTACATACTTCGCAAGGCACATAAATATCTGGCAAGAAATGCATTTCTATTTTTATTAACCCATCGCCATTACAAGCCTCGCACCTACCACCTTGAACATTAAAACTAAATCTCCCCTTTTGGTAGCCACGTAATTTTGCTTCGTTTGTGTTTGCAAATATATCTCTTATAGTATCAAACACTCCTGTATAAGTAGCAGGGTTTGACCTTGGTGTTCTTCCTATTGGTGATTGATCTATATTTATTATTTTGTCTATATTTTCTATTCCGAGAACTTCTTTGCATTTTCCTGGCTTTTCGTTTGAACCATTTAACTCTTTTGTAATAGTTTTATATAAAATTTCGTTTACCAATGTACTTTTCCCTGAGCCAGAAACACCAGTTACACAGTTAAATACACCTAATGGAAATTTAACACTTATATTTTTTAAATTATGTTCTGTTGCACCTTTTACTTCTATTGACCTACCTTTTACAACTTTTCTTCTTTTTTTAGGTACTGCTATTTGTTTTCTACCACTTAAATATTGACCAGTTATAGAGTTTTCTACTTTTTTAATTTCTTCTGCTGTTCCTTGTGCCATAACATTACCACCATGAACACCAGCGCCTGGGCCAATATCTATAATTTGATCTGCTGCATACATTGTGTCTTCATCATGTTCTACAACAAGTAGAGTATTTCCCAAATCTCGCAATTTTTTAAGTGTTGCTAATAATTTGTCATTATCTCTTTGGTGCAAACCAATACTTGGTTCATCTAGAATATATAAGACACCTGTTAAACCAGAGCCTATTTGCGTTGCTAAACGAATACGTTGTGATTCACCACCAGAAAGTGTTCCAGCTGGTCTTGACAGTGTTAAATATTCTAACCCTACATCTATTAAGAAATTTAATCTTTTATCTATTTCTTTAAATATTTGTTCCCCAATTAGTTTTTCTTGATTTGTTAATTCTAAGCTTCTTAAATAATCTCTTATTTTATTTATTGGCATATCTGTTAGTTCATTAATATTTTTATCTCCAATTTTAATAGAAAGAATTTCTTTTCTTAACCTTGCACCATTACAAGCATGGCATGGGCTTTCACTCATATACATTTCGTAAAACTCTCTCATTCCTTGTGATTTCGTTTCATTGTGTCTTCTTTCTAACGTTGGAATAACTCCCTCAAATGGAGCACTAAATTTTCTTATTCCAAATGGAGACTCGTGTTCGAAGTCGATACATTCATCACCTGTACCATATAATATTTTTTCTAAGAAATTTCTTGGTAATTTTTTAATTGGTACTTTTATATCTACCCCATAATGTTTTCCAATTGTTTCGAAATACATTTTGGCCATAGTTTCGCCCTTTTTCATTGTGCTAGATCCAAATGCTTTAACCCCATCATATAAAGTTTTGTTTTTATCTGGTATAATTAAGTCTTCGTCCATTTTCATTAAATAACCTATACCAGTACATTCTGGGCAGGCACCTTGTGGGTTATTAAATGAAAACATTCTTGGCGTTAATTCTGGAAAACTAAAACCACAGTCTGGACAAGCATAATTTTGGCTATATAATTTTTCTTCTTTTCCAGGAATTTCTATTGTAATTAGATTATCTGCATGTTTTAGTGCTATTTCTACAGACTCCGTTAATCTACTTCTTATCTCTTTACCAATTACAAGCCTGTCTACTATTAAGTCGATATTATGCTTCTTTTTTCTATCTATTTGGATATCGTCTGAAAGCTCTACCATTTCTCCATCTATTTTAGCTCTTATAAAGCCTTCTTTTAATAAATCTTGAATTAATTTAGTATATTCACCTTTTCTCGCTCTAATTATTGGTGCTATTACTTGTATTTTTGTGCCTTCTTCTAATTGCATTATGTTATCTATAATTTGATCTATTGTTTGTTTTTCTATTTTTTTGCCACAAACTGGACAATATGGTATACCAATTCTTGCATATAATAAACGGATATAATCATATATTTCTGTTACAGTTCCAACAGTAGACCTAGGATTTTTAGATGTAGTTTTTTGGTCTATAGATATTGCTGGTGATAATCCTTCGATAGATTCTACATCTGGCTTTTCCATTAAACCTAAAAATTGTCTTGCATATGATGAAAGACTTTCTACATATCTTCTTTGTCCTTCTGCATATAATGTATCAAACGCTAATGAAGACTTTCCTGAACCAGAAAGCCCTGTAATTACTACTAATTTATCTCTTGGTATTTCTAAATTTATATTTTTTAAATTATGTTCTTTTGCACCTTTTATTATTATTTTATCATTCATAAATTGCCCCCAAACATTTCCTTGTTGTCTTATTATATTATATTTCATTTATAAAAACAATAGTTTGGTAAGAATTTCCTATAGTGATAATGTTCTAATTTTTCACTTACGAATATTACGAATATTAAGTTTAATACACATTATAAATAAGAAAAGTGGCTTCGCCACATGTACGTTTTGCTTTGCAAATACGCACAGTCCAAGGAAACTTAACCTTGTTGTATACGTAAAAATCTTCGATTTTTCCTATACAATAAAAAAAGACCTTGGACTTATAATAACCCAAGGCACAATATATTTAATTATCTAGGTTCAATATTTTCTCCATATGTTGGATTTTGATTATTGTTATTTAATAATTCTAAATTTAACGAATTTAAATGATTTACACAAGTGTTAGAAGCAAGCAGAACTCTATACCCCTCTTCTGTATCTTTTAAATACCCTATATGTCTATCTCCTAACTTTTCATTATTTATATATTTATTAGTATTGCCTTCTGAAAAAAACATTCTAACAGCTAAGTTTAATCTTTCATCTTTATTTTTTAAAATATTATTAATCTCATCCTCTGTTAACTCGAATGCAATTTTTTTATTATCTGCTAAATTTTGTGCAGAGCTGTGATTTCTTTTAAGCATATATTTTGCTATATATAAATTAGAAATAGCATTATCTGCATGACTATTATGACATACTGTATTTAGTTTAGTAATATTTTCTAAATAAATTATTTTTCCTGTATCTGGATCTGTAAAATACATAGAATTTTTACCAGGTGCAACTCTAATATTGTTATCATTTTTTCTGTTTTCTTCTTCCTCTGCTGCTCTTTTGGCAATTCTTTCTTCATCTAATATCGCTTTTTTATATTCTTCTTCTACTCTTTGCTTTTCTTCCTGTTTTTTTAATTTCTCTTGTTCTTTTTTTGTTCTTTGCATTTTATTTAATAAATCTTTAGTTAGCTTTGTGTCTGCATAGTCTATTGTTTCTTTTTTATTATCTTTTATTTCTATTTTCATATTCATTGCAGTATCTATAGTTATTTTAGCTAGCCCAACTGGATTTACTTGGTAATAATTTAATAAGTTTAAATTTAACCTTCCAGACTTAGCTAATTCGTATAAACCATCATTATATAAAAATTCATCTAAAGAATAATATTTTGGTATTTCGAAACATATTTTTCTTAGATTTTGTGGTTCTAATCCTTCATTACAATCTGTTTGGTTTAAATCTGCAACTATTAACTTTGTTTCTTCTCCTTCTTTATGTTGCATTAAACCTATTTCTTTTATTTTTTGGAAACTATATATATCTGCTCCATTTATACTTACACTTCCATATGCCAATTCCTCGCCTTTTTCACTCATCGCTTTAGCTATGTCGGAATGTTTTGCATAGTAAGTTTCTGTAGTATAATATATTTTATTATTTTCTTCCTCATATTCTTTTTTATTTCTTCTAAAAAATGCTTTAATTTTAGTAAAGATATTCTCTTTTTTAGGTACTAATGCAAGTACATTTTTTTCATTTTTTTCTTTGGATTCCGCCATTGTTTTCCCTTTCTAAACACAATTATATTAATATTTTATATTTAATAAATTTAAAAGTCAATCTTTATTTATTACCTTATATTCTAATTTTTAAATTAACTCTTGCAATTCCTTAATTTTATCTCTTAGTTCTGCTGCCTTTTCAAATTCCATTTTAGAAGCATATTTAAGCATTTCATCTGTTAATTTAGTTATAATTTCTTCTATATTTTCATCCTGTTTTATGTTATATTCACTTGAAACATCTTCTAATACAGTCGCTTTTATTGTATCTCTTACAGATTTACTTATAGTTTTAGGCACAATATTATGTTCCTTATTATATTGCATCTGAATTTCTCTTCTTCTATTTGTTTCTGATATAGCTTTTTCCATAGAATCTGTTAATTCATCTGCATACATTATTACTTTTCCATTTGTGTTTCTTGCTGCACGACCAATCGTTTGAATTAAAGAGCGTTCTGAACGTAAAAATCCTTCTTTGTCCGCATCCAAAATTGCAACTAATGAAACTTCTGGAATGTCTAGTCCCTCTCTTAATAGGTTAATACCTACTAAAACATCAAATTCTCCTAATCTCAAATTCCTTATTATTTCCATTCTTTCTAAAGCTTTAATGTCTGAATGCATATAATTTACTTTTATATCTACATTTTTCAAGTAGTCTGTTAAGTCCTCTGCCATTTTCTTTGTTAATGTTGTAACTAAAACTCTTTCTTTTTTCTCTATTCTTTCTCTTATTTGCTCTATTAAATCATCTATTTGATTTTCTATAGGTTTTACTTCTATTTTTGGGTCTAATAGTCCTGTAGGTCTTATAATTTGTTCTACAACATTTTCTTTACTGTGCTCTTTTTCGTAATCTGCTGGAGTTGCACTAACAAATACAACTTGATTTATTCTTTCTTCAAATTCTTTAAATGTTAATGGTCTGTTATCATATGCTGAAGGTAATCTAAAACCATAATTTACTAATGAATCTTTTCTTGCTTTATCTCCATTATACATTGCTCGTACTTGTGGAATTGTTGCATGTGATTCATCTATTAATAATAAAAAGTCATCTGGAAAATAGTCAAATAATGTAAATGGTGGGCTACCGGGTTGTCTTCCACTAATATGTCTTGAATAATTTTCTATTCCTTGGCAAAAACCTGTTTCTTTCATCATTTCTATGTCAAAATTTGTTCTTTCTTCTATTCTCTGGGCTTCTATTAGCTTTCCTTCACTTTTAAAGTATTTTATTCTTTCTTCTAGTTCTTCTTCTATTGTTCCTATTGCTCTTTCCATTTTGTCTTTTGTTGTTACATAGTGCGAATTTGGGAAAATCATAACATGGTTTCTAGTTCCAATTGTTTTTCCTGTTAGTGGATTTATTTCGGATATTTTTTCTATTTCATCTCCCCAAAATTCTACTCTAATAGCACTTTCACTTTGGTCAGATGGATATATTTCTACAATATCACCTTTTGCTCTAAAAGTTCCTCTTTTAAAGTCTAATTCGTTTCTTGTATATTGCATTTTTATTAATTTTTTTAATACTTCATCTCTTGATTTTTGCATACCCGGTCTTAATGAAATTATCATATTTTCATAATCTATTGGATCTCCCAAACCATATATACAAGACACTGAAGATACTATAATTACATCTTTGCTCTCAAACAAACTTGCTGTTGCTGAATGTCTTAGTTTATCTATTTCATCATTTATAGATGCATCTTTTTCTATGTATGTGTCTGATGATGGAATATAGCTTTCTGGTTGGTAATAATCATAATATGATACAAAGTATTCTACATTATTCCCGAGGGAAAAACTCTTTGAATTCGCTATAAAGTTGCCCAGCTAGTGTCTTATTATGTGCTAAAACTAATGTTGGTTTTTGCACTTTTTGAATAATATTTGCCATTGTGAAAGTTTTTCCGAGAACCCGTAACTCCTAGAAGTGTCTGGAATTTCTTACCTTCTTTTATTCCATTTGATAGATATTCTATTGCTTTTGGTTGGTCGCCTGTTGGCTTATAATCTGATACTAATTCAAACATTTTTCCTCCTTTGTGACCGATAAAAAGGATGTCTATATGCCTAAAAATTCGTGTAAAGACCGAACAAATTCGTGTAATTCGTTCGCTTTTTTCGTGTTTTTTGTAAACATAAAATGCCATTACACGAATCCGGTCACAAACTTTATATTTCTAAACTAAATAATTCTAAATAAAACTATTTAAAATTAGATAAAATTTAATACTGTTTCCAATATTAAGTTTAGCATTTCCTTGCCAAAAAAACAAGATATGTGGTTATATCTTATTTGCTATCTTCACTTATTTTTTATACTTTAATTACCTCTTTATTTCCCCAGTATGATGTTCTATCTTTATATAAAAAAGCAAAGATGAATATTTATTATCATCTTTGCCCAAAACAATGCTTATCTTATTTTATATTATTATTCATTTCTATTTTTAAATAGTCTTTTAAAAAAACACAAAATCTATATGTCTTTATTGTTACTAGATTCTAGAGTTATTAGATATAAAAAATTACTTATAGTACATATAATCCAAAGTATTGCAAAAAATATATTTTCTATAATTGATTTTCCTAAAATTATTGCTAATATCATTCTAATGATAGACACAGTAAATAAATTTGAGGATAATATCCCCCGTATCATGCTACTAATAATACTTTTATTTTTATTTTTTATTTTTATAACCGTTTCATCTACTAAAACAATTGTTGCTAAAATTCCAATTATTATTCCTAGAATATCATAAATAGTATTTAACATATTAATTCCTCCTGAATTTTCTAAGAAAGCATGTTTTGTAAAAAGGATAAACTGCATTATTGTATACAGTCTAGCTTCTCTTAACTACTAGTAAGTGTTATTGAATTTACCTTTTCTGGAAATTCCTCTATATAATCAATAGCAAGTATTCCACCAAGAGAAAGCCCTACCAAATTTATTTTTTCTTCAAAATTATTACAATAATCTGCAAATGTTTTATACATATTTTCATAATTTACTTGGTAATTGCTTACAATAGAAAATAAGTTAGGTGTTTCAACATTTATACCACTGTTATTTAATTGATTTTTTACTTCATTCCAACTTTTTTCATCTTGTCCAAGCCCATGAACTAAAATATTTACCATAATTTAAATTCCTCTCTTTTTTGTGATTATTTCTTTCTCATTAGTTGTAGTTTCTGCCATATTTTTCACAATATTTGAATTTTATTTTAAATATATATGCTTTATTATAATTCCACTCTCAACTATAGCCATAACTACACTTATTGCTAATAATATTTTCAATATTTTTGTTTTATCTTTATATTCTGGTATTTTGTTTTCTTTTTAGTTATTTTTTTGAATCATATGCTTTTGTTTTAACATATATAAATAAAATTAGATATGCAATTACTGCTATTAAAAATGTTATTTTTATAGATATTGCACTTTCTGGAAAAATTATATAAGAAATTATTGGAAGAAATGATGTAACAATTCCTTCTATAAATCTTTCAAATGTTACATAAGAAGTTTTGTAATCTTCTTTTGAATGTTCATATATTGCTATATGGTCAAACATTTCGTAACCACTACCTCCAAGTCCTATTAAAATATAAATAATTGGTAAGAAGAATATTAAAACTTCATTTTTCAATAAGAACAGTAATGAAAAAGCTAAAATATATATTATACTCATTGGTGCTAACACTTTATTCCATTTTCTATCTTGAGCTTTTGTTGCCCAAAATTTGCTAAATAATGCTTCTGAAAAATTAATTAAAATATTTAAAATACTATAATATATGTAATTTATGTTTAAATATCTTAGTAAAAACACATTTAAGTACATTTTTCCAATACCATATGCAAATCTATTCAAACCACCTATAACAAGAATCTTTTTAAATCTTTTATCTTTTGATGGCTTTGATATTGTTTCTTTAATTGTTATCTTTTTTTCCTCAATTATTGGCTTATATGTTTTTATTCTAATAAATATATCAATAAATGCAATTAAAAACACTATAAAAAATAATATCATAAACCCATATAATTCATATCCATTTGCTGTAAATTTATCTAATACCACTCCCATTATCAAACTAAAAATCATTACTACTGTATTTTTATATATATTTCTAGTTGAAGCAAATTTCGTTCTATCTTCTTTTTTTAATAATGTCATTCTCCAATTTACAAAAGTTATATATCCCAGTTCTCCTGTTATAGCATAAATAGAAGCAAAGATAAAAAATAAAATAGTTCGCAGTTCGATATTTTCTGTTATAAATGGTATAAATGCAAAACAGATAGATGATAATCTATAAATAGTATAATTTGTTAGCACAACATATTTAGATTGTCCTATTCTTGAAAAGAGTGGTGCTGCAAATATTTGAACTATATTAGTTATTGTATCTAATACTGCATAAATTCCAATTGCAAAATTTGATAATCCCAGATAAACAGCAAATGCTGTAATAAATGAAGTACTTGCTATTTTATTATTTGCTGTATCTAAAATAGACGAAGCTAGATATTTTTTATATTCTTTTTTATAATTCATCTTCTTTCTCCTATTTTTTATTTTTTTATAAATGCTTTATCTCTGCTCATGTTTAATTTATTACTCTACGAAAAAAACTAGGATAGTATTTGAATTCAATTTATTTTTTATCAATAATACCATTTGCTTTTATTTCATAATTTTTATTAAACATTATGTTTATTGAAATAAATTGATATATAGAAGAACATACTTGTCCTAATCCAGTGCAAAATGGTGTTTTTATAAATGACATTATCATTCTTAAAACATTTGATGTTATTTTATTTGTTGTTGCTTTTATTGCTGAATATTCTAGTTGTAAATAGCAAGTTTTTATTTTGTAAATTGGATATATAATAAAATTAATCAATTCAAAACTTAAAAATATTAATGTAATAACTAAATTTAATTCATATAATCTGTATAAAGTATTAAACATTAATAATATAGTAATTAAAAGTATTCCTAACAATGTATAAGCATTTTTTTTATGTTTTTTATAGTTGAAATTATTTTGACTAATATCGATTTTGGCTACTGTAGAAATAGATTCAAATGCATCCCATTGGGTATCTGTAATTAGTGCTACAAAGTTTAATGCTATTGTATATTTTTCTCCATATTCTAATGCATTACTTAATCCAAATAAATATATAATGAAAAATGCCAAACTATTAAATATTTCAACTGAATCATATTTTATAAAATTTAAAACGTTACATTTAAATTTGAATTTTTTATATTGTTTTATTGTTACTGCTAATACATAAATAAATATTATTAATAATGTACTTATAACAATACTCATTTTATTTTTTAAAATTAAGGACATAACTATTAAAATGATAAAATTTAAAATATTTAATGTAATGCAATATTTATTTGCTAACTTATTTTTGTTTTCAAAATATAATTTTTCTAAAACATAAGAAAATATTAATTGTATATAAAGTTGCATTACAGAATATAATGCAAATTCTTTATATTTTGCTACTTCCATATTCATAAATTTTATATATTCTTCTATATTTAATGATATAAATCCAAAAACTATAAATCCAATAATAATTCCCAATGTCATTCCACTTAATACAGCATTTTCATTTTTATCCTTTTCTTTGCTTATATTTGCACCTGTTCCAAATATTGATTTCATCATAGCCCAAATAAATTGTATTGGATATGTTAATGTAAAAACATTTGTTAAATCTTTGTCTACAATTAAGCCTAATGCAAACCATGATAATATTGGAATAAATGAAAAAACGGCTGAATTAAAACTTATTCTTAATAACCTTTTCATATTTTTATTCCCTTTATTTTTTGTTATATTTTATATTCTTTAATTTCACAATTTCTTAAGCCTCTATTTAAAAACATTCCATCTTTTATACCTTCAAAGTATCCACTGAATGCTTTTGATACTCCACTATGTGCAACAATTAATACACTTTCATAATCTTCTTTTTTTAAGTCATCTAAAAAGTTATAAACTCTCATAAAAAAATCTCTTATATTTTCAGATGTACCATAACTAATTGTTGTATTATAATTCCAATATTCTTCTCTATTGGTTACTGTAATAGGTTTTCCAGATAAGTCACCAGGATCTCTTTCTTTTAATTTATCATTTATTAATATTTTTTTATTATTGAAATTAATTATTTGAGCAGTATGTTTTGCTCTTAATAATGGAGAAGATATTATAATATCGTAGTTTATATTTTTAATTTTTTCTTTTAATTCGTTAGCTTGTCTTATTCCTTTTTCATTTAAATCTTCATTTTCATTATTGTATTGCTTTAAAGCATTATGTAATACTTCTCCATGTCTTACTATATATATTTTCATTATGTTATATCCCCCATATATAAAAGTTTATTTATCTTCTATTTTCTATGTTTTTAATTTTATTATAAATATCATACCAACTGTAACATCTATAAATATTTTTTCCATTACATTCTTTATTATATCTTGCATTAAAGCATATAACTGGTATATTTTTTGATATATTATTTATATTCTCTACTTTATCTTCTATCATTACATCAATGTTATTTTTTTGACATATCTCTACTTTATCTTCTGGACTAAATATAATTTTATCATAATATATTTTATTTTCTTTTAGCCATTTTTTAACTATTTCTCTCATTCTTTTTCCTTCAGCTGTATCTCTATTGGTTAAGTACCTAGCAGTTATTATATATATTTCTTTTCCGTCATCTTTTAATTTATTTATTACTTCACTAGCAAATTTTCTTGCTGGTTCATTTTTAGCGTATTCATATAAATATTTTTTCCAAAATTCATCTTCTGCTTTTTGGTCCACATTAAATATTTCTTCAATATCATATCCTTCTGAATTTATAATTCCTTTATGATATTTTTCAAATATAAATTCACTTCCGTAATCTAATTGCCATTGTTCTATGTCTGTTAATACTCCATCTATATCAATTCCTATTCTCATATTATTCCCTTTCTATTATTCCTCTATATTTCTATTTCAAATCCATCTTCTTTTATTAAAATATTATTTGTCTTTCTTTTTGTTAATTCTTCTCTAGTTTTATCTTTCAAATGTGTAGCAATTATTGACTTTTTAAATTTATTTTCTAAATATTCTATATTATCAATTCCCATATGGTATTTAGTTCCAGTTATTTCAGATGTGTCTGCAATTATTAATTCACTTTCACAAAAGATTTTCTCTACTTCTTGACATAAACAAGTATCACTTGTAATCCCTATTTTACTATTTATAATATATCCATAACTTTCAATAGAACAATGATCTACTTTTTGCACTTTTATTTTATAACCATTTAAAGTAGTTATATATTTTGTATTTGAATCTACTTCTATGAAATTTATTTTTTTCTCTATAAATTCATCAAAATAGTCTTGATAAAATATATTGCATAATTTTTTTACATTTTCTTTTAGTGCTTTTGGTCCTACTACATATATAGGTTCTAAATCTTGTATAGTTTGCAAATTTAAAATTAGACCTGGTAGATCCGAATAATGATCTGAATGTAAATGTGTTATTATAATCATTTTTAAATCTTTTAAATTGTATCCTATTTTTAAAATTTGTTTTAATATTCCTTGACCTGCATCTATTAATATTTTATTATCTACTAGCTCACTTGCACAATTATATTTTGAATATATTGAACCTGTACCTAACAACTTTATATTCATCTCTATCCTCCAAATCATTTGTTTTTATATTTCTACTTCAAATCCATCTTCTTTTTAAAGAAATCACTTTTTATCTTATTTTTAACTATATTTATTATAACTTCTTTAGCTTTTTCCATTTCTTCAGCAACTGCATATTCATAATATCCGTGGAAGTTATATCCTCCTG
>USAE01000041.1 GCA_900552655.1 uncultured Clostridium sp.
TAGATGCTAAGGTACAGTTAGAACTTAAGACATCTGCTTTTATCTATCTTCCTGAATGGGGAGAATCAAGCTATGCTGTTAGTAAAATGGATGATGGAACAATAATAGCTCACCCATTAGAGTATGATTTAAAATTGCAGTTTGAAAATGAAAAAGATAAGGAAAAATTTTTCAATCTTATTGAAAAATATGCAAAGAAAGACAGTGAAGATGAGCAAGGACTTCTTCGTGAATCATGGTGGCAGCCATTTATTCAAACTGAAAAAACAGCAGGATATGAGATGCTTATAGACAATATTGCTTCTGATGGAAAATATGATGCCCATATGCTGACACTTCCTGATAAATCTTCAGCCCTTGTAAAAGAGCTTTCTAAAAATAAAAATATCAAAGTAACAACAAAAAAGGTATGGGTAAATCCATCTTTTTACAGATTTATGCTTGGCGAATACAAATAAAAATAATATAAAAGGGGCTGTTGCATTTACAAATTTGCAACAGCCCCATATTTTTATAAACTTATTTTTACCAAATTGTATAATTTTTTCTTTTGGATTTATCATTTCATTTATGTCGTTCACTATATTTCCGTCTATTTTTACACCTTTACCTAGTATCATTCTTTTTGCTTCACTTTTTGAATTTGCGAATTTTATATCTACAAGTAGATTGCAAATATTTATTTCTTCATTACCATTATATTTATATTCTTTTATGTCTGTTGGTATTTCTCCTTTTGCTATTTTATTATATCTTTCTTCTGCTATAGCAATTTTTTCTTCTCCATGGTACATTTTTATAATTTCTTCTGCATATTTTTTGTGTGCCTTTATAATATCTTCTTCTATTAATTCTTCTGCTTCTTTTACTTCTATGTCTGTTGTTAGCCTAAAATATTCCATTAAAACATTGTCTGGAATTTTCATTGCTTTTTCATACATTACCTCTGGGCTTTCGTCTATTCCAATATAATTGTCTAAAGATTTACTCATTTTTTCTTTTCCATCTAAGCCTACTAATAGAGGAAATGTTAGAACAACTTGTCTTTCTTGTCCATAATCTTTTTGAAGCTCTCTTCCCACTAAAAGGTTAAATGTTTGGTCTGTACCACCAATTTCTATATCTGCATTTAATGCAACGGAATCATACCCTTGCATTAGTGGGTACATAAGTTCATGCATAGAAAGTGGCAAATTGTTTTCATATCTATTTTTAAAATCATCTCTTTCCAAAATTCTGGCAACAGTATATTTACTTGTTAATTCTATTATATCTTTAAAATTCATTTTAGAAAGCCATTCAGAATTATACGCAATTCTTGTTTTGTCTTTGTCTAATATTTTTGTTACTTGTCTTAAATATGTTTCACCAGATTGTCTTGTTTGTTCGAATGTTAATGCTTGTCTAGTTTTACTCTTTCCAGATGGATCCCCAATCATTCCGGTAAAGTCACCTATAACAAAAACTACTTCATGTCCCATTTCTTGAAATGCTCTTAAAGCTCTTAAAACTACAGTATGACCTAAATGCAAATCTGGTCTTGAAGGGTCTGCTCCAAGTTTTATTGTAAGTTTTTTCCCACTTTCTAATTTTTTATTTAATTCCTCTTCTGAAAATATGTCTACTGCTTTTCTTTTAATTAAATCAATTTTATTCATATTATTCACCTTTCTTTTATTTAAATTGTATAGTTTTACTAAAATGCCAAAAGACACACCTTCCTTAAAGGACGATGTGTCTTCGTGGTACCACCTTTATTTACAACTTATAATTGCCTTATTCTAGCTTGTCGTAGCTACACGTTAGTTACTATAAGAATTGTAATTCGTAAATTTATATTCTAGCAATTTCCACCACACATTGCCTCTCTATTAGTAACTATAAATTACTACTCATTTTTCTTTTTAAAACATAACTAAATTCAATTGTTTATTATTATACTCACTTTTTCCTTAATTTGCAACCCACTTATTATAAAAATTTTTTTAATTGCTCTACATTATTTTCTTGAAATGTTACAAAATTATTTAGCAAATCTTTTACATCTTTGTTTACTTGGCAAGTCTCGTTATTAATTAATTTTCTTCCTTCTATAATTCCCATTGTTGTACCTTGTATCATTATTTCTGCTATGTGTGATGGTGTTTTGTCTGTTATTGTATTCATTTGAACACCAGTCCACCCCATCACTGTATCCATAATATTTTTATCTTCTGGTATTTCTCCATAATTTTCGTATAATTTGTTTACCCTATCCATTACTTGACCATATTGTGTATATTGGAAACTTAAATTATCTTTTAATTTGTTATCATCTAGCTTTTCTGAAACAAACGATATTGAATCCATTCCCATTTTAGTAGCTTTATGAATTTGATTTAATATTTTTAAATTTTTTTCTTCCATTTTTACCTCCTCTTTGTTTTTTATAGCAAAACATCCCTAATATTAATTATTTCTTTTTTATTTTGCTTTTATACTTTTTTAATAATTTTTTTAAATTTAAAGAAGTTATATGTATATTTGAAAAAGGAAAAACGGTGTAATTTAATAAAATCACACCGTTTAATACATTGTTACTGTTATTTACTGATGCTTACATCTCCTTTAAGAATATAAACATCATCAAACCCAGTAAAATATTTTGTAACTCTTTGGAGTTGCATTTGCAAACACTCATGCGTTTCTTGAATTAATTTTGTCTTAATTTGTGAGTCACCTCTTACAATAGATCTAAAGATAGTTTCCGTTATGTCTCTTTCCAGAACAATTAATATCGAATGGTCATATTTTCCTTCTAGTCCAAATAAGATTTTTTCCCTATCTTTTGGAAAAATACATAAATCGTCCCACACTGCAATACCATAACTTTCTAGTACTGTTTCTGCCTTTTTTAAAGCTCTTTCAAAACTTTTCTTTTCTGCTAAATTTTCTTGTTCTTCTGTTAAAAAATTATCTGTTATAAGTTTTAAAACTTCTTCTTCGCAGATTTCGTCAATTTCTATATGTACAGAATTCATAAGTTCTTCACATATTACATTTGCTACAGTACTCTTACCTGCTGCTGGCGTCCCACATAATACAACCAAGGACTTCTTTGGTATTTTTAGTTCATTTTTTATAAAATACCGAGTCCTTTTTTGAGGTAACTTTGTTGCTTTCTTTAAATTTTCTGTTAATATTTCTGCTATCATCTTGTTTTTCCTCCTAATTCTTTTGACAGTATTTGCTGATTTTAAAAAAATCCTATAATATATTTTACCAAATTATGTTACCTTAGTCAAATTTTATACTTCTTTTTTATTTTCTAGCAAAGAAATATCCCCACAATATGTTTTATTTACCACATATTATGGGGATAGAGGAATTAATCTAGAATTGCCCGTACACCGGACATTTTGGTAACTTGTAGTCTTAATGCTCTAGCAATAATTTCAACTTCTTTTTCAGATACATAGTTTGGGAAATATAAATGCACTTCTCCTCGCCTGTATTCTGATTTAAAGTTGTTACTTCCTATCGCTTGTTTTACTACTTTCCGTGCTCTTTCCAATGATGTTTTTTTGCCTCTGATAAAAATCTGTTTCATAGGCTATTCCTCCTTGCAAATATTATAGTGCTTCATAACTTAATTATACTATCTTCTTCTTATTTATGTCAATTCAAATGTCGAAATTTGTATACTTATGTATTTTTTGGTATAATATTTGTATTATGGAAAATATTATAAGATATAATCGTTTAAATGAATATTATAAAAATAAATTTGGAGAAAGAACCCTTAAAATATGTATTGACGCAGGTTTTACTTGTCCTAACCGCGATGGCACTTTAAGTAATTGTGGTTGTATTTTTTGTAGTCAAGATGGATCTGGTGACTTAATAAAATATTCCGCATTGTCTATTTCAAATCAAGTTCAAAACTTTTTAAATAGTTATCGTGGTTTGCGTGCTAATAAATTTATTGCATATTTTCAAAATTTTACAAATACCTATGATTCTTTAGAAAATTTAAAAGAAAAATATGACTCTGCATTAATTAGTGATAAAATAGTTGGTCTTTCTGTCGCTACAAGGCCTGATTGTATAACAGAAGATATCGCACAATTACTTGCATCTTATTCTAATAATTACAGTGTATCTGTAGAACTAGGCTTGCAAACTGCAAATGATAATATTGGCCAGATAATTAATCGTTGTTACACAAATTCTGATTTTACAAATGCTATTACTATTTTAAGAAAGTATAATATAGAAGTAATTACACACATTATGGTTGGTTTGCCTACTGAAAGCTTTAATGATATAAAAAACACCGTTAATTTTATAAATTTTCATGATATACAAGGCTTAAAAGTTCATTCAACTTATATTGTAAAAAATACTGTTCTTGCAAATATGTACAATAATAACGAATATACTCCAATTACTTTAGATTATTACTTAGATAACTTAGCATATATAATAACACATATAAATCCCCAAATTATAATACATAGAATTTCTGGTGATGCTCCTAAAAACTTACTTATAGCTCCAGAGTGGAATTTGCATAAGAAGTGGATTTTAAATGGTTTCGAAAAAAAATTAAAAGATGAAAATCTGTGGCAAGGAAAATTTTATGAGGCATAAATTAATTATGCCTCTATTTTTATAAGTAAAATTAAATCGGGATTTTTAGGACTTTCTCCAAATCCCGGTTTTAATATACTAATTATATAATCCTCTATCTCACATTTTTAAATCTTTTATTTACATTATTCCAATTTATAATATTCCAAAAAGCCTTAATATATTCACCTCTATTTGCTTTATATTGTAAAAAGTAAGAATGTTCCCACATATCTAATACTAGTATTGGCTTACAATTCCACAAAGTTAGATTTTGGTGCTTTTCACATTGTAACATTTTTAGCTTATTAAACCTTGGAACCCAAACAAGTAAGTTCCAACCAGAAGCTTCTACTTGCTTACTGCTTTCTACAAATTGCTCTTTAAAAGTTTCAAAATTACCGAAATCTTTATTTATTTGTTCCATTAAATTTATGTCTGGTGAAGATGGAATTGCAGGTCCCATGTTTCCGAAAAATAGTTCATGTAAAATCGCACCAGATCCAAAAAAAGATAAGTTTTTTTCTAAACATTTTATATTTTCGAAATCTTTATTTTTGCGCACTTTTTCTAATTTTGTTAATGTCGCATTGGTATTATCTACATATCCTGCATACAATGTATTATAGTGAATATTTAAAGTTTCCTTACTATAATATGGTTCTAAACTATCTAATGGATATTCTAAATTTATTTTCTTGATCATAAAAATTCCTCCATATTTTATTGTATGAAGAAATTTTTAAAATATTCTTGTATTTAGCTCTTTTTCGATATTTTCGATAATTTCACAAATAATATCTTCTTTGCAATATTTTTGTTTTGTTTCGTTATATAGTGATGTAGCAATATTTATTATATCATTAGAAAACTCGCTTTCATTTACATTAAAACCAATCCCTATAAAAAGTTCTTTAATATTTTCCTTAGTTGTTATTACTTCTGTTAATATTCCACATATTTTTTTATTATTTAATAGTAAATCGTTTGGCAATTTTACTTCTAAATTAATATTATACAACTTTTTAATAGCATACTTTATTCTTTCTGCAATTGAAACTGTAAAGCCTTCTAGTTGTTTTATATTAGCTTTTGGCTTTAATATTATTGTCATTGCTATATTATCACTTTTAGTATGCCACATTCTACCATGTGTACCCTTTCCAGCATTCTGGACATCTGCTATAATTATTGTTCCATTGTCATATTTTTGCTTATTTCTTTTGGCTTCTAATTGGGTTGAATCTATTTCCTGAAAATATACTACTTTTTTTCCAACATATTTTGTATTTGCTTTAGTTAATTTATCTATATCCAATAATTTCTCCTTTATCATTGCTTATTGCTATTGTAATTTCAAAATCACATTGTACATTTTTTTATTAGTAATTATACGACCATACATATTTACATATTATCTATTAAAATAATATCTCTTTTTAGTAAACCATTTTTTACTGTTCCTGTACCTATAAAGCTTGATTTTACATATATTTTATAAATTCCGTCTAAATTATTTACACTTAGTTTTACTCCATTTAAAAACAGTTTTAACTTATATTCGTTTAACTTTATACTGTTATTTTCTTTTAACATATCTTCTAAAGTATATACATATTTATCTATATTTTCTAAATTCAAATTATCTATACAAATTGCATTTTCTATATTAAAGTTGCCAACTTGCAATCTTTTTAAATTTTTCATATAACCTACTGTATTTAGCTTATTAGCTATATCTTCGCACAAAGACCTAATATATGTACCTTTAGAACAACTTACTGTAAATCTTACATTTTTTTCTTCATATTCTAATAACTCTATAGTATAAATTTCTATTTGCCTAGCTTCTATTTCAACTTTTTCACCTGCACGAGCATATTCATACAATTTTTTGCCATTCTTTTTTATAGCTGAATATATAGGTGGATGTTGTTCTTGCTTTCCTTCAAAGCTTTTTAAAACCTGCAATAAGTTTCTTTTTACATATTCTTCATCTACATCTTTTTCTTCTACAATCTTTCCTTCTATATCTGCTGTTTCTGTTTTTGTTCCAAGTTCTAATTCTACTTCATATGTCTTGTCATGGTTTATTAAATATTTAGAAAACTTTGTTCCTTTCCCAATTAATATTGGTAAAACTCCTGTTGCATTTGGGTCCAACGTTCCTGTATGTCCTACTTTCGATATATTTAATTTTTTCTTTAATTTTGCCACAACATCATGTGATGTATATCCTTTTTCTTTATTTATTACTATTATTCCGTCCATATGCACCTCTTAATTCTATACAATAAAAATGGCTTTAATGAATATCCCATATGTTTCATTAAAGCCTACGTAGGGATTTTAACGTTCCCTATCTCTCACCAAAATTGGATAGGGATTTTAAGGACCGTCCCTAAATCCCTATGTGTTTTTTTATTACTTTTACTAATGTTGTTTTTATTTGTTCTGGTGTTCCATTTATTTTGCAACCTGCAGCTTTTACATGTCCTCCACCACCAAATACCATTGCAACATCTGAAACATTTACATGTTCATTTGCACGTAATGATATTTTGTATGTTTTATCTTCTATTTGGCGTAAAAATACAGATACTTCTACTCCTTCTACATCTCGACCTTTTTCTACTATTCCTTCATGATCTCCTGTTTCTGCATTAACACTTATTTCATCTTGCTTTGTTATGTATGTAAAGGCTATTTTTCCATCTTCTAGGAATTCTAATCTGTTCATTGCAATTTTTTCTAATTCGAAACTTGATTTTGTTTTTATTTGCAATGCTTTTTTATATACATTAGAAACATTTACTCCTGATTGCATTAACCATGCAACAAATTGAAATGTTTCTGAAGATACACCTTGGTATTTAAAACCTCCTGTATCTGTTATAATTCCTGTTAGCAAGCATTCTCCTATTTCTTTATTTATTTTTATATTTAATGCTTCTAGTACTATTATTAATATTTGTGCACAAGCAGGAGATGCAGGATTAACATAATTGTAATCCGCAAACATCCCGTTTTTTGTGTGATGGTCAATATTAATAGTTACATTTGCTCTGTCAAAATAATCTTGCCAACCATTTAATCTTTCTATTGTTGCACAATCTACAGTTATAGCTAAATCATAATTAGTTATTTTGCCTTCTTTTTTTATTTCGCTATATCCAGTTAAAAAATTAAAGTTTCTAGGACATTCTGGTATTATAACATCTACATTTTTCCCTATTTGTTTTAAAGCATTATACATTGCTAAACTACTACCTATTGCATCACCATCTGGAGTTTCGTGAGTTAGTACAACTATACTTTCTGCTTTTTTAATTTCTTCTACAATACTATCTAATGTTGTCATAATTATTCTCCTTTATTTTCTGGTTTTATGTCTTTTATAACCTCTTTTAGGATTGTGTCTATTCTTGCTCCATATTCTATAGAATCATCAAAAATAAATATAATTTCTGGTGTAGAACGTAAATTTAATCTTTTTGCAACTTCTGTTCTAACAAAACCCGCAGATTTCTTTAATGCTGTTAGTACTTGTTTATTATCTTTTGCGTTTAGCATACTTACATAAACTTTAGCAAATTTTAAATCTCCACTAACTTTTACTTTAGTTACACTTATTAGTCCAGTTATATTAGGATCTTTTAAGTCATATGTTATTATATGACTTATCTCCTTTTTCATTTCTTCATCTATTCTATTTAATCTGTTTTGATTTTTATTAGGCATATATACCTCCTTCGATATTATCTTTTTACTTCATCCATTACGAATGCTTCTATAATATCTCCTTCTTTTATATCATTATAATTTTCTATTTGCATACCACATTCGAAGCCTTTATTAACTTCTTTTGCATCATCTTTAAATCTCTTTAATGATGATAATTTACCTTCGTGAATAACTACTTCTTCACGTATTACACGAACACCTGCATTTCTTTCTATTTTTCCTGTTAATACAAATGCTCCACCAATTGTTCCTACACTAGAAATTCTAAATGTTTGTCTTATTTCTGCTGTTCCTATTACTCTTTCTACGTATTTAGGATCTAACATACCTTTCATTGCTGTTTCTACATCTTCAATTGCTTGATAAATGATTGAATATTGTTTTATTTCTACATTGTCTTTTTCTGCTTCTGCTTTTGCAGTTGGAACAGGTCTTACATTAAATGCAATTATAATAGCATTAGAAACATTTGCAAGTGTAACATCTGACTCTGTAACAGCTCCTACTGCAGAGTGTATTACTTTTACTCTAACTTCTTCATTAGATAATTTCTCTAATGATTGTTTTACAGCTTCTACAGTTCCTTGAACATCTGCTTTTATAATTAAATTTAATTGTTTTAATTTTCCTTCTTCCATTTGAGTAAATAAATTATCTAGTGTAACTTTACTTACTTGGTTTATAGATTTTTCTCTATTTTGTCTTTTTCTTCTTTCTATTAAGTGTTTAGCCATTTTTTCGTCTTTTACTTCGTAGAAAGTTTCTCCAGCTACCGGAACTTCTGTAAGCCCCATAACTTCTACTGGCATTGATGGACCAGCCTTTTTAACTTTTTGTCCTTTATAGTTTTTCATAGCTCTAATTCTACCAATAGAAGAACCTACAACTATTGTATCACCCATGTCTAATGTTCCTCTTTGTACTAGTAGTGAAGCTATTGGACCTTTAGATTTATCTAGTCTTGCTTCTATTACAGCTCCTTTAGCTTGTTTATGAGGATTTACTTTTAAGTCTAACATATCTGCTTCTAATACTACCATTTCTAGTAATTGTTCTATATTTTGTTTTGTTTTAGCAGATATTGGAACATATATTGTGTCTCCTCCCCATTCTTCTGGAACTAATTCGTATCTCATTAATTCTTCTTTTACTTTTTCTATATTAGCTCCTGGTAAATCTATTTTATTTATTGCTACAATTATTGGAATATTTGCTGCTTTAGCATGGTTAATTGCTTCTACTGTTTGTGGCATAACACCATCATTTGCAGCAACAACTAATATTGCTATATCTGTAATTTTAGCACCTCTTGCACGCATACTTGTAAAGGCTTCGTGTCCTGGTGTGTCTAAGAAAGTAATATCTCTATCTTTTACTCTTACTTGGTATGCACCTATATGTTGTGTTATACCTCCTGCTTCTCCTTCTATTACATTAGTTGAACGTATTGCATCTAAAAGTGAAGTTTTTCCATGGTCTACGTGCCCCATTACTACAATAACTGGTGCTCTTGGTACTAAATCTTCTTCTTTATCTTCAGAATCATCAAATAATATATCTTCTTCTTTTACTACAGTTTTCTTTTTAGCAGTTACACCAAATTCTTCTGCTATTAAATAAGCTGTATCAAAGTCTATGTCATTATTTATAGTAGCCATAATGCCATATCCTAATAATTTCTTTATAACTTCGCTACTTGTTTTCTTTAATTCTGCTGCTAAATCTTTTACAGAAATAGTTTCTGGAATAGTAATTTCTGTAAGTTTAAATATCTTTTGCTTAGACTCGCTTTCTTTAGCATTTTTCGCATTTTTCTTTTTATTTTTCTTACCTCTTCTTGTAGATAAGTCATAATAGTCTAGCATACCACCATCTTGTTCAGAAAACATTGTAGATAAACTACTTGTTTGTTTTAAATCTTGTAGTTTCTTTTCGTTTATATCTTCATCACTAAATCTTTTACTTGCTTTTACAGATTTTCTTGCTTTGTTTTCTTCGTACTTATTATTTTTTTGTTTTTCTATTGTTTTATTGTTATATTCTCTTACAACTTCTTTTTCTACTACTTCTGAAGACATTATATTTTTAATATTCTTTTCGATTGTTCTTTCATCCATTGGTCTAGGACCTTTAGAATAGTTATTGTTTCTAAAGTTATTATTACCATTATTATTGTTATTTCTGTAGTTATTATTCCTATAACCATCTCTATTATCTCTATTATTGTTATTGTTATTATTTCTGAAATTCCTATTATCTCTTCTATTGTTATTAAAATTATTATTTCTTTTTTGGAATTCCTTTTGTTCATTTCTGTTATTATTAGATTCAACTTTTTTTGTTTGTTTATTTCTTTGTGCTTCTATCATATTCTCTCTTTCACTTTTTTCTATTTTTTTATTTTCTGGTTTTATTTCATTTTTTTCTTCTACCTTAACTTCTTCTTTTATTTCTTCAATTGTATTTTTAGGCTTTTCCTCTTCTTTTTTAACTTCTTTAATTTCCTCTTTAGCTTCCTTTTTTGGTTCTTCTTTTTTCTTTATACCAAATAATTCTTCTACAGTAAGTGGTTTTGTTTGTTTGTTCCTATAAACAATATTGAAGTCTTTATTTTTATTTCTTTCTACAAAGCCCAATTGTTTTTCTCTTTCTTTTTGTTTTTTGTGTTTCTCTTCTTCCTCTTTTTTTACTAATTCTTCGTCGGAAATAATTACTTCTCTTCTTATTATTACAGGTTCATCTTTTTTTATAGCAGATGATGGTTGTTTTTTGTTTTGTTTATTTTTTTGTTCAGTTTTATCTTTCTTTTTTAAAGCTTCTTCTAACTGTTTTGCTTCTTCATCTGTTACAGAACTTAAGTGACTTTTTATATTAAGATTTAAAGACTTTGCTTTTTCTAATATTTCCTTACTTGTAAGTCCTAATTTTTTTGCTATTTCATGTATTTTTATTTTACCCAATAGCTTCACCCCCATTAATTAATTTTTGTATTCCCTTTGCTATATTTATATCTTTTATTCCTATAACTACTTTATTTTTTTGCCCTATTGCTTTACTTAGTTCTTCTATAGTGCCTATAAAAACAATTGGAATATTATATTTTTCTGCATAAAATTTATAATTTTTTTTGGTCTTTTCTGAGGCTTCTTCAGAAACTACTAACATTTTAATTTTTCTTATTTTTAAAGCATTTTCGCATGCGTTGCTTCCTGCAATTACATTACCTGCTCTTGTTGCTAAACCAATCAAATTAAAAATTTTATTTTTCACTAATTACACCTCTTAATTCATTATAAACTGTTTCTTCTATTTCCATTTCGAACGTTCTAGCTAAAGCTTTTGTTTTTATTGCTTTTTCTAAACATTGAATATTATCACAAATGTATGCTCCTCTACCATTTGATCTTCCTGTTCTATCCAATGTAATATTTCCTTCTTTATCTTTAACTATACGAATTAATTCTCTTTTCTCTTTTTTTTCTTTACATCCAATGCAAGTTCTTTGTGGTATTTTTTTCATATTAACACTTCCTTATATTATACTTGCTTATTTTTGTTTATATGTTTATATCTTTTTATTCTTCATTATTATCTTCGCTATTTGCTTCTTGTTTTTCTAATAATATTTTTCTAAATTGTGTTTCAGATTTTATGTCTATTCTCCAATCTGATAAACCAGTTAATTTAGCAGCAAGTCTTGCATTTTGTCCAGATTTACCTATTGCTAATGATAATTGGTCATCTGGTACTATTACTTGTGCAATTCTATTTTCTTCGTCTATATCTACTGCCATTACTTGTGCTGGCAATAAAGCAGATGATATATAAATAGATAAATCTGCATTCCATTCTATTACATCTATTTTTTCTCCATTTAATTCATTTATAATATTTTGAATTCTTACTCCTTTTTGACCTACACATGAACCAACTGGATCTATATTTTCATTTGGTGAGTATACAGCTATTTTACTTCTGCTTCCTGCATCTCTAGATACAGCTTTTATTTCTATAACACCTTCATATATTTCTGGTATTTCGAATTCGAATAATTTTTTAACAAATTCTGGACAAGCTCTAGAAATTATAACTTGTGGTGCTCCTTTTAACCCTTTTTCTACGTCTAAAATATAACCTTTTATTTTATCGTTTACATGATATTTTTCTGTTGGAATTTGTTCTTTAGCTGGCATAACACCTTCTACTTTTCCTAAGTCCATAACTACAATACCTTGGTCTGCTTTTTGTATTATTCCAGAAACTATTTCACCTTTTCTTTCATTATATTCACTATATACTATTTCTCTTTCTGCTTCTCTTAATTTTTGAATAATTACTTGTTTTGCTGTTTGTGCTGCAATTCTACCAAAGTTTTTTGGAACTAGTTCTACATCTACTGTAGTACCTACTTGTGCTTCTTTATCTAATTTTCTAGCTTCTTCTAAACTTATTTGTAAAACTGGATTTTCTGCATGTTCTACTACTTCTTTTACAGAATATAAGTGTGATGCTCCTGTTTCTCTATCTACCATAACTTTTACATTTTCTTGTGAATTATAGTTTCTCTTATATGCTGTTAATAAAGCTGATTCTATAGAGTCTAACAAGTAGTCTTTTTTTATTCCTTTTTCCTTTTCTAGTTCTTGTATTGCAACTATTAATTGTTTATTGTCTATTCCTTCTTCTCTCATTGTTTACACTCCTTTTACCAATTATATTTTATTTTAATTAAAGAAATATCTTTTCTAGGTATGCTTAGTTCTTCTATGTTTATTGTTTCTTCATTAAATCCTACTAAATTTCCTATTATTACTTTTTCCCCATTAAATGGTTTAAATAGTTTTACTTCAACTTCTTTACCAATATTTTCTTCTATTTGCCAATCTTTTCTTAATATTCTTTCTATTCCTGGTGATGAAACTTCTAAAAAATATTGGTCTTTAATATAATCCTTTTCATCTAATATTTCTGTAATAGCATTATTTACTTTTTCACAGTCTTCTAAGTCTATTCCTGTTTCTTTATCTATAAAAATTCTTAAGTAATAATCTTTTGCTTCTTTTTCATAAATAACGTCGTATAGTTTGTAACCTAAATTTGTTATTATAGGTTTTATTAAATCTTCTACATTTCTTTCTATTTTAGACAAGTCTTTACCTCCTATTACACTCATAAGGAGTGGGATTTGTTCCCACTCCTTATGTAATGTATTTTGCTATATTGGTATTATATAACATATATTCCCAAAAATCAAGGTTTAAGCGATATTTTATTAAAACCTTTTTCGTCATTTTCTGCTAAATTTTAATTTCTTTATTAAGCCAAGTTGAATATATATATACTCTATCCACTTTTCTTTTTAATGCTTCTTCCAATGCTTTTTTGTAAATTGATAATTGAACATTGTATTTTTCTTTTAAGCTTTCTTCATTGTTATTTTCTACATAGTCTGTTTTATAGTCAACTAAAACTAGCTCATCGTTATTTGTTATATAATATAAGTCTATAATTCCTTGAACTAAAACTTCGTCTTCTGCACTATTTTTGTATATCTCTTTAGCTTTTAAATTAAGATAAAAGGCTTTTTCTTGTTCTACAGTTTTTGCATCTTGCATCTCTTTCCAAATGTTAGATTCTAAAAACGCTAGTATTTTGTTATAATTTACACTTTCAGCTTCTTTAGGCAAAATTATTTCTTTTTCTACTAAACTATTTACCAATTTCTTTAATTTGTTTAAATTATATTTTTCTTTGCTATTTAATTTCTGTAAGCATAAATGCATTATAGTACCTTTTTCTGCAGGTGTTAAATTTGTTTTTTCTACTAAAAAGTTTGGTTTTTTTAGTATTGCTTCTACTTTGTTTTCTTCATCATTTTTTGATAACTCTTTAATTTTAGAAACAGAAATTTCGCTTGGTATTTCTGTAGATTCTTTATACTTATATTCCCATTCTAATATAGTTTTTATTTTTTCAGTTATCATTTCAATAGGAATGATAATTTTTTCAGACGAGATAATAAAAATTATTGTAAGCGGATTTTCTTTGGAAACAAAAGAAATTGCTTCAGGGCTTTTAAAAATAATGTCATCATATTTTATTTTTATAAGTCTTTCTGGAATGATAGGAGCAATTCTTAATAATTTTAAATGTTTTGCTGTTCCTGCTTCAACATCAATATTTTTTAACCTAGCAATTCTTGTAGGAGCAATATTTTTTGGAAAAACTTATG
>USAE01000042.1 GCA_900552655.1 uncultured Clostridium sp.
TACTTTCTTGGCTTCCTGTTACCTCTTCACTTGTCTTTTCAGGTGTTAATAACTTGATATTTCCGCTTACATTATTAACCACTTTTTCTTGGTTCATGTCTAAGCCTACATATACTACTTTAAATGTTTTTGTTACCTCTACATTTCCAATAGAAATTATTCCTGTCCCACTATTATTTGCAAAACTATTTATATTTTGTACATTTTCTTTCCATGTAATAGTTCTTGCATTTGCATCATATGCCCCACCTGCTAAGTCAGATTTTGATTCATCTATTGCATATGGCAATGTATCTACTATTGTTACTTCTGCATTTCCTATGTAATCTAGTACATTTGCTCTATATGTTATTGTATAGCTCATTTCTTGGTTTGCTATTGTTATTCTGTCTGTTCCTGTTTTATTTATTACTTGGTTTGTTATATTTGGTGTTTTTAATCTGTAATAATATGTTACAACTATTTGACTTTCTGTCATTGTTCCATTTTTATTTGCTGGTTCTGCTACTAGTTCATAATTTTGTGCTATATTGCTAGATGCGTTTGTACTATAACTCTCTCCTACTTTTCCTGCAATTACCTCTTCTTCTACTTCTCCACCATTTTTTGAAGGTACTTTTTCCGTTGTATTTTCCTTGTAGTGATGTACTAAGACATTTGTGTCACTTTTCACATAGTAAAATATTATTTCGTTTCCTTCCACTTTTATAGTTATACTTTGGTCCTGCGCTGATTCTAAATCATATCCAGGTATATTTATTGCTTGTTCTGTTATTGTATCTCCAAATGTTTGGTTTGCAACTACTTTGCTTTCATGTATTTCTTTATTTGTTCCTTTTTCTAAGTATTTTACTGTATATGATATATCTGTTCTTTTTCTATATAAAAAGTCTATGTTATTTTCACTTTGCTTTATCGTTATTCTTTTAGTACTAGGTTCTACTTTTACATATCCTTCTACATCTATCGCTTGTTCTTCTACTTCTTCTCCTAGTAACTTATTTTCCACAATTTTGCTTTCTGCTAATTTTGTTTGACTTCCATCTTCGTAATAATTCACACTATAGCTATATGTTGGTAAATCTACTTTTACTGTATTTCCTATATTACCTGCTCTATCTACTGGAGCTATATATACATATTTCGCTTTTTTCAGTTCATCTAATGGTATCTCTTCTGATTCCACATATGTTCCCACGTTCTCTGTTATGTCTTCATTTGTTTCTTCCATACTAGTTAAGTATCTATATCCTACTACTCCAGATCCTTCACCTAATTTTTCATGTCTATCATTTGATGTTATTTTCACTTTACCTTCTGCTATATTCGTTCCTGTTATTTTAGGTGCTGTATTATCTAACTTTCCTATATCAACTTTTACTGTTCTTTCATTTCCTAATCCATCTTTTAAATATATTGCAGCTGTTACTTTATCATATACATCCCCATAAAAGTTATATTTTCGTACATATCCATCATTTTCTTTACTTGCACTTTGGTAGTCTTTTGCGTCATTAAATGCTATCTGTACTTCTCCTATTCCTTGATCCTCTGCTGTAAAAGTTATTTCTTTATTTTTACTCCATTCTTTGGTATATTCTCCATTTTGTATTAATGTTGGAGCTTTTGCATCTAGATTTTGTATTTCTATATTTTTACTTATCTCGTTTCCATATCTATCTTTTGCTTTAACAACTAATGTTTGTGTTTCTTTCGCCTCTGCTACTATGTCAAAACTTCTTGTAAATGTTTTATTACCATTACTTGTTGCTGTTCCATATTCTACAATACACTTTCCACTTGTATCATACAGCGCTATATTTAATATATCACTGTATGAATCATATGCATTTACTGTTATAGTCGCTTTCTTGCTAAATCCATTAACTATTTCCGATTTATTTATTTGTACATCATCTATACGCGGCGCTTGTGTATCTGGACTTATTTTATATTGTAATGGTACATTTGGTCTTGCATATTCATTTTCATTTCCATTTACATAATTTAGTCCTTTGCTTGCATTTAAAGCAACTCCTGGTGTACCTTGGTATCCATCTTTTATATATGCTTCATATTGAACCATATATAATCCGGATGTTATTCCTTCTGTTCCATATTTGGGATTGTTATAGTATTCTTTTGGCAAATCTATTACATTGCCAGGTTCTAAACTTTCAAATGCACCTGCTTCAAGTGTTGCTGACCATGTTGGCAGATTTGTTTTACTTGTCCATTGTACCTGTCCTAATAATTGATATATTCCTCTTATTGTATAATGTAAATTATTATTTATATCTTGCTTAGATTCATGATAATATACTTTATATATTTCTACGCCACAGTCTTTACAATAATATGTATTATCGTTTTTTCTTCTCATTTCCAAATGATTTATAGTAGTTTCTTTAGTATAGTCCCATCCACAATATTTACATTTCTTCTTATTATTACTACAATTAATTTTATTACCGTCTTCATCAACACAATCTTGCTTAGTCATTAATTTACCATTTTTATCATATGCCCAAACAGTTTTACATCTTTTGCAACTTCCTATGCCATGTCTATAGTCTCCTCTATTAGTATTTTTTCCCGTTTCATCATATATCTTATCTTCAGTATAATATTCTATATCATGTTCTACATAGTTCGATATAGAATAACCACAGCCTTTTGTGCATGATTCTACTAAATATGTCCCACATGTTCCTGTTCCACTTGTAGTTTTAGTATGATTTTCTCTATTTTTTATATCTCCACATATAAAACATTCTTCCCAATGATTTATATCATCATATTTCTTTTCATATATATGTGTATGTTCTGTATCTTCTCCTGTAACTAAACCTGTTAAATCTATGTCTGTTACACTTTTTTCTTCACTGTTTGCCAATTCACTATTTTCTCTTTTTATAGCATTATTTATATGTTTTCCTAATTCTACTATATTCTCCTTATTCAGCACTATTAATACAGTTAGCATAAACACAACAATAAATACTATAAACATTATCTTCGCAAGTTTGTTAGTGCGTGTACTAATAATATCTTTGTTTTTTTGCTTTCCTTCTTTCTTTTGTCGTTTATCCATCTATATACACCTACTTATTCCATAATATCCTATTATCATAATTTTACTTTCTCCCACAATATAAGTAAATAGAGCCTTACGTCCAATTAGTGGAGTAAGACTCTATCACTTTACGGGTACTATTTTTCATCATTATATATTATTTTTCTATTACACCACCTAAAATTCGTTTTTAATATGCTCTAGCTCAAAATTCAGTAAATAATATTTTTTATATCTTGCAAAGTTTTTGTTCATTTCAGCAAAACTTCGTCTGATTAGAAGCTTTTTGCTATATTATCGACAATTTTTCAATATTCACTTTTTAAACTTTTAATATAAAATCCCCATCAGTTCTCTAGTACAGAAACTTCTCCTAGTAGTAGAAGTTTGGTACCATAAAAGTATAGATAATCATTTATTGATTTCTATACTTTTTTCTTCTCTTGATATACAAAAAACCGGGATTTTGAGGACCGTCCCTCAAATCCCGGCTATGCTCACCTATCTTCCTGGCTGGCATTTATTCTCCAAAAATCTTGTCGAATTCTTCTCCATCAATTTTTTCTTTTTCTAATAATATTTTTGCTACTGCATGTAATTTGTCTACATGTTCACTTAAAATATTTATAGCTTTTTCATATCCTGCATCTACAATTTTTTTAACTTCTTCATCTATAATTGCTGCAGTTTCTTCAGAATATTCTTTAGCATGTGCTAAATCTCTTCCTAAGAACACTTCTTCTTGGTCTGCACCAAATGTAATTGTTCCTAATTTTTCGCTCATACCATATTTAGTTACCATTGCTCTAGATATTGCTGTCGCTCTTTCTATGTCGTTGCTTGCACCTGTAGAAATATCGTCTAATATTAGCTTTTCGGCAACCCTTCCACCTAGTAGTGAAACAATATTTTCTTCCATTTCTGTTTTAGATCTAAAAGATTTATCTTCTGTTGGTCTATACATTGTATATCCACCAGCCATTCCTCTTGGTACTATAGATATTTGGTGAACTTTATCTTGTGTTGGTAAATATCTACTTACTACTGCGTGACCTGCTTCATGGTAAGCAACTAATTTATTTTCTTTTTCGCTTCTTACTCTTGTTTTCTTTTCTGGTCCCATTGTAACTTTTACCATTGCATCTTCAATTTCTTTCATTCCAATGCAATCTAAATTTCTTCTTGCTGCAAGTAATGCTGCTTCGTTTAAAATATTTTCTAGGTCTGCACCTGCAAAACCAGAAGTGTTTCTTGCAACTGTTTTTAAGTCTACATCTTCTGCTAATTTTTTCTTTCTTGCATGAACTTCTAATATTTGCTCTCTAGATTTTACATCTGGAGCAGATACAACTATTTGTCTGTCAAATCTTCCCGGTCTTAATAATGCTTTGTCTAGTACATCTGGTCTATTAGTTGCTGCAAGCACTATAACACCTTCATTTGTTCCAAAACCATCCATCTCAACTAAAAGTTGATTTAATGTTTGTTCTCTTTCGTCATGTCCTCCACCAAGGCCTGCACCTCTTTGGCGACCTACTGCGTCTATTTCATCTATAAATATAATAGATGGGGCATTTTTCTTAGCTTGGTCAAATAAATCTCTAACCCTAGATGCACCAACACCAACAAACATTTCTACGAATTCAGAACCACTTATACTAAAGAATGGTACTCCTGCTTCCCCTGCAACTGCTTTTGCAAGTAATGTTTTACCTGTTCCTGGTTGACCTACTAATAAAACACCTTTTGGAATTCTAGCACCCATGTCTGTAAATTTCTTAGGTGTTTTTAAAAATTCTACTATTTCTTCTAATTCTTCTTTTTCTTCATCTACACCTGCTACATCATTAAATGTAACCTTTGTTTTTTCTGCGCCATTTGTTACTCTAGCTTTGCTTTTTCCAAATGACATTGTTTTATTTCCACCTTGGTTTCCTGGGTTAATTAATAATAATCCAAATAATAAAACAATTACTATAATTCCAAATGGTATTAATAGGTAAAGACCTTTCATAAATACTGACTCTGGTTTTTCTGTTAATGTATAACTATTTGTTTTTAATATTTCTTGTGCATATGTCATAAAACTATTAATGTCTGGAATATTAACTTCTTTTGGAAGTGATTCTCCTTCTACTTCTACTAAAGCTTTTTCTCCTCCTGCTTGTATTTCGATACTTTTAACTGTTCCTTTTTCCATATCTGCTAATAATTCTGAGTATGCTAATTTGTTACTTGAATTATCCATTATTGATGAAATTAATACTATAAATATAATTAAAAATATTAACCATACCGCTAATGACTTAATACCGTTCTTCAATTTAATTTCCTCCTATCATATTTTTACGAATTTTCTTTATTGCTATATGCATATATACCATATATATCAATTGATTTCAAGCTATTTTTTGTTTCTTTTGTGTGTCAAGTTATTTCCTCTTACGGATATTAATATGTATGTGATATAATAATTTTTCCTTTATTTACAAAAACTTTTACATTTTTGTTTGGTGTTAAATATTTGTTTCCTATATTTCTTTTGCATAGTTTTATAATGTCTTCTATATGTATTTTTTCTATATTTTTGCTTGTTCCAAATATTTTGGCTATGCTAAGTATTAATATCTTCTTTTTTATTATATCTTCTTGTTCATTAAATTCTTTTAAGCTTAATACTACTTTTTCATTTGTTTCTTCTATTTTGATTTTATTATATATATTATTCACAATTTTTTCTAAATAATTCTGTTCTTCTGTTACTATTTCAGATAATTTATTAATTCCTTTTATTACATTAGGGTTAAATTCTTCTTTTATAAATGGAATTAGTACATTTCTTATCTTATTTCTTGTATATGCATTATCATTATTGCTTTGGTCTAATTTAGGTTCTAACTTATTTTCCTCGCAATATTTTTCTATATCACATCTTTCGGTTTCTATTAAAGGCCTTATATATTTATTTTCTCTTTTTGGCTCTATCCCTTTTAGCCCTAAGCTTCCTGCTCCTCTTATTATATTCATTAAAACAGTTTCTGCTTTGTCATTCATATTGTGTGCTATTGCAATTTTATTAAATCCTGTTTCTTCTACAACTTCATTAAAGAAATTATACCTTACTTTTCTTCCTTCTTCTTCTAAACCTATTTTATCTTCTTTTGCAAGACTTAATACATCTGCATATTTTATATATATCTTTATATTATATTTACTACAATATTCTTTTATGTATTCTGTTTCTTCTTTTGCTTCTTCTCTTATTCCATGGTTTACATGTGCTACTGCTATTTCTATTCCTAGTTTTGCTTTTAATTTGTTTAGAATATCTAATAAACACATAGAATCTGGTCCCCCAGATACTGCAATAAGTACTTTATCCCCAGATTCTATTAGTTCATATTTTTTTATGGTTTTTAAAATATTTTCTTCCATTCTACCGTCCCTTTTAGCTAATTTATTTTGCTATATCTAAAATCTAAAGTCGTAATTTATTATTATTCTCTATATCTTTCCATATTGGCAAATTTTGTGTAATTTCCAAGCCATACTAGTTTTACAGTACCTGTTGAACCAGCTCTGTGCTTTGCTACAATTACTTCTGCTAAACCTTTGTCTTCACTGTCTTCGTTATAGTAATCATCTCTATATAAAAACATTACGATATCCGCGTCTTGCTCTATAGCTCCAGATTCACGAAGGTCAGAAAGCATAGGTCTATGGTCTGGTCTTTGTTCCGGTGCTCTAGATAATTGTGATAGTGCTATTACTGGTACATTTATTTCTTTTGCTAATATTTTTAAAGATCTACTTATTTCCGAAATTTCTTGCTCTCTACTTCCAGAAGCTCTTTTTGATGATCCTTGTACAAGTTGCAAATAGTCTATTACTACTAACCCTATATCTCTTTCTAATTTTAGCTTTCTACATTTTGCTCTTATTTCGTTAATAGAAATACCAGGTGTGTCATCTATATATATAGGTGCTTCGGATAAATCTCCCATTGTATCTGCAAGTTTTATCCAGTCATCATCGTCTATTTTTCCTGTTCTTACTTTGTTGCTATCTACCATTGCTTCACTACACAAAATTCTGTTTACCATTTGCTCTTTAGACATCTCTAGACTAAATAACACTGCTGGAACTTTCGCTTTTACTGCTGCATTTGTTGCAATATTTAAGGCAAAAGCAGATTTTCCCATAGCAGGTCTTGCTGCAATTAGGATTAAATCTGAATTGTGAAGACCAGCCATTTTGTAGTCTAAGTCTATAAAACCTGTAGGTACACCTGTTATATGTTGCTTTTGATTATATAATTGTTCTAATTCTGTAAAAGCATCTACTAAAACATCTTTTATTGCACTATAAGTTTTTTGGTCTTTATCTTGCATAATGTTAAAAATCTTTTTTTCTGCACTATTCATTATATCGTCTATATTTTCTGTTGGGTCATAACCTTGTTCTATAATTTCGTTTGCTGCTTTTATAAGTCTTCTTAATTCTGACTTTTCTTTTACTATATTAATGTATCTTTCTACGTTTGCTGTTGTTGGTACCTTTTCTGGTAACCCTACTATATATTCTAACCCTCCTATTTTTTCGAACATTCCCATAGATGTTAGCTCTGCCTTTAATGTTATAATATCTATTGGTTCTGATCTATTATATAGGTTTAAAATTGCTTCATATATAGTTTTGTTATCTTCTCTGTAAAAGTCTTCTTCTTTAAGAATTTCTATTGCAGATATTACAGCATCTCTATCTGTTAACATACTACCTATAACAGCTTGTTCTGCTTCTACATCATTTGGTGGAATTTTACCTAGCTCCATTTTATTCCTCCTAGTTACTTTAAACTTAATATTTTTATTTGTAGCATATTATTCTAATATTTTCTTGTAACTTAAGATATTTTTTTACTTGCTACACTCTATTTTTAGTATTATTCTGGAATTATATCTATTTTTATTTCGCCTGTAACTCCTTCGTATAATTTTACACTAACTTTTGTAACCCCTAAAGTTTTAATACTTTCTTTTAGTTCTATTCTTTTTTTATCTATATTTATTTTATATTCTTTATTTAGTACATCTGCAATATCTTTAGCAGTTACACCACCAAATACTTTTCCTTTTTCTCCTGTTTTAATTTTTAATTTTGGGCATATTGTTTTTAGCTTTTCTGCTATTTGCTTTGCTTCGTCCTTTTCTACTGCCTTTTTATGACTTGCAGAATCTTGTTTTCCTTTTAATTTTGCCATATTCTCTGCATTCGCTTCCACTGCTAATTTTTTAGGAAATAGAAAATTTCTTGCATAACCATCGCTTGCATTTATTACCTCATCCTTTTTTCCTACACCCTTAATATTGTCTAATAAAATTACTTTCATTTTCTATTCCTCCTTCATATAATTTTTAATTAGTTTTAGATAATATTTTTATAATCTATTTTCATAGATTGCTTAACATTACCATATAATTTTGCTCTTTTAAGCTTTATACATTTTACACTATTTGCCAATCTTTTTCAAGAGGCATTCTATTTGGATATAGTACAGAAATTTCTCCTACAAGAATGTGTTTCATACTACATAAAAAAGCCCTCCATGTTATATAACACTTTGGGCTTTATAATTAATTATTTTTTATATTGCATATTTCTTTATAATAAATGTTCCTACTGTTAATATTACTATTGCAAGTGTTGCAACACCAATGTATATTACTGTATCTCCTAATGCCACTGTTATAATAACAGGTGCATCGTCTATATCGTCTTCACCATTTTTAAAATTGTCCGGTGTAGAATCTATATCTGGTAAATCGAATTCATTATCATCTTGGCTTATTTCTGCTATATTTGTTTTTAGTCCCATATTATCTTCACCATTTATCCATGTTAATAATATAGAAACTGTAGCACTTTCTCCTGGCTCTAATAATGTATTTTCTAACTTCTTAGTTGCAACTCTTTCTTTTCCGTCTAATGGTTCTCTTTCATACCAATCTGGATTATCCTCTTTTACAAATTTTAATCCTTCTGGTATATAATCTGTTATTTCTTTTACATAACCTGCAACTTCACCTTCGTTTGTTACTTTTATTTGAAATTCGAATTTTACTGTTACTTTATTTATATCTTGTCTGCCTAAATCTACTTTTGCTGGTGGCTCTGGGTTTTCATCTCCTGTATGACCTGTTTCTATTATATTTTGTGATCCATCTTCGTTTGTTACTATTGCTTTACTTACCCATTTTTTTAGGCTTAAGTCAAATATTTTTGGTTTATTTGCAACAGTTATTGTAACAACACCATCTTTTATTTGAACTGCATCTTTTCCATAACCTTCTAATGTTGCATCTGTTGCTGTATAACTACCATTAGCTACATCTTTTGTTACTTTTAATGTTAATGGTTCTTTTAGTAACATTTTATATGGCTCTGGTGCTTTTGTTTCTTTTATTGTTATTGTATCAACACCTGGTTCTGTAATTTTAATGTCTGCTATGTTTATTTCTCCATTTTCGTCTGTTACATATTTTTGAGTTCCTGTAGGTGTTGTAATTTCGAACTCTGCACCTTGTAATTTTTTATTTATGTCTTCTGAATCTACTTTTACTAGTTTAAAGCTATATTTTCCTTCTACTGAAAATAGAACTTCATTACTTCCAGAAAATTCTTGTGGTACTCTTTCTATTACTACAATTGGTTGTACTGTATTGTTAGAAGAACTTGTCCAGTATGTTGCTGTAGTTTCTGTGTAAGTACCATTCATATTAAATTTAATTCCATCTATTTTATTCGTTACTATAGTTTCTACTGGAATTTTTAAATAAAATTCTTTACCTATTATGTCATCTATACTTATTTCTTGTTTATCTGCATTTAAGAATTTTACATTATCTGTTATGTTTGTTCCTTTTCTGTCTGTTACATTTATGTTTAAAGTATATGGAGTATCGTTATTCTTTTTAATTTCATATGGTCCTATAATGTAGTTATCATTTTCTGTAGAAACTGCTGGAGTTCCTTTTTCTAATGTTAATGGAGCCTCATTTTTGTTTGCTTCTTCTGTTGCATTTTTTGCATTTGCTACTAAGTATTTAAATAGTTTTTCCATTTGATCGAATCTAGGTTGGTTTTTATCTTCTATTGCCTTATATTCTTCTTTATTTTCTCCTGTCTTCTTAGATTCTAATACTGTTTGTAATGATGGCTCTCCTGCAAAATCTGTATGATATACAGGGTTGTCTTTGTTTGTGAAATACCATATAGCTAATTGTTGGATAACGTCTATATCATCATCTGTTAATTCTACTTTATCTGCTATTCCTGCATTTTTTAATAACACTTCTTTGTCTTGTTTTGCTGTTTCTGCATTTGGTATATATGCATGATTTAATATCCAAATAATTGAGTTATAATCTTCTTCTGCTACTGGTAAGTTTGGCATAGATGTTTTATCTTTTAAATTATATGATGTATCATATTCTTGTCTAAATACACCTGGGTTTGATGTGTAAAATCCTTGTTCTGCTTTTAAGCAATATATCGTTTTACTATAGTCTATTGTTTGACCATTATATGTAACAAGTTTCCATACATATTTATCGGAGATTTTATACCCATATTGCGCACCATCTTCTCTTGCTTTTCTATATTCTTGCAAGCCAAATTCCATTGTTGTAGCCTTAACACTAGTTGCAAAAATGCTTAGTGCCATAGCACATATTAAGCATACAACTGCTATTATTGTTAGTTTACTTTTTTTCATACTCCTTATCCTTTCTATCTTTAGTTTCCCTAGTTTTTATTATACTAATTCTGATTTTTTTAGTCAACATTTTTAGCTTATTATTTTGCTTTTTCTCTTTTTGAATTTAATTCTTTCAATTTGTCTTGCATGTCTTTTTGTTTTTCTAATACTTCTTGTAATTTTAGCCTTTCTTTACTTGCCTTTGTTAAAACTTCTTTTCTAAAGTTTTCGTATTCTATACTTTCATTTACCACTTTTTTGTATTTTCCTAATTGTACAATTATAGCTATAAATTCAACGGCTACTATACTTACAAGGATTCCTATTATTAATCTTACGTTCATTTAATACCTCTCTTTGTTTATTTGCTATTATTATAAATATTTTTTGTAAATCTAGCAACTGTTTTATATATTTTTCCAAGTATCTTGCTTTAATTCCTTAAACTATATATTCTATCTTATTTTCGGAAAAGTACTTATGCAAATTAGTTATAAAAAACTTTTTTCCTTCGGCTCTTACATCATCTTTATACATATATTTGCCTCTTCCTCTAGATTTCATTAAATTTTTATTATACAAATTAATGGCATTTGGAAAAGCTTCTTCGTTAATCTTATTATGAACATAGCTATATGTCATAAATATTATTTCAAAAGACACTTTCTTTTTTACTTTGCTTGATAATTCACTTGATAACATTTGTATAAGATTTAAATATAATTCTTTCCAGTTTTCTACAAAAATTACAGGTGCAATTAATATTCCTATATTGTAATCTGCTTCCGCTAATTTATTTATAGCTTCTATTCTATTTTCTAGTCTTGATGTACCAAGTTCTACTCTGTTTATAATTTCTTCTGGATTCATGCTCATTCTTATTGTTACTTTTCCCTCGTGGTTTAAATTTAAAATATTGTCTACCATATCAAATTTTGTTGGGAATGTTAATGTCCCTTTTTTAGTTTTTCTAAAGTTTTCTATAGTCCATTCTAAATTATTTGTAATTGTATTTTCTAAAATTAAATCACTATTACTTCCAATTTCAAAATTTAAATTTTTATCTGACTCTTCTGCTGTTTTTATTATTTTATCTAGCATTTGCTCTCTATTTACAAATAGTCGTAGATAACTACATTTATTATAATTACATACTAAGTAACAATATAAACATGAAGCTATACATCCAGATGAAGTATATGGTACTAGAAAATCTGATGTTTTATGATTTTCTATGAATTTGTGCGTTTTTCTAACTCCTATAATTAAATTTTTTTTCATATTCGCAAATTCTTTGTTTGGCTTATTTCGCATTTCTTCTATATTATTATGATTTTCAATTTCAAATTTCGGAACATCTTTATATTTATTCATTAATTGCTTTCCCAATTCATACTTTATAATATTAGGTTCAAAATAAATAGATTGTGGTTTAAACATTATTACCTCCATATTTTATATTTACATATATTATTTTCTTTATTAATTTATTTATTCTTAAATTTGAAAAAGCTAGTATTCTAACTTCACTTCGTTAAAATACTAGCTCCTTTACACACACTTAATTTAATTTTATTAGTTTTTTGGACATTCCTTAAAGTTTATTTTTCTTCTCCTAGAATTTTAAGTACTGTCCCTTAATCTCTTTTTTTAATTGCAAATAATATTATTACTACCCCTATTATGCTTAAAGTAATCCATAAAATTCCCATATTCTTATTTCTACTTTTTCCTTCGCTTGCATAATATTTGTTTAAATTATTTGCTTCTATCTTGTCGTTTTCACTTACCACCTCCTGCTTTGTCGTATCTAACAACTCTTCTTCCTCATATATTTGGTAATCTTCTTTTTCTGCACTATATATGCTTATATATCTTGTCTCTTTTAAAGAGTTATTAGTTTCGTTATTTTCGCCTATTTCGCTGTTGTTGCTATTCTTTTTATTTTCGTTTTCAGTTTTATTTATATTATCGTTGTACTCTTTTAATTTTTGTTCTTGTAAGGCTACTTCTACCGGCGTTTCTTCTAGTTTTGTTTGTAGTACTTTAACCTTTTCATATTTGCCTTTTATTTTTTGTAATTCACCAGAATTTGAATTTCCTATTTCTGATAATTTATCTTTCACATAATCGA
>USAE01000043.1 GCA_900552655.1 uncultured Clostridium sp.
ATTTTCTATAGTGAAACATTACCAGAAAAATATTGTAATTATTTATTATAAAATAGGGCAAATCATATTTTGGAATATCACATAAAAACTGATTTGTTATCATATATGTTCCAAAACATTGATAGACCATTCTACTACTAACTCGTACAGGAACTAATTTCAATTTATTGTATTATAAGAATATATAAAAAATTTGTGTTAGTTTACATATTTTTCATGCTGGTTTATTTTTTGTATTATTTATTCTATAAATTCTATTTCTTCCTCCTTAAACCAATTATTATCTAATGCATATTTTTTTACTTTTTGTGCATTTTCTGTATATACTAATACTGCTAAACTATCCATTGCTCTTGTGCATGCAACATAAAATAACCTGTTTGTTCTTGTAATACTTGTATCCTTTTGCTCTCGTTCATTTTTTATATCTGCTGCACTTTTTTCTTTTACACCAAAAAGTTTTTCATAACTAAATAAAAAACCTTTTGAACTTTTATCATCTAATATAACCATTACTCTTGGAAATTCTAAACCTTTAATTCCTTGATGAGTTCCAAATCCTGTTTCTCCTGTAATATAATTTTTATATGCTATTATTTCAGATACAGGCTGTTTAAAAGCTTCTTTTAATTTAATAATATCATCTTCGTCTTCATCATTTAATACACTTTTTAATCTTTCAGGTAATTCAAATAGATTATTATCATTTACTTTTCTTAGAATGTCAATTAATAAAGGATTTTCAGCTTTTTCAAATAATTCATATAATTCATTAGTTGCATTTCTAATACAATTCATTACATCTGAAATATTTTTGCCTTTGATTAACTTAGAATATTTTTTTATAATTTTCATTTCCTCAAAACTATTTTTTAATTTATGAGACTCTATCAATGGTAAAATAATATTAGTGAAAAATGAAACTTCAGCTAACGAACCATCTAATATTCCTGTTCTAAACTTTTCAACTTCATATATAGGATTAAAAAAGCCTTCAAAGTTTAATCTTGTTGCTGCCATATGATGTTCTAAAATTAAGGATTGGTAATTATTATTCCACTCTTTATCTCCTGTTATTGTTTCCATTTTTAATGATATTTTCTTTTCAATTTCAGCTTTATTGACATTATTATTACAAATAAATAATCTTATATATCCTTCTTTAGCATCACTCCTATATCTTTGTTGCTTATTATCACAATTTTTCCTAATCATATTAGCTAATTCAACTATTCTTTTAGCACTTCTATGATTCATTACTTTTATAGGTTTTTCCCATTCCTCTGGTATTTCTTTTTCAAGATTTTCTTTACCATCCATATAAATTCTTTGCATTTGATCTCCAAACATACCAATAATTACATTATCTTTATAATTATTGTAAACATCCAGCAGCGCATCAACTAATTCTTTTTTGGTATCTTGACTCTCATCAATCAATATAATTGGGTATTTAGCAACTAATATTTTTTTCATAGTTTTTTTATTTTTTATAAAATCGCATCCAATTTGTATAACCTCTGCATGATTTAATGAATCATATTCCAAGTTTTCTCCATTTGGATTATAAGAAAATTTTTTTATTTTTTCTAACTTTTTTAATCTATCATTTTTGTTTTGTAATTTATTTAGTATTTTCGCAATTGATGCAGATCTTGCAGTAGATTGTTTTTGTTGTAATTCTTCAATATCTTTTGCTAATTCATTTTTTACCCATTCTTTTATATCAATTTGAAAGTTTTTTATACATTCCCATAAAAAGCTATGTATTGTTTGAACTTGAAAAATATCATCATAATCTACTCTGTTTAATATTTCATCACATGCAGCATTTGTATAAGTTATCACTGCTATTTTTTGAGAAAAAAGATTTAGGTTTTCTTTCTTGTGTATCTTTAAGTAATTCAACAAGTTTACCAGACTTCTTGTCTTACCAGATCCAGCCCCAGCAAACATAAAAAAAGATTTTTCATTTTCTTTATTAAAACAATTAATAATTTCTTCATCGACATGATCATCTATATGATTATCTTCAATAAATTCTTCGTTCATACTATGCTCCTTCTTCTAATAATCCTTTTGATGATAACTGAGACTCTAACCAATTTAAGCCATCATCAATATAGTTTGGCACAACTATTTTTTCTGGATCTATTAGATATATTAAATCTAAAGCAAATTCTGCTTTTTTAAAGCTAGTTTTTCTTATTTCTTCATATATTTTAGAATGCATATCCTCAAATCCAGTTGCAGATTTTATGATATTCGAAATTATATTTAAATATAATTCTTTATCCTCTATATTTTTAAATAATTCAAGATTACTATAAATTATACTATCTTCAAAAGTAGATGTTAGAGCTTCTTTTTTTTCATCGTTATAATTTATTTCAATTGGTATTTGATACGCGATTCTAATTGAAGAATTAAATTCGTTGTCAGCTAAAATCACTTTACTTTCATTATCATTATCCAATAAAAAATCTATTTGTTTTTCATGCATAATCCAATTTGTTATAGAATAATTTGTAGTAATTTGATTTTCATTTCTTTTTGGTTCAACTGCAGCATGTTTTCCTTCACTTGAAGCTGTATCTAAATCTGTTACTATTAATGTATCTATTCCTATCGTTTCAATCAATTTTTTTAATCTATGACTATGTCTACCATTGATTTCTAATATACTTATATACATTTGATTTAATTTTGGATATTTACTATGTATAAAATGTGGTAAGAGCATATTTTCAGCAACTCCTTCAACTAATATTATTGCATCAGCAAAAAATATATCACAATGAGTTGTTTTTAAATATCTCGATGCAAATCGTCTTGTCTGGTTTTCAGGATCTTCTTCATTATTGGTAGAAAAAACCTTTGATAAATCTATAACAATTGTTGTTGGAATTTGGTGCTCTTTATCAGCTGGCAGTCTTTTAAAATATCTCAGATCGCAGAAATCTATTTCTTTGACTATATGACTTGAATGTGTTGTAATAACTAATTGCGTTGTAAAATTAGTATTATCTTTTAAAAATTCACTTTCTGTTAATACTTTATATGCTTCTTTAATAAATACTTGCTGCACTTGCATATGTAAATGAGCTTCTGGTTCTTCTATTAATACTAAATGTATTGGTTCAATTTTATCTTCTTTATTCCTCATACTAGGTTTTATCCACTCATCTCTAAATGTTATTAGTTTGAATATCATGGATATTAAATTTTGATATCCTAATCCATTATATTGTTCAGGAAGATGATAGATTTCTTTAATTGTATTATCATGGGGTACTTCATATTGTATTGCAGATTCATGTTTTAATGCCTCCATGGCATCTATCTTACTTTCAATTATTATTTTTGGATTATTAATGCCTGGATAACCCATATTCTCTACTTCATCTAGTGCATCTTTAAACTTTTCAGCTAAATTTTCATCAAAAGCATCTTTAGCTTTTTCCATTGCTTGTAAAATATTTAGGTCTTCCTCTGTTGGAGATTTTTCTGGATCCAGATGATTATTATAATAATTTCTCAATTGAGCTGATAAAGATCTTGATGCAATTTCTTTAAAATTTGTATCTGGATCATGAAATCCTCTTTGTGCTTCTATAACATCTACTTTAATAATATTTTGTAATGAATCAAACACTGTTTCCAGTTCATAATCAATTTCTTGTGGTATATCTTTTTCATTATCAATTTTTAAAGCATCTAAAATATACAACTTTATTTTAAATATTTCATTCATTTTAGATTTCATGTAATCACAAAAATTTATCGGCCATATTTTTATATTCTTACCTGTTTCACTAGCTTTATTTTCTAACTCTCTAGCTTTACTATATTTTTCTATATAATCACTATACATTTTTTCTGATTTGTCTGGTTGAAGCAACAATCTTACACCTATCAAACCTCCATCCCAGTCAAGATTTGGTATTAAGTTTGCTACATATTGCATTTCATTATTTAATACTTCAATCCATATATCAATTGCAGGTAATAAATGATCCCACCTTAATTCAATTTCATCTGGATTACTTTGCTTTTCTATAATCCTTCTTCCTATTTCATTGATAGCTTTATGATTTGAAACTGTTATATCATTGAAATTAATTCCACTTTTATTAAACATTTTCACAAGTGCTTCCATTGCAGAAGTCTTTCCACTGTTATTTGGGCCTACAAATAATGTATTTTGATCTCCAAAATTTATTTTGCAATTTTTAAGCTTTCTAAAATTTTGTATTTGTACAAAAGAAATTTTCATATTCTCCTCCTTCTTTTTTTACATATTTACTATATCATTTTTCATGTGCAAATTCTGTCGAATTTTGTATTTATTTATCAAAAAAGCAAAATAATCCTGTATATTTTATACATTTATATTTTGCTTTTCATTAGTTATTTATATAAAACTATCTGGAACTAATCCTAAATTATTTATAATCTCATTTGACCTTTCTAAACAATCGTGCATTTCCATTACTTCTGTATAATCCCATGTTTTTAATTTAGATTCTATTGCTTGTATTCCTTTAGCTTCCCTTTTTATTTTCTCTATCTGCTTTTCATCAGATACAGCAACTATAGCTTGTACTGCAAAATTATTTGTTGCTTTTTGCAAATTCAATATCAAACTATCAATACTTCCATGAATTTGAACTTCAAATGCATAAATAACTTTTCCCATATTTCCTATTTGAGCTTGCCATATTGCATCTACTATTGCTCCATCTGCTATTTTCACTTCTGATTTACTTTCAAATCCCAACCATTGTCCTATCTCTACAATTTGATTTATTATATCATTATGTATAAATTGCTTTGTATCCTTTTCTATCTGAATATCTTCTTCAACAATTTGCACTACTTCCTTTTTAGCCATTGGATATACAATATCCCAAAACATATAATCTACTATTAATAAATTAACATTAGCTATCTCTTCATTAAGCATTTCTTGTTGTATTTGTTTCCCAATATTGCATAACCTTTTATAATTAGCTCCTGTATATTGGTAATTATGTGTAGGAACTTTTTCTACACCCAAATACTTAAAGCAGTCACATGTCACTTTATTGCAAATAACATATTCATTTGGATTTATATAGCTTAATATCTCACTCATACTAGATGGACCAATTTGTTTTATATTTTTATAAAAATCATCCCATCTTTTTTCAATATCATTATTACCGTATAACAAATCAATCAAATATTTCTTAACCATGTCAAATCCATTTATTTCAATTATTTTATCTGCAATATATTTTTTATTTCCCCAAACAATCATTGACCATAATTTTCCAATATATTCTACAAATTCATCTGAAGACATATTAATTATTCTTTCCTTAGTCCATGATTGATAATATTCCATTCTTTCATTTCTTTCATTAATATCTTCAATTTCATTACTATTGGAAATATGATTTTTATATTTTTTTATTACTGTTGTTAATTTTTCTTGATTCATTTTTCCATCCTTTCAAATTTCATTGAATTTTTATTATTAGCATCTTCTATATATAATACAACATCTTTAATTATAATTTTTTTCAAAATCATTACTACTTTTTCCATAAAATCAAAATCTATTTTTCCATCTTTTACAGGTAACAATATATTCTTATTTTTTACCACATTCCATCCACCAAGTTTATTTTTATATGAATAAATTGGTAAATCTGTAAATTTATTTATACAAGATACTAAGAATAAATATTGATTACCAGTAATTTCGTCATTATCATTTTTCCATTTTATTGCATATGCATCTGATAATACTGTGAAGTCTAATGATTGATAATATGCTCTATAAACATCACTATTTGATGGAATTGATATTACATTTTTTAATATTGTCGCGTTTTCTTTAGGTACATAATAATTTAATCCTTGATTCATAAAACTTGAAGTTAAACAAGGAAGTGGATTCGTATCAGTTGGATTATTAGGCAATTCTTTAGCTTTGTATGGCAATTTATTAGTTTTAACTTTTTCAAATAAATCTTCCATTTTAAATTGCTTCCATTCTGAACATTTTATTAATTCGTCTAAATCTATTTTTTCTTGCCCATCTTTAATATTTAAAAATTTAAAATCATCTTGTGTTAGATTTGGATTATCTAACCCCGATGTTAAAAGATATTCTTCTATCACATTTATAGGAGAACATTTAAGTTTATTTGTAAATATTTCCATAAAATCAAAATCTATTTTTCCTTCTTTTACAGGTAGTTTAATGTATTCATTTTCAATTTTTGCCCAACCAGATTTATTATTCCAATCATATTTTGAATAAATTGTGTTTAATGTTGCAACAATAAATGCGTAAATTTTTTCAATATTTATATTATTATCTTTAAATTTAAATGCATAACTATCTTGCAATACCGTAAATTCATTTGGTTGATAAAACACCTTACCAAAACCATTTGCAGTAGCACTAAAAACATTTTTTAAAATTGTTGCATTCTTTCTGTCTATGTATCGCCCAATCTGATTATTTGATAAGATTGCAGTTGTTGCTGGCAAATCTCCAACGCCGTTGCTTAATACATTATTAGTTTTAATTTTCTCAAATAAATCTCCAATTCTATAATCGCCCCACTCAACATCGTTGAGCATTTTATTGAGTGAGGCTTCTATTTTCCCAAGCGATCATTCTCCTTATTATTATTTTTAATTAAAGTAGAAATCTTCCAAGATAAATAATCGCTTATAGTTCGTTGAAAATCATCCATTGTTGGTTTAGTATCTATAGGAGCCGTTTGATTCCAATCAGCACCATTATTTACATCAATTCTTCCCTCATAATACTCTTTTTTAGTGAATATATTTAATTTAGATTCACCAAATCTAACCAAATCAACTACTTCTTGATATCTTTCTTTAGCATTTCCCACATCTTTTAAATTATTAGTTGATTTTTTTCTATTTGCTCTTGCGTATCCATCATTAGAAAAATCAATAAATTTTACTATATCATCATTCTGATGTGCCTCTCCCACTCTAAACACATAAATATTAGTTTGAACACTTGATTTTCCTACAAATAAATCTAATGGCATTCTAATACTAGCTAATAATGTACTATGTTTAAGTATTCTTTTATTAAATTCACTTGCTTTACCATTACCTGCTGAATTTTGAATAATTATAGCTGCATATCCTTTATCCATCATTGATAATGCTTTTTCAACAAATATCATACCATTTCCGGGTGCAGAATATGGAGGATTTAATACAAAGGCTGTTGCTGGGAATTTTTCATCTGTATTCTTAAAGCCATAATTACCATTAAAATCTTTTAATGAGTCTTTATTTAAGATATTTGAACTACCATCTCCCATTAAGATCATATTCAATATTGCAAGCATATAAATACTTGGTAATATTTCTAATCCTAATAATTGATTTGCTTTGATTTCAGCTGATTTTATAGCTAGTTGTTCTGGGGATTTAATTTTGTTTTTTGCGTCTATTAACATTTCATTCATTGCAGATACTAATAAGCCTGCAGAACCAGTAGCAAAATCCCATACATAAGAGTCTTTATCTATTCTTGCTAATTTTACCAATAAGTTTGCAACATAAGAAGGTGTTAATACTACATCGTTTAACTTATCTTGAGTAAAGCCAAGCCAACTATACATTTCATTAAATAATTTTCCAGTAAAGTCTGTAGAAAGACCAATTTTATAATAAATCCCTAAATCATCTACTATTTTGGTAAAAATACGCTTTAATTGACTTTCTCCATTTTCAACTTTATTTATATTATCTGTTGTTAGTGTATTTTGTAAAGTTCTAATAATAAGATTCTTTTTCTCAGTAGGTAAATTTTTTTCATTTAAAAATGCAGTTATTTTTCTAATAATTATATCTCCATCTTTATTGCCTTCTTCTGTTGAAGATTTTAAATCTGACTTTTCTAGTGGAGAAACTTTACCAGGTATTCCAAGAGTTGCTATTATAGAAGCAGCAACTAAATAAACTCTATCACTTTCAGATAATCCTTTTTCGTTTTGATATATATCGTTATTTAATTTTACCAAACTAGATTCTATTTCTTTTTCTCGTTTTTCCTTTAATGTTTCTATTTCCTCTTGTGATAATTGTAATCTTTTAACTTTATCAATAAAATCATCAAAGTTTTCTTTTTTAAGAATGAAAAATCAGAATATTCATCAACTTTTTGACCAATCCCGAAATTATCCTTTGATACATAATATACTCCAATTTCAGTAATAATTTCTCCATTATCATCTTTATATCCTGTCATTCCAATAGAAATAATATCTGTATAACTTGTATAATGCAACAATGCATTTGCATAATGAACTGCTCCATTTACAGCGTATGAATTTATATTTTTATAAATAGGTTCATTCTTGGCATTTCTATTCTCTATTTGACCATTTGAATCCAATTTTTCTAATTTTCCTTTATAACCTTTATATTCAATTAAAATTGGATACCAATTCATATTTTTATCTTGTAATAATAATTTAGCGTCAGGTCTATTACCTCCATTTCCACCACTCTTTGAATAATATTCATTTAGTGCTGTATTTATTTCTGTATTAAGTGTCTCTTGTTCTAATTTATAATCTAATCCATATTTCTTTAGCCATCCGTTTGCAATATCTGCAATGTTTGGCTCAATAGATTGAGTTGAATTCTTTGTCATCTTATTGTTCCCCCTATTTCTTAAATTGTGCAATATCTTCAATATTACATTCTAAAACTTTACAAATTTTTGCTAATATTTCTACTTGCACTGATTCATTCTTTCCAAGTTTAGCCATTGCATTTGTAGTTATTCCAGCCTTTTCAGATAATTGTGTTTTATTTATCTTTTTGTCTATCATTAATTTCCATAGTTTGTCATAACTTATTTCCATATAATGCCCCCATCTTTTATTTTTTACTTCGACATTATTCTATCATTTTTACTGTTTTATTTCAAGAAAATCTTGAATATTTCAAAAAAAATCGTTACTAAATAATGGTTTATCCACATAAAATGGCAGAAAAAGGTTGGGCAAACTAGAACTGATACATTTCTGTACCAGTTTCTACCTATCAAATCTTCTATCTTTTTTCTTCTTTAATTTTTTCTAAAACATCTTCTCCTGCATATTTATCTGCAATAAATCCTTCAAAATCTAACTCATATGCTTCTCTAACCTCTTCATATTCTTCTTCAACTTTAGAGAAGACGTCGTATATATCATCCCAATCAAATCCAACTAAAGCTGCTTTATGTTGTACTTTTTCCGCTTTCATTAAAGCTGGAAGATATACCGGAATTCTTTTTATTCCTTCTGTAATTGTACTTTCGCCTTTTTCTTTTTTCTTTATTTCTTCCCAAGTTTTTTCAAACTCTTCTCTATTTATATTTGCATCTCCAAATATATGTGGGTGTCTTGTTATAAGCTTTGTACAAATTCCATTAGCAACTTCACCTAGGTCAAACATTCCCTCTTCTTTACCAATCTGGCAGTGGAATATTACCTGTAGAAGTACATCACCTAATTCCTCTATCATCTCATCTATATCGTCATTTTCAATAGCGTTGTAAAGCTCATAAGCTTCTTCAATTACAGAATTCTTTAAAGACTCATGAGTCTGCTTCTTGTCCCAATCACAGCCATCTGGAGCTCTTAACTTATCCATTATAAGCTCTAAATCGTGAACTGTATTGTATTTCTTATTTTCTACCTTAGGAACATAAAGGCTTGTCAAATAATCGAATTCATTTTCAGCCCAATCTAGCTCACAAAGTCTAACTTTTTTAATGAATTCTTCTCCTTTTATACCCGCTCCTCTTACAATATAAACCTCTTGTTCATCATCGTATCTATCCATAAGATATAGCTTAACCTCTGAAGCTATAAACTCATCATATACCTGAGTAACTATTAGGTTTATATCCGTATCTATATAAGATGTCTGCATTTCAAATGCATCTACTAATCTAAATCCATTTGAAGGATCAAATGCTAGGGCTTCAAACATAGCATCTACGAAACTCATTGAAGCCACAACATTTACATCTATATTGTTTTCTTTAGCTAATTTTTCAATCATATCTACTGTTTTTTCAGCAACTCTAGGATGCCCTGGAACAGCATAAACAATATCTTCACTCTTACCTTCTTCAACTATAAACTCTGATATTTTTCTATAAACATCGTCAAAATCGTCGTTTTCATCGTAAAAATGGTCTAGTGATTCAAATTTAGTTAATTTTTCAAGGTCTTTTACTACAGGATGTTTCTCTGTTCTTAAAAATACTTTTTTAGAGTTTTTAAGACCTTCTATAGCGCCATAACTTATTAGAGATAAATCTCCAGGCCCTAATCCAACTATATTTATCATAATCTATCACCCTTTATAATTTATAATCGTTTTATTTTACAAGTCTAACTTTTTTAAGTACTTTATATATTTTATCACCCTTAGGCATAGTTTTTATTTCTTCTACTGTTATAGCACCTATTCCTAAAAGAACAACAACGTATACTACAGCACCAACTATTATTGAAAGTAGTGTAGCTATTGTATTTCCTAGCATAGGAGATGTTACAAAGTATGCTAATTTAACAGCTGCAAACATTGATATAACTGTTATTAAAGGTTTTATTATAAATTCTCTCTTAGAGAATTTTACACCCATTGCTTTTTTAACAAAAGCTATGTTTATTATAGCTGCAACTGTATACGCAGTTACTGTACCCATTGCAGATCCAAGTACGTTTATTGATGGTATTGCAGTTAATGTATAACTTATAGTTATTTTAAATGTCATACCAACTATTAAAGCTATAACTGGAACTATAGCTTTACCCATTCCCTGAAGTATTCCTGTTAATGTCTGTATTAACCCAAGGAATATTACACAAGGAGTAAGTGTAAATAGTATTGTACCAACTGTTGAAGGCTCTGCAGGGAATAATAATTTCATTATTGGTCCAGCAAGTGAAGCCATACCAAATGCACATGGTAGTACTATTATTAAAGTAACTTTTACAGCACTTAATGTATCTTTTCTAGCTTTTTCTTTATTTCCTAATGCATAAGCCTGAGATATAGAAGGAACTAAACTCATACTCATTGCAGTAGTTATAACTGCTGGAAGGTTGATTATAGACATTGCCATACCTGTAAGCTGTCCAAACATAGAGTTCGCTTCTTTTAAGCTATATCCTGCAACCATAAGTCTTCTTATAACTATACCATTGTCTACCATATTAACAAGTGGCATAACTGATGCCCCTATAGTTATAGGTATTGCAACAGCTAATAAGTTTTTAAATATTCTACCGAAGCTTTCTTCCTCGAATCTTTTACTTTTTTCTAATCTTTCTCTTCTGTCTTTAGCACCTCTTGCAAATGCTGCAAGTAAGTAAATTATTGACGCTAAAGCCCCTATAGCTGCCCCAGATATTGCACCTGCTGCCCCCATAGTAGGTCCAGCTGATTTCATAAGCATATAAGCTAATCCTAAACCTAGAACAACCCTAAATATCTGTTCTACTATCTGAGATATTGCAATCTTAGTCATATCTTTCTGCCCCTGGAAATATCCTCTATACGCAGACATAAGAGGTACTATTATTAGGGCTGGAGCTATGGCTCTCATTGAATTTAGCGCATCTGGATTTTTTATAAATTTAGTAACTATCCATTCTGCACCAAAGAAGAATATACAGAACGAAATTATACCTGTTATGAAAAGCACCTTGCTAGATACCTTAAATACCTTGTTCGCTCCTCTTTCATCTCCTATCGCTAACTTTTCAGAAACTAGTTTCGCAACTGCAGTTGGGAATCCAGCTGTAGCTAGCGTTAAAAATAATGTATATACTGGATAGGCAGACTGATAATAACCCATCCCTGTCGATCCTATCATATTTCCTAGAGGTATTCTGAAGAATGCACCGATTATCTTAACGGCAACACCAGCTATCCCTAGAATAAGTGCTCCTTTCAAGAAAGAGTCTTTAGTTTTATCTTTACTCATAATTTTCCTCCATCTTTATTTTATATAACAGATTTTACTATACCATATTTCAAGTTAAATATTCAAGTTTACGCATTAATTTCTTTGAATTTCTAACGTTCTCAGAGTTTTCTAAAACATTTTTTATTTGATTTTTTACAAAAAAATAAACTGTTTTCTCAATTTTTTATCAAGAAAACAGTTTATATTATGTTTTTAAAAATTATTCTTCTTAAATTATATTATTTTTCTACAAATTCTGCAGATTCTATTACTTTATCG
>USAE01000044.1 GCA_900552655.1 uncultured Clostridium sp.
ATAAATAAAAATAATAAAATAAATATATCAGAACAAGAAAAACAAGAGTTAATGTTACTGTTAGGAATAGAAAAATCTTCATCTTTTTTACCAATTTCAATTTATAATATAAATTTAGGATTTGGTGATACCTCTGAATGTTATGTACTAAAATTTGAAATATCAATAGCAGACTACAATGAGAATTTATTAAATTACAGCGACACAGATACAACAGAAATTTCCCAAAACTGGAAAGAGAAAAAAGATGAAGAAACGTATATTTGTTATGTTAGAGAATGGGAACACAATGAACAGCGAAAAGATTTATTCGAGAAACTAAAAAGTCTAAAAAACAAAAAGCTAAATTATAATAAAAAGAAATGATAAAATAAGGAGTAATAAAAAATGAAAGAAACGATTATTTATTTAATTAGGCATGCTGAAACTGTTGACGAAAAGGGAATTAGAAATACTTGTGAAGACTTTCAAATGATTAACGAAAAAGAAATATTGTCAATACAAGGAGAAGAACAATCTAAAAAGTTAAGTGATAATGTCGAATTACAAAATCTTGACGTTATTTGGTCAAGTAATTATACAAGAGCCAAAGCTACTGCAAAATATATAGCATATAAAAATAAATTGCAATATAATTTAGATAAAAGATTAAGTGAAAGGAAACTAGGAAATTTAGAAGATTTAGCAAAATTTATGGCTTACAAAGAAACTAGAGATCCATCTCGTGAACAATTAGCTTTTCCAGAATTTAAAACTCGTGATGGAGAAAGTGCAAATGAAACAAATAAAAGGATGAATGAATTTATTAGCGAGATATTAGAAAAATATGAAGGAAAAAGAATTGCTGTTATAAGTCATGGAGGTTCAATAAAATTTCTTTTACTAAGTTATTGCAAAGTAAATAAAAATTTAAATCTTGAGTACAAAAAGAATGAGTTATTTATAAGTTCTCCTTGCTTATTAAAAATGACTTTTAGACAAAATGAACTATTAAATTTAGAACAAATACAATGGTAGAATATATAATATTAAACTATAAAAAGTGAAGTGCAACAAAATATAAGCATTTTGCTTTTTTATTATGTGTATGTATATTAAATAACCGGGATTTTAAGGACTGTCCCAAAATCTCGAATAAAAATTTTATTAATGTCACTTACTTGTCACTTTAAATGTTTTATAATTAAAATGAACTAATGAGAAGGGAGAGTTTAATATGGAAATATTAAGAGTAGAAAATTTATGTAAGCAATATGGAAAAGGCGAAAATAAAGTAATAGCACTAAATAATGTATCATTTAAAGTAAATAAAGGAGAATTTGTAGCAATAGTAGGGGCATCTGGAAGTGGAAAATCGACACTATTACATCTAATTGGTGGAGTTGATAGACCAACATCTGGAAAGGTTTTTATAGATGGGAAAGATATTTATAAGTTTAATGATGATGAACTAGCAATATTTAGAAGAAGACAAGTAGGCTTAATATATCAATTTTATAATTTAATACCAATATTAGACGTAGAAGAAAATATAACACTACCATTAGATTTAGACAACAGGAATGTTAATAAACAAAAATTAAATGAACTAATTAAGGAATTAGGATTAGAAAATAGAAAAAAACATTTACCAAATGAACTATCTGGTGGACAACAACAAAGAACATCTATAGGAAGAGCAATAATAACAAATCCAGCAATTATTTTAGCAGACGAGCCAACAGGAAATTTAGATTCTAAAGCAAGTGATGAAATAGTTGCATTATTAAAAAAATCAAATAAAGATTATAAGCAAACTATAATAATGATAACTCACAATATGGAAATTGCGAAAATAGCAGATAGAGTTATAAAAATAGAAGATGGAAAAATTGCTGGGGAGGTTTAGAGTATGAATATTCTTAGCAAATTATCTATAAGAAATTTAAAATTAAATAAAAAAAGAACAATAAGTACAATTATAGGAATAATTTTATCTGTGGCACTTATTTGTGCTGTAGCTAGTATGGGAACGAGCTTTCAAGCAACTCTAGTTGAAAATGCAATAAATGAAACGGGTTATTATCATTTAAAAATATCGGATGTTACAGATGAAAATATAGAAAGTTTAAAAAATAATAGAGATATTAAAGAGGTTTTAACTATTTCAGAAAAAGGATATGGAAAATTAGAAAATAGTCAAAATGTAGATAAACCATATTTAAAATTATATTCAATGGATAAAGCATTATTTGAATTTTTAAAATTTAATTTAATAGATGGAAGATTTCCTACTAACAATAATGAGATAATTATAAGTGAACATATTATAGAAAATGCAAAAGTAAATTATAAAATTGGAGATAAAATAAAAGTAGATATAGGAGAAAGAGTAACATTAGATGATGACAAGCTATATTATATGAACCCATATATAAATGAAGATGAAAAAATAATAAATACACAAGAATATGAATTTACTATTGTAGGAATAATAAAAAGACCAAACTATAATTTTGAAACACATAGCGATCCTGGTTATACAATAATTTCTACTAATATTGAACCAGAAAAACAAGAAGTATATATAACATTGAAAAATCCAAAAGAATATAAAAAGGCGATACCTAATATCGTAGGAGCATCAAGCTATGATAGCATTGTAGGACTTGGAGAAAATGCAGATCAAAAATTAAAATATGAAAATTATCAAGTAAATGATGAACTTTTAAGATGGGAAGCATTTGCATTTTCAGATTCAACTGTTAGTATGTTATATGCTGTTATAGCTGTTGTAATTTTTATAATATTATTTACAAGTGTATTTTGTATCAGAAATTCATTTGCAATAGCTACAACAGAAAAGATGAAAACTTATTCAATGCTTGCAAGTGTAGGTGCAACCAAAAAGCAAATAAAGAAAAATGTTATTTTTGAAGGATTATTATTAGGAATTATTGGTATTCCACTAGGAATAATATCAGGAGTTTTTGCAGTATTTGTATTATTGCAAATAGTAAATAATTTATTAGGAAGATATTTACTTGCACATGTAGATGGAATTGTATTTAAAATATCAATATTACCAATATTATTGTCTATTATTTTAGGAGTAATAACAATATATTTATCTGCAAGAAGTTCAGCTAAAAGAGCAAGTAAAGTAAGCCCAATAGAAGGACTTAGAAATTCTAGTGACATAAAAATAAAGAATAAAAATTTGAAAGTACCAAAAATAATTTTTAAGATTTTTAAAACAGGTGGCGTATTAGCTTATAAAAATTTGAAGAGAAATAAGAAAAAATATAGAACAACTGTAATATCTATATCAATTAGTATTTTTATATTTATAACAATGAATTCATTTATAACTAATATGTTTGATTTAACAAATAATTATTATGAAGATTATAATTATAATTTATTAATTTCTGGTGCTTTGAAAACAGAAGAAATAAAGAAAATTGTGTCAAATGACACAGTGGAAAGTTATTCTATATTATATAACACAGATGGAACATATAAAATTAAAGATTTAGATAAAATAATTGCTAATGATAGTTATCCAATAAACGAGATAGATGGAGAAAAATATGCAAGTTTACAAATTGTTGCACTAGATAATAAAGATTTTGAAGAATATGTAAAAGAAATAAATGTTAATTATGATGATGTAAAAGATGTTGGAATATTATGTGATGAGTATCAAATTTATGATGAAACTTCAGAAAAGCAAAAGGAAGTAAGAAGATATAAATATGAAAAAGGCGATATTATAGAAGGCGAATATAAAAACGAAAAACTAAAGATTAAAGTAGGAGTAGTATCAAAAACTAAACCTAATGGAATTGAAAAGACTTATTATTCAGATGGTTTTTTAGTTGTAAATAAAGAACAGTTCAAAAATTTAGATTTTAGATTAGATGTTATAACAATACAATCAAATAATGCAAGTAGTCTACAAAATGAAATAGAAAATATAAACAAAAGTGCTAATGTATACAACATAGAAGAAACTGCTAAGCAAGAAAAATCGATGGTGTTAGTTGTAAAAATATTTTTATATGGGTTTATTGCAGTAATAACTTTAATTGGAATAACAAATATATTTAATACAATAACATCAAATATGGAACTAAGACAAAAAGAATTTGCAATGTTAAAATCAATAGGAATGACAAAAAAAGAATTTAATAAAATGATAAATTTAGAAACTATATTTTATGGAGTAAAATCATGGGTTTACGGAACAATACTTGGATTACTTGGAACATTTGCAATGTATAAAGCATTTTCGGTAAAAATTGAACAAGGTATATATATTCCGATAAATGCAATTATAATTTCAGCAATATTTGTGTTTATATTTGTATTTATTATAATGAGATATTCAATTTCTAAAATTAACAAGCAAAATACGATTGAGACAATAAGAAATGAGAACATATAATAAAATTTGGGGGGCTAGCGAAAGCCCTCTATTTTATGATAAAATTACATCAAAAGAAAATTTAAATAATAGAGATTATTTATGCTTGTAAGAAAGGAAAAAAATAAAAATGAAAATCTTGTTAGTTGAAGATAATGAATTATTAGCAAAAGGATTAATATATTCATTAGAGCAAAAAGACTACATTGTAATTCATACTGTAGATATAAGTGAAACATTAAAAATAATAGAAAAAGAAAGAATTGATATTGCTATTTTAGATATATCTTTGCCAGATGGAAACGGATTTGACTTGTATAAAAATTATATTAAGGAAAAAGAAATTTCTACAATATTTCTTACTGCAAAAGACGAAGAAGATGATATTGTGAAAGGACTAGAATTAGGAGCAGAAGATTATATTACCAAACCTTTTTCTACAAAAGAATTATTAGCAAGAATGAATAAAATTATATTAAGGAAAAATAAAAACACAATAATAAAAATTAAAGATATTTCATTTGATATAGATAAAATGGTAGTGTATAAGGAGAATAAGCCAATAGAACTTACAAGTTTAGAACTAAAAATATTACATTTACTTTTTATGAATATAAATAAAGTTGTTACTAGAAATGAAATTATAGATAAAATATGGGAATGGACAGGAAATGATATAAATGATAATACTGTAACAGTTTATTTAAAAAGAATAAGGGAGAAAATAAAAACAGATATTATTATAACTATAAAAGGAATAGGGTATAGGATTGATAAAAATGAAAAATAAAATAGAATTAAAGAAAATGTGTATATTAAGTTTAATTGTTATCCTAATATTTTTAGGCTTAGATATAGCAATTATGCACAAAGAATATCAAACATACACAAAAAATTTTAATAACAAAATATCAACTATATTTAGTGAAGTATTAAAAAAATATCCAGATGTAAAAAAAGATGATTTAATAAAAATACTTAATGAAACGTCAAATGGTAATAACAAATTATTTAGAGAATATGGTATTAATTTAGAAAAAGATTCTGCTATACTTGCAAACGATATAAAATTTAAAAAATTTATTGTTTTAGATATTTGTATAATAATATTATTTATAGTTGCATTAACATTAATATTTTTTAGGTATAACAGTAGCCAGGGCAAAAAGATTAATGAAATAACAAGGTATATAGAAGAAATTAATAAGAAAAATTATAAACTTGATATAGAAGATAATAGTGAAGATGAATTGTCTATATTAAAAAATGAGTTGTATAAAGTAACTGTAATGTTAAAAGAACTAGCAGAAAATTCCAAAAATGACAAACTAAAATTAAAAGATTCTTTGTCAGATATATCACATCAACTAAAAACACCTATAACGTCTATTATAATTATGTTAGACAATATTTTAGATGATAAAGAGATGCCAGAAAATATAAGAAATGAATTTATTAAAGATATAAAAAGAGAAATAATAAATATTAAATTTTTAGTAGAGTCTATTTTAAAATTATCAAAAATTGATAGTAATACAGTTAAATTTATAAAAAAAGAAGTAAATATTAAAGAGCTTATTACAGAAGCATTAAAAAATATTTCGATGATGAGAGATATTAAAAATATTAAAATAAATGTAAAGGGAAATGACGTAGACACCATTACGTGCGATATAAAGTGGCAAATAGAAGCAATAACTAATATTTTGAAAAACTGCATAGAACATTCTAAAGAAAATGGAGAAATAACTATAGAATATGGAAAAAATAATATATATACAGAAATCAAAATTATTGATTATGGAACAGGAATAGAAAAGCAAGACTTGCCACATATATTTGAAAGATTTTATAAAGGTAAAAATTCTTCTAATGATAGTATAGGTATTGGCTTAGCATTGTCAAAATCTATTATTGAAAGCAATAATGGATATATTGAAGCAGAATCGGTTTTAGGGAAGGGGACTATATTTACAATAAAGTATTTTTGATAATAAAGAAAAATATGTATAACAACTAGGAAGGTGGATTTAAATTAATTTTTTGGATAATTAGGGAAAGTATTATGTAAATATGCTATACTAAAGTTATAAGGCATGTGCCATCTGTAAAAAAATTCTGTTACATATAATTAAGGAGGAAAACATATGAAAGCACAAGAAAAATTAAAACATTTAATTCGGGAGGTGGTAAATCTCATTATAAAATTTTTCAAAACCCATGGGATAAAAGATGAAATACTAAATATTCCTGAAAATGTTAAGCAAATGGGGCTTAAAGTAAAAATTATGAATTTGGCTATAAATGTACTTACTCTTATATTTGCATTTATGCATAAAGCAACCAACATGTTAATAGAGCATCGGCTAATTTTGCTAGGAATAATATTGTTTATGTTATATCGAGGTCAGAGAATATTAAAAGATGCGTTTTTTCTTTTTGGAGACACTGAGAGAGAAAAATTTCAACACATTTTTGAAGATGAAATTGCATTTAGAGGTAGCAAAATTATTGGAAAGACAACAGATAGAGTGATAAAGTATGATGAATCGAATAAATTGTATAAATTAATGGACAATGAGTCGATGCTAAATACAATTAGAAGCTATTTAAAAAACTTGTGGAGTCAAAGAATTCAACATACGTTTGATGTGCTAGAATTAATTAGTGTAATGGTTATGTTAATTGTAACTATACTAACTAATACATCAATTTCACAGGCTATTTTTATTCCTATGATTTCTATATTTGTGATTATCTCATTTTTTAGTTCAGCATATATTAGTTTAAATAGAGGTAATTATTACAAAAAACATAGAGAATACAATAATGAACAGGATTTAATAATAAATGACTTACTTCGTGTTCCTGTAATTGTTAAAAAAGACTTAAATATGCGAATAAACAAGTTTCAAGAAACTCTTATTGCAAGCAATGAAAATATTTCAAACTTCCATAATAAAATAAATTTTTCAAGATTGTTTACAACGATACTAGAAACGTTTAGTCAATATGGAATTATAATATTTTATTTATTAGGAGTAAAATGGGATACTATTAATTTAGGAACCATAGCTGAAATTACCGCAATGCTTGCAATTATAGAAACAGCATTTGGGCAAATTAGGAGAAGCGCCGACACTTTAAACAAGCATAATGAAAGGTTAATCATCTTAGAAAAAGAAGAAAAGGATATGAAACTAATTCTGGAAGTATACCATAATGAAGCTACCAAAAATGGTTCATTTAAGATCGTGGAAAATATAAAGATAAATCCATTTACAATTCGGTATCTAGAGGAATCTGAAAATGATAAGCCTTTTAAGTTAGCTTTAAAAAAACAGATACTTATTAATAATGGAGAAGTAGTTGTATTATATGGTCCTTCTGGTAGTGGTAAATCAACATTTATGAATATGTTGACAGAAAGAATCAGACTAGAGAAAAGTACAAATATACCATCAACACAACGTTTCTTATTCTATGATGAAAAGTTGAAATTTGGTAGCCTAAGTATCTATGAAGAGCTATTTTGCTGTGAGGAAACCCCAGATCTTTTAAAAATGCAAGGGATTCTAGAAAATCTTCACTTATGGAGTGAAATAAAATCTAATTGTTTTGATGTTTGGAAGTGGATGAAAGAAAAGAAATTTGAGAAGTCACTTTCAAATGGACAAAAACAGAGACTTATTATTGCAAAACTACTGTATTGGTTAGACAATGAAATCGATGTTCTGGTTTTAGATGAATGTACATCTGGTAATGATGCTGCTTATGTTGTAGCAGATTACTGTGGTGGGATTATTTCGAAGGAAGCAAAAAACAGTAAAGAACGAATTAATGTATTTATGAATAAATTGAATGAATATCTAAAGGAAGAAGGATATAATGATACTAAATTATACGATCCAAGCGGTTATGACCAAAAAAGCGCAAACAACAGTATCAGATTTGTCAAAAGTAGTAAAAAAATTACTAAAGTATCAATGGTTTAGAGATATAGTATCTAAAACAAGTTATACTGCAATTTTACCAGATAAAAGCAAACAAACTTGGAAAAATACAAATGTTTTTCTTGACCCAACATCTAAATATTATAATGAAAATGTATTAGGAGTAAAGACAGGATCATTGTCAAATGATTATAACTTAATTGTACTGTATAAAAAACATGGAAAGGAATTCCTAATATGCAGTTTGGGCTCAAAATCGGATGTTTCGCGCTACAATGATGTTAATTATATTTTAAAGACAATAGATGAGTCAGATTATTTAAGAAAATAATAACAAAGCATTTAAAAAAGAATTGTTAAAAATAGATGTAGTTTGAGAAACTTAAAAGTTTAGAAAAAAAGTGACAAAAATGTAATGAATATGTAATACAAATCAATGGAAAGTATTGTTAAAAAGTTTTATATTTAAAACATAAAAAAATAAAGGAGGTAAGTATAATATACGAGATTTAAAACTTGTTATATTATACAAGTAATAAAGTATGTTTGTATTAGAATTTTTTAAATCAATAATAATAGGAATTATCATATTCATTTTAATACTGGAAGTTATGCTTTTTGATAACTTCAATTTTCAAAAAGAAGATATAATAAATGCATATGAATCTATAATAAAAAGTTTAGACTTTGTGGGGTTATCAAAGGATAAAGAACTGAATGGAAAAAGAATATTTGGAATAGACAAGTATGTAGGAACATATCAAGCAAAATATGATAATCAAACATCAGAAGAAACAATATTTGGAGGAACAGTATTAAATAGGAAAAATGGAGATCATGTTAAAGTAAAAATTGATATAGAAAAAGAAAATGGAGATATTAGTGTAATTGCTAAATTGGGAAATAGTGAAATAAAATTAATAGATGATACAGGAAAATATGAAGATAGTATTTATATTGAAGGAACGAGTTATTATTTAACTGTAAAATTAAATAAATTTACTGGAAACATTAATATTATATCAGAATAGCAGGAGAAATAAATGATAAGAAAATTTGAAAAAGGTGATATAAATGATGTAATGCAAATATGGAAAAATGAAAACATAAAAGCGCATCAATTTATTTCAAAAAAATATTGGGAAAATAATTATAACTATGTAAAAGAAATTTTACCAAATGCAGAAATATATGTATATGTTATTGAAGAAAATATAGTAGGATTTATAGGGCTAGACCAAAATTATATTGAGGGTATTTTTATTGATACAAATAATCAATGTAATGGTATAGGAACATCTTTATTAAATAAAGTAAAAGAAGATAAAGATAATTTAACATTAAGTGTATATAAGAAAAATTTGAATGCAATTAGTTTTTATAAGAAAAATGGATTTGTAATTATAAAAGAAAGTATAGATGAAAGAACAAATGAAGTAGAATATATTATGAGCTGGGAAAAGCAGAAGAATAAGGCAAAAAAAATAATAGCAATGGATTTAGATGGAACTTTACTTAAAGATAATAAAGAATGTCCTAAAAGTACAAAGGAATATTTAAAAAAATTAAAAGATGAAGGTTATATTATAGTAATTGCTACAGGAAGGATACTAAAATCCGCAAAAGATATTACAGATGGAGCAGAATTTGCAAATTATATTGTAGCAGACTCAGGAAGTGTAATTTATGATAATAAATATAAAAATATAATTAGTGAAAGTATAATAGACAAACCAAATCTAATTAAAATATGCGAAGGTTACAAAAGTGATTGGGGAATATTAGAATTATGTGATGAACAATGGTGTAATGTATATACAGACTTAAAATATAAACCAAGAGAATATGATAATTTGATATTAAACATAAACGACTTTCTTAATAATAATCAGAAAATAACACATATTAGTATTATACCTAAACAATATTGTGTATATAAAATAATTGATAAATTAAAAGAAGAATTGCCTACCCTTACAGTATCACTTATGCAAGATTCCTTTTCGGATTTAAAATATATAGAAATACACAATAATGAAATAAATAAATATAAAGGAATAAAATTAATAGCAAACAAAGAAGGAATAGAAAATAAAAACATTATATGTTTTGGTGATGGACTAAATGATATAGATATGATAGAAAAAAGTGGTATAGGTGTAGCAATGGAAAATGCACTTTCAGAAATAAAGCAAATTGCAGAATTTACAACATTATCAAACAATAATGAGGGAATAAAATATTTTTTGGAACAAAATTTAAATAAGTTATAATATATATGAATATAGAAATGGTTTGGTAATGGGAATATATGCTAAAAGATAAATTAAAATTTAAAATTACTTTATACGAAAGTGTAGAGTAATTTTTCTTTTTATGGTATCATAACGGTAAAAAATAAGATTTATGTAAAAAAAGGAATACAAAAAGGATTATTGGATGAATTTATAAATAAGTAATAATATATAGGAGAATAACTAAAATGGAACAAAATACTAAGAAAAATATGATATTAGTTTATATACATACATTTTTGTCAACATTTATACTATATTATATATGTGATACTTTATTCTTTATAGAAAGAGGATTAGTATCAAGCCAATATATTAGTTTTGTTGGAATATCATTTTTAATAAAAATAATATTAGAAATACCTTTTGGAATTATAGCAGATAGAAAAAATAAAAAGAAAATATTATTAATAATACATTCTGGTGATAAACTAAAAATATTTTTATCTAGCCATCTATGCTTTACATATGTAATTTCAACTTTGACTTTTATTTTTTCACATAATTATATTAGTTTTTTAATTGCTATAATAATAAATGCCATAAATAATGCACTAAGTTCAGGAATAGTAAATTCTATACTATATGAAAGTACTAAAAATAAGGAAAAATTTAATAAAGTACTATTTTATAATTCTTTTTTTTATAATATTTCATATATGTTTGCAATGATAGTTGGTGGTTATATAGGGCAAAAGTATGGACTAATATATACATATTGGATAACTTTAATACCATTTATTATTGACTTTTTTATAATAACTATGATTAAAACTAATAATCATATAGACACTAAAAGTAATGAAAATAATATAGAAGTACTTAAAAATGGAATTAAAGAGATAAAGAAAAGTTCTTACTTATTACAATTAATATTAAAAAGTGCAATAATGTTTGCTGGAATTAAATTAGTAGAAGAAAGTCATCCAGAATATGCAAGTAATATAGGACTATCTGTTTTTATTATTGGAATTTACACGGCACTTATATTGGTATTTTGTATTCTAGGTAGCTATATAGGAAGCAAAATAAAAAAAGATAAATATAATCTAATATTAAGTATTAATCCAATTATAGTAGGAGTTTGCATATTGATGGTAGGAATAATGAATAATTATTTAGGCATAATAAGTATTTTAATAATTTATATTTTTTCAGAAAGTTTTGATAATATAATGAAGGCAAAATTACATAACAGTATTTCCTCAAAATCAAGAGTTACAGTTGAATCAATAAATCAATTTGCTTTGGGATTATGTGGATTTATATTTAGTATATTAATGGCAATTTTATTGAAGCGTGTAAATTTAAATGTGATGTATATTTGTATAGGAAGCATTATAATTAT
>USAE01000045.1 GCA_900552655.1 uncultured Clostridium sp.
AAAAAGAAATAGAAGAAAGACAATTTAAAAATAAAAAAATATATGTATATGTTATATATATTCTTTTAATTGGTATTATATTATATTTGGTAGGTAATCTATTAAGTAGTACATTACGAAATTTATGCTATATATTTAATATTTCCGAAGTAGTAATAGGAGCGGCACTTGGAGTAGCTACTAGTACACCAGAATTTATTACTTTTATAGAGAGCCAAAGATTTCATAAAAATGCTAATAAAGAATTAGGAATAATAGAAGCAAGTAATAATTTGTTAGTTTCTAATACATTAAATTTATTTATAATTCAATCACTTTCTATAGTAATAATCTATTTTTTGGAATAATTTAATAAATTTAGAATATACTTACTATAAGAATGATAGAGGTGATACAGATGATTTATGAAGCATATGTAAAAGAAAGTAAAATTATTGATAAAACAGATGAAGAAAAAAGCTTAGACTTAGTAAAATCTTTAATTAAAACAAAATATGAACTAGATTCAGCTTGCAAAAATTTTGAATTTGCAGAGGGAGAACTTGTGGATTATTATTCATACCAAATAAAAGCAAATCAAGCTAAAATTAATTATTTATTAAAGAAAATAAAAAGGAGAGGTTTAATAATAGATAACATTCAGGAAAAGAGTATTAAAAATTTAACCAAGCAAGAAGCAATATAATGTATATTTGTCCATATATAATCATAAATATTATTAGGAGTGATGTATATGGACTATAATAATATGCTGGTTTTATCTGCAACAATATGTTTTGCTTTTCTATTTGGAAGAATATTTGTAAAGCCAATTAAATTTATATTTAAAGTAGTTTTAAATTCGATTTTAGGCTGTTTGTTAATAGCATTAATAAATTATATAGGATTAAATTTTAGTTTTCATATAGGAATCAATATTTGGACTTCAGCTTTAGTTGGAATTTTAGGAATACCTGGTGCAGTTTTGCTTATAATATTAAAAATCTTTATAATTTAGAAGATGAAATTTTCCTACTAAGAGAACTTTGTACTATATAAAAATAAAACCGGAATTTTAAGGAACATCCTTAAATCCCGGTTTTGTTTATTCAACAGTTACAGATTTAGCTAAGTTTCTAGGTTTATCTACATCTAATCCTTTTTCTTTAGAAATATAGTAAGAAAGTAATTGTAATGGTATTATAGACAAGATAGGAGAAAGGCAAGTAGATGTTTCTGGTATGTTAATTACTTTAAAAAATTGAGATTCGTCAATTTTTTGATTAGTAATTACTAACGTTTTTGCTCCTCTTGTAATTACTTCTTGCATATTACTAATAGTTTTTGGGGCTAGATTAGGATTTGTAATAATTCCTACTACGGTAACATTATTTTCTATTAAGGCTATAGGACCATGTTTTAATTCGCCTGCTGCATAGCTTTCAGAATGAATATATGAAATTTCTTTTAATTTTAAAGATCCTTCTGAAGCTACATAATAATCTAATCCTCTACCTAAAAAGAACATATCTGTTTCTTTATAAACTGTGTTTGCAAAATCCTTAACTTCAGCTACATTTTTTAAAGCTAATTCTGCTTTTTTTGGTAATTCTAAAAGTTCTTTTTTTATGGCATCAATTTCAGAAAGAGGAACTCTATCTAAAACTTCTGCAAAATATAATGCTAATATATTTAATAGCACAACTTGTGATGTATAAGCTTTTGTAGAAGCAACTGCAATTTCTGGACCAGCATGTGTATAAATACAATAATCTGATTCGCGAGTAATAGAACTTCCAATAACATTTGCTACAGCGATAGTTTTCGCACCTTTATCTTTAGATAATTTTAATGCAGCAATAGTATCTGCAGTTTCACCAGATTGACTAATAAAAATACATAGAGTATTTTTATCTATTAAAGGATCTCTATATCTAAATTCTGAAGCAATATCAACTTCGGTAGGTATTTTACATAGTTTTTCAAAAGTAGATTTAGTAGCAAGACCAGCATTCATTGCTGTACCGCATGCAACTATGTAAATTCTATTTATATTTTCCAAAAAGTCCTTAGAAACTTCGAAATCATTAAAAGCAATCTTATTTTCAGACAATTTTGACCCGATTGTTTCTCTTATAGAATTTGGTTGCTCATAAATTTCTTTTAACATAAAATCATCATAGCCATCTTTTTCAGCAGAAGCAGTATTCCACTCTATACTTTTAATTGGCTTTTTGATTTCATTTAAATTGTTGTCATAAAAAACGATATTATTTCTAGATAGTACTGCAAATTCACGATCATTTAAAAAATAAAAATCTTTTGTAAATGATAAAATAGCAGGGATATCTGAAGATATATAATTTTCATCTAAACCTTTACCTATAACTAAAGGACTATCCTGTCTTACAACAATCATATTATCTGGATAAAACTTACATAATATTTCTAATGCAAAACTACCTTTTAAATCATCACAAGCAACTTTTACAGCTTTTAAGAAATCTTTTTCTTTTTTGTAATAAAAGTTAATTAAGTTAGGAATAACTTCTGTATCTGTGTCTGAAAAGAAAGTATAGTTATTTTCCTCTAAAAATTTTCTTAATTCATGATAATTTTCTATTATTCCATTATGTACAACTGCAAAAATATTATCATTATCATAGTGAGGATGAGAATTAGTTGCAGATGGTTTTCCATGGGTAGCCCATCTAGTATGACCTATACCAATAGTTCCTTCTAAAGTATTAATTCCATCCATTGCTTCTAAATTTGCAATTCTACCTTTTTCTTTCATAATTTTTATGCCATTATTTTCGATAGTGGCAATACCTGCAGAGTCATAACCTCTGTATTCTAGTCTAAGTAAACCATTAATTAAAATTGGTTTAGCCTTTTTGGTTCCTATATAACCAATAATTCCACACATAATATATTGTACCTCCTATAAAATTTGTCAAAAAGTAACAATATAGCTACACAATTAGATTTGTTCTACTATTACTAGTAGTCTTTGCTAATATTTATGGTAGTAGCATACCACAGAGTACCCGCCGAAAAATTCGATAAACTCTGACCTCGTCAACACAAAATGTGTCCTGGCGCTTTTTAATGTCATTTATATAATATAAAATTGCCTCCTTCCATTTTAATTTATCTTGTAAACTTTTTGACTCACGATATTATATTATAATAAAATTAAGAAAGTATCAAGTCCTTAATAAAAATACTTTTCGACTAAAAAGACTAATTAATTTAAATGGCATATGAATTTTGCTGAAAATATGGTATAATAAATGAACTAAAAACTTAGGAGGATAAAAAGATGAAGAAGACAAATGTGTTCTTAAAAAAAATAGGGCGGAGGTATTGGCTAATTTCAAAAAATGGAATTGTAAGCTTTATAGGGAAAGTAGAACCTTCAGAAGGATATAGTGTAGTCATTTCTGATAAAAAAGTACCAGGATATACAATTAAAATATTAAAAGTGAATAAAAATAAATACCAAATTTTATTGGAGTTATTAACAGTATTTCTTAGGAACATTGAAAAATATCAATATGAAGGGAAATATATGGTATCTGCTAACTTAGACATGTACGATTATAATATAGAAACAAACTGTTCATGGGCAATTGGAAATCCAAAGGAAAAAGGAGCGAAGTTTAGAGTAGAAATTGACTACTGCAACCCAAAAAATGCTTACAATTTAATATGCCATTATATCGAGCTTGCAAAGCAAAGTCCAGAAACAGACGAAATTATGGCTTATGATATAGACATGATGGGCTAAACTACAAAATTAAACTGGAAGTGGGGAAGGATTGCTATTCTTCCCCATAGTAAAATTTATAAATGAGGGATAATAATGCAGAATAAATTTAATATTGAAGAAGAAATAAAAAATTTACCACCTAAACCAGGTGTTTATATAATGCATGATAAAAACAATAATGTTATATATGTAGGAAAAGCAATTTCTTTAAAAAAGAGAGTAACCTCATATTTTAGAAAAACAAATAAAACTGAACGAATAAAGAAGATGGTTTCATTAGTAGATTATTTTGAATATATAGTTGTAAATAACGAAGCAGAGGCACTCATTTTGGAATGTAATTTAATAAAGAAATACAGACCAAAATTTAATGTATTATTAAAAGATGATAAAACATATCCATATATCAAAATAGATGTAAAATCTGATTTTCCCAATGTTATTATAACAAGGAGATTGCTAAATGATGGGTCAAAGTATTTTGGACCATATGCCAATCCAGGGGCTGCTAAGGAAATGGTTGATTTTATAAAAAATAAATATAAAATTAGGCAATGCAGAAGCTTTAAATCTACACAAAGACCATGCTTAAATTATCATATAAAAAAATGTTTTGCACCATGTGTAGGTTATATTTCTAAAGAAGAATATAGGAAGCAAATAGACGAAATAATAGATTTATTAGATGGAAAAACGAGTAAAGTACTTAAAGAATTAGAAATGCAAATTAAAGAGTCTGCAAGTAAGTTAGAATTTGAAAAGGCTGCATATTTAAGAGATAAAATGGTAGCAATAGAAAGAATTTCGGAAAAACAGAGAGTATCAAATATTTCTGAAAATAATATAGATGTTATTGGTATTGCAAAAAATGATTTAGAAGTTTGTATAGAAATATTTTTTGTAAGAGGAAGTAAAATGGTTGGAAGAGAATATTACTTTTTCCAAGATTTAATAGATATGTCAGATAATGAAATTTTGTCAGGATTTATTAAACAATATTATATGGATAATCCAAATTTACCTAACAAGATTATGATGAGAAATGAACCAGAAGATAAAGAAACAATCGAAACATGGCTTTCTAATATTGCAAATAGAAAAGTAGAAATAAAAACGCCACAAAAAGGAGAAAAACTTCGTTTTGTTGAAATGGCTGAAAACAACGCAGAGATTACATTAAAAAATAAATTTGAGGATAAAAATAGTTTATTACTAGAACTAAAAGATGTATTAAAAATGGATAAAATGCCAAGAAAAATAGAATGCTACGATATATCTAATATATCTGGAACAAATATTGTAGCTGGAATGTGTGTAATGCAAAATGGCATAATAAAAAAGAATTTATCTAGAAGATTTAAAATAAAAACGGTTTATGGTCAAGATGACCCAAGGTGTATGGAAGAAGTAATAGAAAGAAGACTTAAACATTCATTAAATGGTAATAGTACAGGTTTTGGTAACTTACCAGATGTAATATTTGTAGATGGTGGAATTACACAAATAAGAGCAGCAAAAAGAGTAATAAATAAGTTAAATGTAGATATAAAAATTTTTGGAATGGTAAAAAATGATAAACATAGAACTAGGGCATTAATGGATGAAAATAGAAACGAAATAGAAATTTCGGAAGAATTATTAAATTTAATTACAAAATTTCAAGATACAGTTCATGATACCGCAATTTCATATCATAAAAAGTTACGTGAAAAAGAAATGACAGAATCTGTATTAGATAAGATTTCTGGAATAGGAGAGGCAAAGAGAAATTTGTTATTAAAAAGATTTAAAACAGTTAGTAACATAAAAAAAGCATCAGAAGAAGAAATAATGACCGTTAAAGGAATAAACAAAGAATTAGCAATAAAAATAAAGCAGGAATTGCAATAAATATAAATAGAGCTTATACATTAGTGGTAATACTTTCTGTACTAAAGAATTATAGCGAACCTAAGATTTTCTTAGAATTTACATTTGTTAGAAAATCTTAGGTTCGCTTTTATGTAGACAAAATTGGCTAAAAATGATATAATTATATTCGCTAAAAAAGTTGAAGGGAGAAAAGAAAGAATGAAGAAAAAGCGGTATATATTTTGGAATGAGGGAAATCTTATAATTCGGTCAACATGGTCGAATACAGCAGTAAGAGTAACAAGTAATGGAAAAGATATGTTTACAGCCAAAAGACTATTGCCATATGAATTTGAAGAAGAAGTTTCCAAAGCAGAACCCAAAGAACCTAGCAAAAAAGGAATAATATTTAGTATGATAGCTTTTTATACAGTGGTTGCTATAATTTGTGTAAAATTTGGGGGAATTGTAGCCGGGATTATAGCAGCTTCTTATTTAATAGCAACGTCGTCTGTACCATTATATTTTTTATTAATTGATATAGTATATGCAATAAAAAATAAAGAATCGGTACAGACAACATATATTCTAAATAAAATAGGAAGTTGTTTTAGTCAGTCAAAAGATATAAATTCAGAAAAAATACAATTAAATAATATCAGAAATATATTATACAGTTTTGCTACTACACCATGGATTTTAATGACAACAAAAATAAACATTATAATAATTATGTCAATAGTAATTATACTTGCTATAATAAATGGTATGTCATTTAGAAAACCAAAAATGATAAAGTTCTTAGCGAAGCTTAATGAATTACTTATATATAGAAAGCCAACTGAGGAACAGGTAGAAATGGTTATTTTTGGAATAAAAGTTTTAAAAACATATGAAACCGGTATTTTTTATCATTTCTAAAATTTTCAAAAAGATGAAAAACAGCCATAAACTATATTAGTTAAGGCTGTTTTTTTGCTTTAATATAATAGGGATTTTAAGGACCGTCCCCGAATCCCGATTTATAATAAAATTCCAGATTCTAAGGCTAATTTTATCATTTTCGTTAAGCCTTGTTCACGTTCTTCTGGAGTAGCTTGTTTATTTATGAATTGTGAGTCTACAACTGTCATTAAGCAAGCTGCTTTTTTCTTTAATACTTTTGCATTATAAAATAGGGCGAATGCTTCCATTTCTGCTGCAATAGGATGTATGTCTTTTGGAATTCTATTAAAGAATTTTTTGGGATTTGTCATGTAAAAATCAACTGCATCTGTACAAACTGTGTTTCCTTCTACTACTTTTATGTTAGAAATATTTGAAACTTGTTTTATTACAGAATTAAGATTTTTGTCAGCAGAGATTGTATGACAATCTTCATTATTAAATGTAAGAGCATAGTTTCCTTCTGTATAAACATTGTCTGCTAAAACAACATCAAATAAATCTAATTCTTTAATATAGCCTCCACAAGATCCTATTCTTATAATATTTTCTACATTGTAAAATTTATATAATTCATATGAATAGATTCCAACACTTGGCATTCCCATACCATGTGCCATAACTGAAATTTCTTTACCCTTATATAAACCTGTATATGCAAGCATATTTCTTACAGAGTTAACTAATTTTGAATCTTCTAAAAAATTTTCTGCTATATATTTAGCGCGAAGTGGATCTCCTGGCATGATAACTGTTTTTGCGAAAGCATTTGATTTTGCTTCATTATGTGGTGTCATATTAAACCTCCTAAAAATTATAATTAACAATTATAGTATAACATAATATTAAAAATTTATAATATTGTGATATACAAATGTAATATAAAATTAATATTGTGGAAATATACAATTTAATGTAAAAAATGTATAATATTTGTAGAAAAAGCGTAAAGGAGAGAAGATTTATGTGGACATGTTTATATTTAAGCCATATTGTAGTAATTATAATGATTATAATAGCTATATTAGGTATTGTGTATGGAATAAGCCAAAAAAAAATTAAAGTATATCAAGTTATTATAATATTCTTATTTTGTGTAATTTCGATGGCATTGGTTACTGGAGTAACATCAATGCAATATATAAATTCCGAAAATGATGAAATACGAGAATTAGAAGGTGACACAAAAACAAATTATTGGACATACGATGAAGAGGCAATGTCAAGAATTGAAACACCTTCATTAGAATATACGAAATTAGTAGATTTAGAAACAGGTAATTTGGTAGCCATTAAAGAAAAAGCTATAGAAACAGGAAAAGAAATAGTAGATTTATCTAATAAAGAAAAAGCAGATGAAGTATGTAAAGCAATTGACATTAAAGAAGAATTAGAACTTTCAGAAAATTACTTAGTTACTTTAAATTCTAAAGAATTTATAAAAGCTAATGAAGATATTTACTATGTAACATATAATTATACTTATACAGATGAAAATCTAAAAGAAGAAGGAAAAATATATTATATTGTAAATGAAGATAACCAAATGAAAACAATGGTTATGACAAATATTAATAACGAAAGTAAAGAAGTAGAATTTGAAGGAAGAGTATTAGAAATTATAAATACAATGAAATTCTAAAAGGAGGTATATTTCATGGTAATAGCACTAAATTTTATTTTTGATATTATAGTAGCAGTTCTAGTATACGAATATTTTAAAAGAAATAAAGAAACAGAAGCATTTGCAGCTGCAGTTATTATAAAAGTTGCATATTATTTATCATCAACAATAATTATGGGGCAATTTAATTTTATAGGGCTAATAATATATACATTAGTAATGATTTGTGTAGCTAGATTATACATAATAATTGCAAAAGAAATACACAAAAGAAAATTACACCCAGCATTATTTATAGTTATTATAGCTTTAATAGGAGCGTTAATAATGTCTTTTATAGGTGAAATTTTATATACATTATTATTTAAACTAGTAACTTTATTTTCAGCTACATTACAATATTCATTAGATAAAATTTCATAAATACTTGAACAAGAAAAAATAGTATGATAGAATGAAGAAAATTAATTAAGATATGAGAGATTAAAAAAAAACCGATTTTGGCGATTTTTTTAATCTCTCTTTTTCATTTAGTATAAAAGTTATAGCAAATGCTATATTTAATAATATTTACAAATGAGTAAAAATTTTGCATTTGTTTGTTTTAGGAAAGGAGATAATAATATGAATACTAAGTACATTTTTGTAACAGGTGGGGTTGTTTCTGGTTTAGGAAAAGGAATAACAGCAGCTTCGTTAGGAAGACTATTAAAAAATAGAGGATATAAAGTAACAATACAGAAATTTGATCCGTATTTAAATGTTGACCCAGGTACAATGAGCCCATATGAACATGGAGAAGTATTTGTTACAGATGATGGAGCAGAAACAGATTTAGATTTAGGACACTATGAAAGATTTATAGATGAAAATTTAAGCAAAGATTCTAGTATAACAATGGGGAAAATATATTTAGAAGTGTTAGAAAAAGAACGAGAAGGAGAATACCTAGGCAAGACAGTACAAGTAATACCACATGTTACAAATAAAATAAAAGAAAAAATATACAGTTTCGAAGATACGGATACAGATATAGTAATTACAGAAATAGGTGGTACTGTTGGAGATATAGAAGGTCTTTCAATAATAGAAGCAATTAGACAAGTTGGACTAGAAAAGAACCCTGAAGATGTATTATATATTCATGTAACTTTACTCCCATATATAACAGGGTCAAACGAAATAAAGTCAAAACCAACTCAACACTCTGTTAAAGAATTACAATCATATGGGATAAAACCAAATATATTAGTTTGTAGAAGTGAAATAGACATTCCAGATTCTATAAGAGAAAAGTTGGCCTTATTCTGCAATGTAAGAAAAGAAAATGTTATAGAAAACAAAACTGTAAAATGTTTATATGAAGTACCACTTATGCTAGAAAGAGAAGGACTAGGAAGGGCAGTATGTAATTTATTAAGATTGGATAATTATGTCCCAGACAATACAGAATGGCAAGAAATGATAGATAAAATAGAAAATATAGACAAAAGCTCTATACCATATTCTTGGTTTCAATCCCACGGGATTCTTATTCAAGAAGGATTATATCCTAGGTTAGCGTATTTAAAAGCTGTAGATGAACTCTATTTTAAGGAGGATAAGTAAATGGCCCAATCACAAAACGAACAAAATAAGCCAAAAACACAAAAGACAAACAGAAGAAAACTAGACATTTGGAATAAACTAGCCGTATCCGTCTTATCTATATTTTTAGTTGGATGCATCTCCGTATTCTTCGTTCTTGTTAACATTATCAACGATCCTGACGGCATGCGTTTTTCGCAAGACGGTTTGACTACATTATCCAATTCAAGACTTTACGATGCTTCAGGCAACGTATTCTATGAACTTGGAGATGAGATCCGTGAAGACGTAACCTACTCACAAATTCCACAATCTGTTGTCGATGCTTTTTTATCAATTGAAGATTCACGTTTCTTCGACCACAATGGATTTGACTTGCCACGTTTTTTGAAATCTGCTATGGCAAACTTGAAATCTGGAAGTCTTGCTCAAGGTGGTTCTACATTAACCATGCAGATGATTGATAATGCATTTACTAAGAACCAGGAAAAGAAATTAGAAACTGAACAGGGTACGATCACAACCGTTCAAAAATTAAAATTAAAAGTTCAAGAAATCTATCTTTCATTGATTGCTGAACAAAGCATTAATAAAGAACAAATCTTTGAATACTACGTAAACCGTATTTGGTTTGGTTCAGGAAACAATACACGTGGCATTCAAAAAGCCGCACAATACTTCTTTAACAAAGATGTATCCCAATTAAATTTAGGTGAGGCTGCCTTCTTGGCAGGTTGTATCAATGCACCAGATACATACAATCCATTAAACAATTTAAACGAAGCAAACACAAAGCTAGATCATTTAAAAGCTGCTCAAAATCGTAGAAATGTAACTTTAGAATTGATGTTGCAACATGGTTATATTACGGAAGAAGAATTTAATCTTGCTTCAAACCAAGATTTGTCATTCTCTTTAGAATATGTAGAGCGTACAAGTGATGATCCAAATCAAGCTTATATCGCACAAACATTAAGTGAGGTTATGGAATTAACTGGACAAGATCCGGCCATTATTCCAATGGATATCTATACCGCACTAAATCAAGATGCTCAAAAACAAGCTGATGAAATATGTAACGGTAACATCGTTCAATTCCCTAACGAATATTTCGATGTTGGTTTCTCAATGATTGAAAACGATACGGGGGAAATTATTGCAGTTGGACCTGGCCGTCGTTATCACTCAGACTCCGTAAAAATTGATTACTCAACCGAACCAAATCAACCAGGTTCAAGTATGAAACCATTACTTGCCTATGCAAGTACATTTGATATCTTAGGATGGTCTACCTCTCATCAGGTAAACGATAAGAAAAAAGACTATTGGAAAAATGGTTCTTACGCTCCTAAAAACTCAGACGGTAAATACAATGGTATTATGAGTTTACAAGATGCATTAGGTGTTTCAAAAAATACCACAGCCGCTCAAGCTATGATTGATTTAGTAACCGCTAAAGGCTATGATTATTGGATCGATTATTGTAAAAAGCTTGGTTTTAGCGATGAAGTAGCTGAAGGATTTAATGAACAATACGCAATCGGTGGTTCGAGCATGCGTGCAAGCCCAATCCAACAAGCAAGTGCTTACTCAACATTTGCGAATGGAGGTAAGCGTGTAGATGCTCACCGTGTAAGAAAAGTAGTTCGTAGATCCGATAAAAAAGAATTTAAGACAAACGCTAAAACATATGATATTATCAGTGAACAAGCCGCATGGATGATTTCGCAATTACTTGAAAAAGTAGTTTCAGGTGGTTACCAAAACTACAACGAAATTCTTGCGAGCAACTATACAGTATATGGAAAATCAGGTACAACAGACTGGCCTGCGAACCCATATAAAATTCCTGAGGGGGTTGCCAAAGATGAATGGTCAGTAGGCTATACAAATAAATATACAATCGCTTGTTGGAGTGGATATACAACGGATGCCATCACAAACTATGGTATGTATATTACTTGGAATGATTTAAATGTTGCTTCAGCATTCCATATTTCACACTACATGCTTGATTACATGCAAAAATATGCAACATATTCTGCACTTGAAAGACCTAGTGGTATCTCAGACTACAGGGGTGGATACATCAAAGATGAATTCAAATCAAAAGGTGATATAACATCCGAAAACAATGATGCGCAAGATGCTTGTGAAGCCAATGGTGGCGAATGGGATGAAGAAAACCAGACATGTAAAAAGTCTGATGATAAAGAAAGAGA
>USAE01000046.1 GCA_900552655.1 uncultured Clostridium sp.
TTTAGGCGTCAAATGATTATTGATTTGGATACGGACCCCCACATTGTACATTTTGAAAACTTCCATTATTTCTTTTTCTTTTTCCGCTCTAGCAATATCGATTTCTTTAATATATTTATCTACAATTTTTTGAATATCTTCTTGAGCTTTTTTAGCATCATCTTCTGTGATAGATTTTGCTTTTTCTAATTTTTTAATAGCTTCATTAGCATCACGGCGAATATTACGAACAGATACTTTAGATTCTTCTGCACGTTTATTCAATGTTTTTACAAGGTCAGTACGACGTTCTTCAGTGAGCTGAGGTATATTTAAACGAATTACTGTACCATCATTATTTGGACTAAGACCAAGGTCAGATCTTGTAATCGCTTTTTCAATTTCATGAAGCATTGGTTTTTCCCATGGTTGAATTAAAATCATACGAGGTTCAGGAACAGAGATATTACCTACCTGATTTACTGGTACTAAAGAACCGTAATATTCTACCATTACTTTATCTAATAATGCAGGAGTTGCACGACCTGCACGAAGAGAAGCAAATTCAGATTTTGCTGCACTTAAAGTTTCTTTCATACGCTCTTCATTTTTAGCTATTACTTCTTTAATCATTAATCATTACCTCCAACAGTTGTTCCAATATTTTCGCCTAAAGCAGCTTTTAAAATATTTTCGTGATTATCTATATTAAATACTACTAAAGGAATTTTATTATCCATGCAAAGACTTGTTGCTGTAGAATCCATTACTTTTAAATCTTTGTTTAAAATATCTAAGTATGTTATTTCGTCGTATTTTACTGCATCTTTATCTATTTCTGGATCTGCTGAATATACTGCATCTATAGATTTTCCTAATAATATTACATCTGCATCTATTTCTGCTGCTCTTAATGCTGCTGCTGTATCTGTTGTAAAGTAAGGATTACCTGTACCACACGCAAATATTACAATTCTTCCTCTTTCTAAATGTTTTATTGCTTTTCTTTTTATATATGGTTCAGCTATTTCTCTCATTTCTATAGCAGTTTGTACTCTTGTATATACTCCTCTTGCTTCTAGTGCATCTTGAAGAGCTAATCCGTTCATTGCTGTTGCAAGCATTCCCATATAGTCTGCTGTTGTTCTTTCCATTTCGTGACCATATCTACCTCTCCAAAAATTTCCACCACCAACAACTACTGCAACTTGTATTCCTAAATTGGAAATTTCTTTTATTGCATCACATAAATTTCCTACTACTTTTGCATCAATCCCAGTTTTTTTATCTCCTGCAAGTACTTCGCCACTTAGTTTTAAAAGTACTCTTTTATAGGGCTTATTAGTTTCCAAATTTATACACTCTCCTTGCTTATTTAATAAACTAAATATTTCTATAATAATTTAATCTAGCAAAGTTATTCTATCATATAATTTTATGAATTTGTATAATTTTTTAATATTTTCTTAATTTTATTGTTAAAATTTATGTATTTTTTTGTAACCGACTAGTTATTATTATTACTTGCTTATTTTTACATATTGTAATATTATTATCTATATGTATTAGGAGGTATTAAAATATATATGGGAAACAAAAATTTAAGTGAAAAATTAAAGAAAAAATATCATAAATCTTTAGAAGTTACAGATTTAAAAGATTTATTATATAAGTCTGCTACCAGATATACTAGAAGACCTGCTTTTAAGTTAAAAGATAAGGTTGGAAATATTTATAAGGTTACATACCAAAAATTCAAGCAAGATGTTGTGGCATTAGGAACATCTTTAATTAACCTTGGATTAAAAGATGAAAATATAGCTGTTATTGGTAAAAACAGTTACAATTGGGCTGTTTCTTACTTAGCTGCTACAATTGTTGGAGTTGTAGTACCTATAGACAAAGAATTACAATCTAATGATGTTATAAATTTTTTAAATGTTTCTTCTGCTAAAGCTATCCTTGGTGATGATAAATATTTAAAAAGTTTAGCTGAAAACAAGGAATCTATAGATAATAAAAATATTTTATTAATAAATTTTAATTCTGAAAAAGATACTAATTCGTATAAATCTTATTCTTTATTATTAGAAAATGGTTACAATCTTTTGGAAGAAGGAGACAAAAAATTTGATAACATAAAAATTGACCCAGATGCAATGAAAGTTCTTATTTTTACATCTGGAACTACTGGAAATGCAAAAGGTGTCTGTTTATCACATAAAAACATTACATCTAATATAATGTCTACTTTTGGTATAGTTAAAGTAAAAAGAAATGACCAAGTTCTTTCTATTTTACCGTTACACCACACTTATGAATGTACTTTAGGCTTTTTACTTGTAATTTATAGTGGTGGTTGCATTAGTTATTGTGAAGGACTTCGTCATATTACAAATAACATTTCAGAATTTAGACCAACAGTTATTTTATGCGTTCCTTTACTTTTAGAAAAAATGTATAAAAAGATAGAAAACACTGTTAGAAAATCTCTACCTAAAAAATATGCAGATATTGAAGGAGATATAATCTCTAATTTACCTTTCATTTTAAAGAATATAGTAAAAACAAAAGTTAAAAATTCTCTTGGTGGTAGACTAAGAGCATTTATAGTTGGAGCTGCACCTTTAGGACCTGAAATTATAAATTCTTTTAAAAATTTAGATATAAAATCTTTACAAGGATATGGACTTACAGAATGTGCACCTTTAGTTGCTGGAAATAATGACTTTTATATAAAACCAGATGCTGTTGGACTTCCTATTCCAAATGTTTCTTATAAAATAGATAAACCAGATAATACTGGTGTAGGTGAAATTCTTGTAAAAGGTCCTAATGTAATGCTTGGTTATTATAAAAATGAAGCTGAAACAAATAAAGTTATTAAAGACGGTTGGTTTCATACTGGTGACTTAGGAAAAATTGATAACGATGGTTGGCTTTACATTACTGGTAGATTAAAAACTGTTATTGTTACACAAAATGGAAAAAATATTTATCCAGAGGAAATAGAACACTATCTTAATGAAAATCCTTTAATTTCTGAATCTTTAGTTACAGGTCTTTCTGATTCTAAAGATGACGATGTATATGTAAATGCACAAATTTTCCCAAATATTGATGCAATAAAAGAATATTTAAAAGTTTCTATTCCTCAAAAAGAAGAGATTTTCGCAGTTATTAAAGATATTGTTGCAAATGTAAATAAAAAATTACCAAATTATAAACATATAAAATCTTTTATTATTAAAGATGAAGAATTTGAAAAAACTACTACTCAAAAAATTAAAAGATTTGGTAAAAATGTAGAAAATAATAAATAACTATTTACAATTCTCTCTTTTGATGATATTTTAATTGTGTGTGATAAACTATTAGTGTCGATAACATCGACATACTCCTTTCAAAAAGAGCAAAGCTTAACTTTGCTCTTTTTTATTTTCTTATTCTTCAAAATCTTTAATCAGATTCCCTCTTTTTTCTTCTCTTTCTAATGCATCTATTACTGCAGTATCAAAATTATTTATATTATATCTATACATATACGGATATTTTCGCGTAATTTTATCTGCATTCAAGTTATTTATATCATTTTTTATAACTTTTATATTAACTTTATTCAATTCTTCCTTTGTTAAGTGATATAATCCAATCAATTTCAGTTCTTTCCCATAGCTTCTTTCTTCATCTTTAAAAAATACTAACTCAAGTTCACTTATCTTATTTAAATCAATTTGTTTATCACCTATCCAATTATATAAAACAACAATTTCTTCTTCATCACAATATTTATTTGTTGGTAAGAAGTCAATTTTAGATATTTGCATTGATATAACTTGTAATAAAATATATTTTTCATACCACTTGTGTTCTTTTAACTCTTCATTTTTTATTTGACACAATAAGAAATCTCCAACTTTCCAATTAGCTTTTAAGCAAACTCTTTTATAAACATCTCTTTCCTTTGGTTGTTTCTTATTTAGTTTTTCTTTAATTTCTTCCACTTCTATTTCCCATTTTTTTAATCGTTCATCTTTTTCAATATACTCTATGGCTTTATTTTTTACATCATCTACTAGTCTTCCATACTCCCATTGAGCATCTGCTAGTGCTACCCAAAACAAAAAATCCTTATCTTTATCTTCTATAATATTTTTCTTATATTCCATTATCTTCTGTAATGCTTCTTCATTGCTTTCAGTTACATGTAGCAATGAGCAATATTCTTTATTTGTGTCAAATGTTATTTGGTTGTCATAAAATCTTGTTCCCCATTCTTGCATATTCTTTTTATATTCTTCTATATTTATTTTCTTATTTTTGTTAGTTCCCAATTTAATATAGTTTTCAATTTTGTTATCTCCAAAATTGTACCATGTTAACCAAAGTGGTATTCCATTGTCTATATACTCATCTTCTAATAAACCTGTTACAGGAAAATTTCCAATATATTTATATAATTTTTGAACTCTTGAAGTTATGTTATCTGAAATTATAGTAGAATACCTATATTTTTCTTTTTTGGGATTATATTCATCTATAATGTATTCACATTTTTCAATTTCTTCATATGTACTTGGTATTTTATTATCTTCTGTTATTTGAATATGCATTACTGGTATATAGTATTTATTATCTCTATCTCCCCATTCCATAGCTCTTTCAAAACTTATTATTAAGAATCTACCTTCTAATCCATACTCTTTTGCTTTCTCACTTTTTAATTCATATGCAAACCTATCGCCTACCTTCCATGGACATATATATGGTTTTGGTCTTCTTTTTATTTTAATTATTTTTTCTTCTGGCTGATTACTTTCTATTTTTATTTTTAAGGCTTCTAATACTTTCTCTCTCTTTTTATATAATTCTTTATCTTCTCCCCATCTTTCTAGATCTGTCTTGTTTTCTATTATCTTTAATGCTTCCATTTTTAGATTATCTGTTAACATTCCATTTTTCCAAAGTATATCTGCTAGTACTAATATTACTATAGCTCTATCATCATCTAATTGCATATAGTCTTCATATTCTTCCAATATACTTTCTATTAATTCTTCTTTGGTATATCTTTTGCCCTCTTCATCCCCATATATTAATCTATCTTTTATACTTTCCTTTACATCACATGCTGTATCATCTTGATACAATCCTGTTCCCCATGCTCCCATATTTTTACTCCTCCTTTTTTACTTATTAGGCTATGCCCATATATGCAAAAAACTCGCTAAATGTATTTAACATTAGCGAGTTGCATAACAAATTTGTGTAGTACTTTTTCCTACATAAACAACCTTATAAATTTTTAATATCCCCTTATTTTTCATATCTATTTTCCCTTTTATTATTTATTCAACTTTTCCAAATTTATCAAATGGCCAAAATCTAAAAAGCACTATACTTTCTATCTTATCTTGTGGCACACATCCAAATGCTCTACAATCATGGCTTTCTGATCTGTTATCTCCCATAGCAAATACAGTTCCTTCTGGTACAACAAAATCTAGCACCAAACCACCTTCTGCTTCTGTTTTTACACTATTTGATAAATACTCTTCTTTATATTCTGCTCCATTTATATAAACTTTACCATTTTGAATTTTAACATGTTCACCTGGTAAGGCAATTACTCTTTTTATATAACTTGTTTTACCTATTTCTAAAACATTATGAACGAATTTATTAAATCCACCTTCAGGCTCTTTATATCTTGCTATAGGTGACTCTTTAAATTCTGACTCTGTTAAATAATCTTCTATTGGCGCTTCAAATGTAATAATATCTCCTTTTTCTGGAAGCTTATTACTTAGTCTTATTGTTCTATTTAAAATTAACCTTTGACCTTCTATTAGTGTAGGCTTCATAGAAACTGATCTAACTTGGGTTGGAGTCATTATATAATATCGTATCCATAACCCTAAAATTACCGCTATAATAATGCATATTATCCATTCTAGAATATTTCTTAGCTCTTCATTAATATTCATTTTTATAATTGCCTCCTAGCTTATACTAGAATTGCAATGTTTCTTTAATTCTCTTCATTGCTTCTTCTGTATTTTTTCTTTCACCAAATGCTGTTAGTCTAAAATATCCTTCGCCACTTGGTCCAAATCCAACTCCTGGTGTTCCTACAATATTCGCTTTTTCTAATAACATATCAAAAAATTCCCAAGATTTCATATTGTTTGGAACTTTAATCCATATATATGGAGAATTTATGCCTCCACAGTATTGTATTCCAACCTCATCTAATCCTTCTCTTATTATTTTAGCATTTTCTAAATAATATTTAATATTTTCTTTTATCTCTTTTTGTCCTTCTTCTGTATAAATAGCCTCGGCAGCTCTTTGAGTTATATATGAAACTCCATTAAATTTTGTACATTGTCTTCTATTCCATAATTTATTTAAACTAACTTCTTTTCCATTATTTAATTTTATTTTTAGTTCCTTAGGAACTATTGTATATGCACATCTTATTCCTGTGAATCCCGCTGTTTTTGAAAAACTCTTAAATTCTATAGCAACTTCTTTTGCTCCTTCTATTTCATATATAGTATGAGGAATATTTTCTTCAGTTATAAATGCCTCATATGCAGCATCATATAAAATAATAGAATTATTTTCTTTAGCATATTTTACCCATCTAGCTAATTCTTCTTTTGATATAACTGTTCCTGTTGGATTATTTGGAAAACATAAATATATAATGTCTGGAATTTCTTGTGGAAGTTCTGGTATAAAATCATTTTCATATGTACATGGTATATAAATAACTCCATCATATCTACCCGTTTCAGTATTATATTTACCTGTTCTTCCAGAAATTATGTTTGTATCTAAATATACCGGATAAACTGGATCTGTTATTGCAATTTTATTATTTATATCAAACAAATCCACAATGTTTCCGCAATCACATTTCGATCCATCTGATATAAAAACTTCATCTGGCAATATTTGTATTCCTCTTCTTTCATAATCATATTTAACTATTGCTTTTCTTAAAAATTCATATCCTTGTTCTGGACCATAACCTCTAAAAGTATTACTTTTTCCTAGTTCATCTACTGCCTTTTTCATTTGCTCTATTATTTTATTTGCTATAGGCTTAGTTACATCTCCTATTCCTAGTTTTATAATATTTTTATCCGGATTATCTTGTTGATATTTTGATACTTTATTAGCTACTGTAGAAAACAAATAGCTATCTTCCATTTTTAAAAAGTTTTCATTTATTTTTACCATAATTATAATCTCCCTTCAAAAACTGTAACAGCTGGGCCTGTCATATATACATGCTTATTATATTTATCCCATTCTATTTCCAATTTTCCTCCTAATAATTCTACTGTCACTTTTTCATCAAGTAGATTATTTACAATTCCTGCTACTACACTAGCACATGCTCCCGTTCCACATGCTAAAGTTTCACCTGCACCTCTTTCCCATACTCTCATCTTTATATACCTTTTGTTTACAATTTCTATAAACTCTACATTCGTTTTATTAGGAAATTTTTCATTTATTTCCATCTGACTTCCATATTTTTCTACTTCAATATCTTCTATATTTTTTATAAAAGTTATAGCATGTGGATTACCCATAGATAAACATGTAAATTTAAATTTTTTGTCATAAATTTCTATTTCTAAGTTTTTTACTATTTCTTTATTCGAAATCACTGGGATTTTTTTCGCTTCAAATATTGGTAGCCCCATATCTACTCTAACTGTATCTACTTTTCCTTTTGTTATGTTTAATTGAAGTTTTTTCACTCCTGCTAAAGTTTCAATTTTTAATATTGTTTTGTCTGTAAGTTTTTTATCATAAACAAATTTTCCTACACAACGTATTCCATTTCCACACATTTCAGCTTCGCTTCCATCTGAATTAAACATTTGCATCTTAAAATCTGCACGTTCACTTTTGCAAATTAGAATTAATCCATCTGAACCTACACCAAAATGCCTATCACTAATAATTTTAGATAGTAATGATGCGTTTTCTATCTTTTGATTTACCGCATCAATATAAACATAATCATTCCCTAATCCTTGCATCTTTGTAAATTCTATCATAGCTATTCACTTCTTTAATATATCAAATTCTAGAAAATTATAATTATATTTTTTCTAGTTAACATTCTATCATATTAGATTTTTTTTGTAAATTATTTATTTTCTTTATTTTAAGCTATATTATTTTGTTTTTTAATTATTTTTGCTTTTACAATTTATAACTATATTATTTTGCATCATCTTGTATGTAATTAATTACATCTCCATAAATATAAAAACTGCCTACAACAAAAATTATATAATTTTTATATTCTTTAAAAGACTTATTTATTGCTCCTTCTAAATTTATAGCAATTACATTCTTTGCACCCAGCTTTATAGCTTCTTCTTTTAGTATCTCTTTATCCCAATATCTTTCTTCACTATTGCCAGAAGTAAAAATATAAGTTCCATTCTTTTCTTGTACTAATAGTTTTAAAATTGTTTTATAATCTTTTGATTTTAATAAAGATATAATATATACTTTTTTATTGTCCTTATAATACATATTAACAGAATTTATAAAGTTTTTTATTGCAAGTTCATTATGTCCTCCATCATATATAATTGTTGGCTCATTCCACAATGTTTCGAATCGCCCTCTATGTATTACACTTTCTATTCCTTCTCTTACTTTTTCTTCTGGTAACTTATAATTATTTTTTAAAATATTTACTGCTTCTAAGCAAATACTTGCATTATATATTTGTGACTTTCCTTTAAGCTTTACTTTAATATTTTTGTAATTTTCATAATCAAACTCTTGAAACTCATTATTATATGAATAATTCTTTACATCTTCTCTTTTTATTAAATATAGTTTATTATTTTCTTCTTTACATTTATTAATAATTACATTATCTGCTTCATTTTCTTGGCAAATATATACGGTTTTCGAATTTTCCTTTATTATTCCTGCTTTTTGGTAAGCAATTTCTTCTATAGTATCTCCTAAAAATTGCATATGATCATATCCTATAGAATTTATTACAGATATTTCCGGATATATAATATTGGTGCAATCATACATTCCACCTAATCCTACTTCCATAACTACTATGTCACATTTTTTTCTATAAAAATATATTATTGCCATTATTGTTTCTAGTTCAAAAAGTGTAACATTTTCTTTACCATATTCCATAATTAAAGGATCTATTTCTTCTATAATTTTTTCCATTTCTTCATTAGATATATTTATATTATTAACACTAATTCTTTCATTATATTTTATTAAGTGTGGTGATATAAATTTGCCAACTTTATATCCAGATTTTAATAAAATATTTGTCATCATCTCTGTGCAACTACCTTTTCCATTAGTACCAGCTATATGTATAAATTTTTGTTTTTCTTGTGGATTATTTAATTTTTTCATAAAATATTCCATTGTTTCTAATGATTGTTTTTTCTTTCCATGTGAAAAACTTTGTAAATATTCTTCTAAATTCATCCTACTTGCTCCTATTTTAGTATATACTAGTTTTATCACATTTTTTCTGTATTGTATAGTATACTTAGAATGATATTATAAAAACAAATTTTATATTTTAATTATATACATATATTACCATCATATACTTTTTTAGCAATTCCATTCATTATTATATGTCCATTTGGTTTGTTATATAAAATTTTTAATTCTCCTCCTCTTAATATTACTTTTACATAATTTGAACATATTCCTTTATAATATCCTATACAAAATGCAGAACACGCACCTGTTGCACATGCATATGTTTCTCCTACTTCTCTTTTCCAGGTTCTAATTTTTAATGTATTTCTTCCTAAATTTTCTACAAAATTTACATTTATCTTATTTGGAAAACATCCCATATTTTCTATTGCTCTCCCATATTTTTCTATATCTATTTTATCCACATTATTTACAAAAATAACAATATGTGGATTTCCCATAGATATATAATTTCCTATAAACTTATTATCATTTAATTTAATATTTATTACTATCGGAATTCTATATGTATTTTTTATATTTATATTTTTCATATCGTCAAATATTGGTTTTCCCATATCTACTTCTATTTCTTCATTCATCTTAATTTTTACATTTTTTATTCCAGCTTTTGTTTCTACTTTCATATTAGTTTTATTAACAATCTTATTATCAAAAACATATCTTGCAAAACATCTTATTCCATTTCCCGATATTTCTTCTTCTGTTCCATTTTTATTAAATATTCTCATTTTTATATCTGCAATATCACTTTCTTCAGCTAAAATAAGTCCATCTGCTCCAATCCCGAAATTTCTATCACACATATATTTTGCTATTTGTGATAAACCTCTTTCTTTTAATATATTTTTATTATTTATGCATATATAATCATTACCTAATCCATGCAATTTAGAAAAAGTAACCATATGTAAACCTCCATACATTATAAATATGTGATAAAAATTATACTGTTACAAATTTTATAATTTTCTATGGATATTAATTCTATATGCAAAAGAGTCTTTACTAAAAATAGTAAAGACTCTTTTTCTATTCCCACATATACCTATAATAAAATAAATCTATTTGCCTCTTTTAATTTACCAACTTTATTTTTTATAATTTGTAATAATATTATAATTTATAAATTGTAATATGTGTTATTAATTTTTAAAATTCCAATTTTTTATCATCTTTTTAAATGCATTACTAGTATATATGGGATAGAGTTTGGCTGTAAGATTCTTCTTCATTTAACCTACTAGATAACTTTGTAAGCACCATTTTTTATAATTCTGTTTCAAACTCTATAGAATTTAGCTTAGATATTTGGAAATCTGTATTATTTATTTCCTTTTCCAACTCTATAAACCTCTTTTCTAGTAATTCTAAATCATAATTAACAGTTTCACATTCAAAATATGAATTATTTACTTCTGTTATTCTTTTCTTAGAATTTCTTAGTGTTAATAAAAATTCTATTGTAGATTTCATTTTTCTTAAATTTGTATTATCTATAATTGCTTCTTGAATATTTCTTCCATCTTCTAATTTTAATTCTGCATTTTTCTTATGAATAATTTTTTTGATTTTAGAAATTCTTATTTGTGTTCTTTCATATTCCTCATATGTTTTTTTAAAATCTTCTTTATAATCTTCTATTGTATTTATAGTTCCATCTAATTCTTGTGTAGTAATGCTCTTAGCAAATTTTTTTAATTGATATGCTAAATTCGCAAACTTTCCTTCCTCTATTGTAGCAATTGACATTAAAGTAGATAAATTAGTTTTCATTTTTATTCCTCCTTTTTTATATAAAATCGGGATTTGGGGACGTTCCTTAAAATCCCGATTTTATTTTTTACAATAATAAAAAAATAGAGCTTCCAAAAAGCATACTTATAGTGTACTTTTTAAAAACTCTATCCCCATATTAAATTTTAATGGTGCCTCGAACGGGAATCGAACCAGTGACACAGGGATTTTCAGTCCCTTGCTCTACCAACTGAGCTATCGAGGCTTATTTTATATTTTGCCATTTTTAGATAAAAAAAATGGCGACCCGGAACGGGCTCGAACCGTCGACCTCTAGCGTGACAGGCTAGCGTTCTAACCAACTGAACTACCG